>PLYQ01000092.1 GCA_003153415.1 Rhodospirillales bacterium | reverse complement strand
GGCGGCCCTCGTGGCCGCCTTTTTTGGGCGCGCGCCCGTACGTGAACTAGGCGCCGGCGGCGTGAACCTCAGCCGTTGTCCGGTCAGCCGGGTCTGCGGTTTGAGGTCTCAGCGCCTCGGACAACAGCCTGCCCGTCGCGCGGTTGATCAGATGAATCCGGCCGCAGGAACCGCAGCTATGGGCCACGAAAACATGCGGATCACGGGTAGGCGCGCCAATGACGGCACGCATCGTCTGGCCGCTCGCCGGACAGTAGTAGAGAACCGACCTTTCCATGCCGCTCATTTGACCGCGAATCGGGCGGATCGCCTTGATCTCGATCAACAAAACAACCCGCAGATGGGCAATACTGGCCCCGAGGTTCAACGGAGGGTTGCCATGCGCGCCAAGGATGTGATGTCGGATGGAGTGACGTCGATCGCCGCTACCGCCACGGTCTATGAAGCGGCTAAGCTGCTGGTCAACACCCGCGTCAGCGCCATGCCCGTACTCGACGGCAACGGCATCATGATCGGGATCGTGAGCGAGGCCGACGTGATCAAGGAGGGCACGCGCCCGGCCGGTCCCATCTCCGACGGGCTGCAGCGCGGGCTCGCCGACGACAGCGTGGCTGCGGCGGCCCACGCCCAGACGCTCACCCGCCAAGTGGCCGAGATTATGACCCGCGACGTCGTCACGGCCGACGAGAACGCGAGTCTCAGCGACATCGCCGGGCTGATGCTCAAGCATCACGTCAAGCGCGTCCCCATCCTGCGCGATCGCAAGGTCGTGGGGGTGGTGAGCCGCGCCGACCTGCTGCAGGCCCTGCTGTCGCGCGAGCCAACATCCGCGACATCACCGACCCCCAAGTCTGCGCCGCCCAGCGACGAGGCGTTGCGCGCCGCCGTGGTGGCGGCCGTGTCGGGGAAAAGCTGGTCACTGGCAAGACGTGCCGATGTGGTGGCCAAGGACGGCGTGGTTCACCTGTGGGGCGTGGTGCCCAGCGAGGCGGTGCTCGACAACTATGGCGCCGCGGCAGGCAAGGTGGCCGGCGTCAAGTCCGTGCAGGTCCACATGCATGTCATGCANNGTAACGTACCAAACTTGTCGCGACTCAGTAGGTTATGGAGACTTATTGAGTGAGTGCGTGAAGTAAGGGGCAATTACGCCCTGACGCCGGTGTCCGGCGACCGGACCGTTCCCAGGGTCCGAACCGTTTGGCCTCGAGCGGGTCGAGAGAAGTCATAAGGAGATATGAATGCTGTCCATTTTCCGCAGCCTGATGAAGAGCGAACGGGGCGCCACGGCGATCGAATATACTCTGATCGCAGCCCTCATTTCCGTCGCCGCGATCACCGCGATGAGCACGGTCGGCGGCAAGGTCACCAACGTGCTGAGCAACGTCGCTAACGCGATGACGTGATCGAGGGCTTTCGCTTCAAGATCGAACAGGCGGGCGATCCAGCGATGGGTCGCCCGCTTTGCTTTGCAGGGCGGGCTATTCCTTCACGGCCGACCAGGCACAGCCTAGGTTCGAATCCTTGACGGTCAGCGTCTTGGGCGTCGAAGCGAGGTCGGCCACGATGGTCATGTTCAACTGACCGAGCTGGAGCTGAGTCTGGTAGACGTCCGGCCGCACCAGGGTGAGATTGGTGTTGAGACCGCCCGGCGAGGTGATCGAGGCCTGGCCGTTGACCAGGTTGAAGGTGTGCTTGCGGGTGAACTGCGCGTCGAAGGCGATGCAGCCCGTGATGTTGTTGGGTGAGCCCTTCAGCCAGAAATTGGCCTCACCACTCTGGGCAACGGCTGCGATCGACAGGGTCAGGGTGCCGGTGAGGGCGACGGCGGCAATGCGGCGCTGGGCGGTCATGTGTGCTCCTTGTTGCAGGCTGGCACGATCCACTATCTCAGCCCCACCGCATAGTAGGAGGGCGCGATCGTCGGGGCATCGATGCAATTACATAACCCCCAAAGGCTGGGTTGCCGTTTTGCAGCCGCAGTGCTAAAAATCAATACTGGCTGTCTGGTTCGTCCAAGCCAGCGCCGCCGGCCTAGGCTTGAGTAGGGGATGATGTCGTACGGCTGTCGCATGTTGTCTTTGGCGGTAGGATTGATCCTAGCGGTTGCCGGACCGGCCTTGGCGCAGCAAATCAACGGCCTGGCGGTCATTCCGGGCGGCAACGCGCCGCCCGCACCCCTGACCGATCTGCCTGCCTTGCCACGGAGCGCCGTTGCGCCCGTTCCGCCTTCCCCTGTCGCGCCGGGTGTGCAGGTAATCGCCGACACGCACGTCGACTCGACCGAACTCGGTTTTGACAAAGGCGTGGCGCCGGCGCCGGGCCGCATGGTCACCTTCCAAGGCAAGGAATTTCAGGTTGTCGACGTCGTTGCCAAGGGCGGCGGTCCGACCTTCGCCGGTGGCAGCCAGCACGTCATCGGCGTCAACGGCAGCAGCCTCATCGTCGGCCTCGCGTCGGCCGTGCCCGACAAGCTGCTCGCCAGCGTTGTCGTTCCGGGCGCGAAGGCGAACTGAGCTTCTCGTCGCGGCCTCTTCGGCCGCTCCCAGAGTTGTGACTCTGCAAGCCCCGCCGATGTCGCTGCCGAGCCGATAACTCCGCTTGCATGGCCGGCGAGCAAATACGCTAAGGACCATAATCGTCGTTTGCGGCCTCTTGGGCGTATGGTCGCGCGCATGGGAATTTTGAACTCGCCGTCCGCCCCTTACGTGCCGCCGCTGCCACCGATGCCGGCGCCACCTCCGCCACCTCCGCAGATGGCCGACAAGGCCGTGAGCGCCGCCGCGGCTGCCGCGGCCGCCAAGGCACGCGCTTCGGCGGGCTACGGCAGCACAATCGCAACATCGGCGCAGGGCGTGCTCGCTCCGGCCAGTACGAGCTTCAAGACCTTGCTGGGTCAGTGGTTCCAGGTCCGCGCGGAGGCTGGGCCGCCGCGGGAGTGTAAGCGTAACAGTAGTTGGGTATCCCCGTGGCGGCTCAGAATCTCGACGACCTCAGAAGCTATTTCGTCAACCGGCTGGCGGCGCTCGATCGCGACCGCACCGGCTATTGGTCGACCTGGCGCGACCTCTCGGCTCACTTCGCACCGCGCCGGGGCAAGTTCCTGGTTACGGCCAACGACAGCCAGCGTGGCCGGCGGCGCGACCAGCGCATCATCGACAATACACCGCTGCTGGCCGCGCGGGTCATGGCTTCGGGCATGATGGCGGGCATCTCCTCGCCGGCACGCCCGTGGTTCCGTCTTCGTCTGGCCGACGACGTGGCGAATGCCGACGCTGATGCCCGAGCATGGCTCGACGAGGTGCAGCGCCGCGTCCTGCATGTCTTTCGCCAAGTCGAACCTCTACAACTGCCTGCACACGCTCTACAGAGAGCTCGGCGTCTTTGGCACGGCGGCCCTCTGGGTCGACGAGGATGAAGAAGACACGGTGCGGGGTTACACGCTCACCGCTGGTGAATATTGGCTAGCGTCTTCGCGCCGGCTCGCCGTCGACACGCTCTACCGCACGGTATGGTGGACGGTGCGCCAGATCGTCGACACCTTCGGCCGCGATTCAGTCTCTCCCGGCATTCGCGCCGCCTATAACGCCGGCCAGCTCGATCTCGAGCCCGAGATCGTGCACGCCATCGAACCCAATCCGAATACGGTGCGCGGCGGAAATCATGACTGGAACGGCCAGGTCTCCTCGCACCTGCTATATCGGTCGGTGTGGTTCGAGCGTGGTCAGCAGGGGGAACGCCCGCTGCTGCGGATCTCGGGCTACGCGGAATTTCCCTGCATGGCGCCGCGCTGGGACGTGGTCGGCTCCGACACCTGGGGCAGCGGCCCGGGCTGGACGGCGTTGGGCGACGCCCAGCAATTGCAAGTCCAGCAGCGGCGCAAGGTCGAGGCGGTCGACAGGCAGGTCAAGCCGCCGATGGTCGGGCCGCCGAGCATCAAGAACGAGCCCGCGACGCTCCTGCCGGGCGGCATCACCTATGTTGCCGACCCGTCGGGTCAGGGTTTCAGGCCGGCGATCGACGTACGCATCGATCTCGGTGCACTGGGAGCCGACATCGCCGAGACGCAGGAGCGCATCAAGCGTGCCTTCTACGCCGATCTTTTCCTGATGATGGCCGAATCGGATCGCCGCGAGATCACCGCGCGCGAGATCGACGGGCGGCATGAAGAGAAGATGCTGACGCTGGGGCCGGTGCTCGAGCGTCTGCACGACGAACTGCTCGATCCGCTGGTGCGGCGCGTTTTCAACATCATGTCGCGCAACGGCGGGATTCCGCCGGCGCCGCAAAGCATCCGCGCCACCCATCTACAGGTCGAGTTCATCTCGCTGCTCGCCTCGGCACAGAAGGCGGCGGCAACCGGTGCCATCGAGCGCTTCTGGCAGTTCGGCGCGCAGATCGGCGCGGTGCGACCCGAGGCGCTTGACCGTCTCGATCCCGACGGCACGATGGACGCCTACGCCGACATGACCGGCGTGCCCACGGCCGTCATGGTCGACCTCAAGAAAGCCGAGGCCCTGCGCCAGGCGCGGGCCAAGACGCAGGCCCAGCAGGCGGTGCTGGAGCAGGGGCTGTCGCTTGTGAAGGGCGTCAAGACCGCGTCGGAGATCGATGTCGGCGGCGGCATGAACGCCGTGCAGGCGATGTTGGGGCAGGGGTAATCGTCCCAGTTCAGGGACTTTCGGTGTGTCGCAGCAGGAAGAAGCGCGTCGCCGACGTGACGGCCGGCAGCACCGCGCGGCTGACGATGGCGTTGAGGCCAAGTGGCTTCAGCAGCATCTTGACCGACATCGCGAGAGGGAAGTGGCGTCTGGCGAGCTGCCGGACGCCATCGCGATAGGTCTGGTAGTCACCCTTGCGCAACTCCATGTCGCCGGTATGGGCGAGATGCACGGCCTTGAACGAATAGAAGGCGTCCTCGGCGTCGATGTCGGTCGTCCGATTCCACAGCGTGCGCAGCACAGCCGTCCGGCTCGGCCGTTCGATTGCCTGGAAACGCCGGAAATAGCGGTAGAAGTGCTTGTAGTGCCGGACCTCGTCGGCACTGATTTTGGCGGCGAGCAGCCTAAGGACCGGTTCGCGGCTTTGCTCCGATATCATACGGTAGAAGCTGGCGGTGCCGGTCTCCACCACGCAGCGCGCCGCCATCTCTAGCGCTCTCGTGCCGGCCAGCCGATCGGCCGTGCAGATCCGGCCGTAGTCCGCCACGAAGTTCCGGTAGGCGCCTTCCCAGTCGAAGTCCGGCCACGCCGTCTCGACGTAGCGCTTGAGCGCTGCGCCGTGCTGAAGTTCCTCGCGCACCCAGACATGCTCCAGCCACCCGGCGACTTCGCCGTCGTGGCGGAAGAACTCGACGAGATTGCGCGTGTAGAGGTCCGAAGTGACCTCGATAAAGGAGGCGGACGCTAGAATGTAGAACAGCCGCCGGTCGTGACACACCCGGTCGCGCGCGATCGAGCGGTAAGGGATATTCTCTATCGACCAGGCGATCCCGCCAGTGATGCCGAGGTGCGGCCCTGACATGCAAGTCGCTCCTTCCAGTGGCTACTTAATCTTGGCGTTGGTCCTGAATAACGCCGCCACGCCGCTTTTGTTGCGGCTCGCCGGGCGAGGATAATCCTTTTTGGCGGCCGGGCCTAGGGGAACGCCCTATTGGACCAAGCCCTCCACGGCGTAAATGCGGAAAGTGGCGTATTTATCGCCGGCTTTCTTGGCCTCCTTGTAAGCGGCCGAATCGAAGGTGGCTTGTGCCTTCTCCAAGCTCTCGAAGGCCATGATGGCAATGAGCTTGGGCGGCTCGCCGTACAGGCCGGCGACCTTGCCGCCGCGCACGACATACTTGCCGCCGCCGTCGACGATCGCTTTTACAGCGGGCAGCACGTACTCCTTCTGGTAGGCCTCGGCGTTCGTGACGTTGATTTCACCCACGACAAAGGCGGGTGGCTTGGCCTGGGCATGGAGCGCCTGAACGGTGGTGGCACCGATCGCCACTCCTGCCAGGACCGATAGCGCGATCGTGGCGTGCGTTTTCATCGTCGCCTCTTTCTGCGTGTGACGGGCCGAACGTTAGCACGACGGCAGCCGTAGCATCGCGGCTAACGACCATAATCGTCGATTCGAGATCGTCGGGCGTATTGTCGCCCGCATGAGTACGAGTACGCGTAACACCGAGTACGACGCCGGCAATCGCCGCCATGTCGAGCGCGCCGAGAAAGCCGCCAAATCAGTACGCCTGCAGCGCGACGAGGCCTTCCGCTGACTGATGGGCGATTTGCGCGGGCGGCGCATCGTCTGGAGCCTTTTGGGCAAATCGGGAGTCTTCCGCTCCAGCATGGCGGGCTCGCCGGAACTCACCGCCTTCAACGAAGGCCGCCGCGACATCGGCCTCGCGCTACTGGCCGACGTCAAGCGGCTTAGCCCTGAAAACTACGCGCTGATGCAGAGCGAACAGGCTGTGTCCGACACAGCCCAGCACGCCAAACCCCCGACCACTGGAGAAAACGATGACGGACGAGACGATAGCGACGCCGACGCCTGAACCGAGAAGTGCAGCTGAGCGAAGCCGTCACCCCCGCCCGGGGTGGAAGCGCTTCACCGCCTGGTAGCCCAGCACGATGAACGAAAGGAGCACGATGCCTTGCACCACCGCGAAGAGTGGTTCCGATCTGGTTGGGGCGAACTGGTGCAGGGGGCCGATCTTGGCGAACGCCTGCACGACGGCCACAAAGACGTTGAAGTAAAGTGCCGTCATGGCTGAGATCACGTAGATCCAGCGCCAGGGCCCGTCGAGATAGCCGATGTAGCGCGCCGCTAGCGCCACGGCGAGCACGCCGAGCGAGATCATGCCGACGATGATCGCCGGACTGATGCCGTTGAAGGGAAACAGGAAGCCGGTCAGCGACGTGGCGATGGTGGTGATGAGGAAAAACAGGTTCGTCCCGCCCAGCCGGTGGCTGCCCATCATGCGGATCACGACCACGCCGCCGGAGGCGATGCCGATTAGGCTGATGGCCACGTGGAAGAGGGTGAACGTCTTCAGCGACAATCCCAGGATCATGACGGATCTCCGTTGACTGCAGTGTGGCGGAACGCCGGCATCACCTGTTCGCCGAAACGCCGCATCGAGGCGATATTCTGTGCGTTTTCCATGGCGCCGAAGCCGGTCTGGCAGAGCAGGTGCTGGACGCCCGCGTCCCTGAGCTCGGCCACCTGCTCGCGTACGCGCTTGGGCGAGCCGTAGAGCGCGCCGTTCTTCAGCGCCTCGGCTACCGCTTCATCGTTGGAGACGCTGGGATCGTTCCAGGCATTGAGCGCGGCCGGCTCGATGGTGAAGTCGGGCGGGTTGTGGGCCTGGCGCATGTGGATCAGGTGGTCGCGCGTCTCGAACAGAAGCTTGGTGAGCTCGTCCTCGGCCTGGGCGTCTGATTCGGCGACGTAGACGTGACGCCACAGCGCGCTCGCGGCGAGGAGCCGCTGTTGCGTCGCCTCGTCGTGGCCGCCGGCGGCCAGTCCCTTGGCGTAGAGCGCCCAGCGCTCCTTGATGCGCGACACCGGCAGGCGCGCGGTCAGGATGGGCAGGCCGAGCCGGCCGCAATCCTCGAACGATGCGGGCGAGATGACGCTGCGCCAGATTGGCGGCCCCGGCTGTTGCACGGGCTTGGGCCTGAGCTCGGGCACGTGCACCTTGTGGAACTTGCCGTCGTAGCTGAACGGCGCCTCGCGCCAGACGCGCTCGAGGATCTCGACGGTCTCTTCCATACGCTCGCGGCTGTCGTGGCTGCGCAGGCCGTGACCAACGAATTCGTACTCGTTGTAGACCGTACCCTTGCCCAGCCCGACGTCGATGCGGCCCTTGGTGAGGTTGTCGAGCAGGGCGAGCTGGACGGCGAGCCGCACCGGATGATGGAACGGCGTCTGCACTACGGCAAAGCCGATGCGGATGCGGCTGGTCTTCATCGCCAGTGCCGCGGCAAACATCAGCGAGTCGTTGTAGACGCTCTCGCCGGTGAAATAGTGCTCGGTCAACCAGACGTCGCTGAAGCCCAGCGCCTCGGCGTAGCAGACCTGCTCGATCTGCTGGTCAATCCGGACAGCGTCCTCCGCGGGCGACGGCGACAGCCCCAGGGTCAACCATCCGAACTGCATCGACTACTCCCCCAAACTGGCGTCGATCCTAGCACGACCGGCGATGATAATTCAGGACCTGCTGCCGCAGCTCAGTCGTCCCAGGCCGCGTTCACGCTGGCAGCTCGTAGCCGATAGCCGATTCGACCTCGATCGTCTTCTTGACGGCCGGCCGCGCCATCATGCGCTCGTAGAGCGCGTCGAGATGGCCCAGGCCCTTGGGCGCAGGCCGCGGAGCGTTGACCATCCGCCAGTAGAGGCGGAAGAGGTGGATGTCGACGATCGAGTAGCTGCCCAGCACCCAGCCGTCCTTGCCGAGCTTGCGGTTGGCCAGCGTCCACACTTCGGTGACGTGCTCCAGACCCAGACGGCGCGCGGGATGGACCGCCGAGGCGATGAACGACATCCACGAGACGGCCTGAGCCTCGGCCTCGATGTCCACTGGCGGCAGGAGCTTCGCCTCGGGAAAGCGCTTGGCGAGATAGAACAGGCAGCCGGCGACCTCGGTGAGCGGCCTGTCGTCGACCATCATAGTCGGCACCTTGCCCGCGGGATTGATGGCGAGGAACTCTGGCTTGCCCATGTCCTTGGCATGGAAGGACATCGGATGGGTCTCGAACGGCGCACCTGTTTCGTGCAAGGCGATGTGCACCGCCATCGAACTGGCGCCGGGCGCGAAATATAAGACGAGCTTGGTCATGTTGGTTCCTCCGCCTTGGGCTCCGCCGTCGGGGTCAGTTGGCGGAAAACATAGAGGCCATCGTCGCGGCTGAAATGCACGACGTATCTGCGGCCGAAGCTCAGCCGGTAGAGCTTCTCGATGGGCCCCTCGGCGGTGCGGGTGACGACCCTGGCGATCCGCGAGTCGCGGTCGGTGCCGCAGGCGTCGTTCCAGATCCACAGCGAGAGCGGCGTCGACGGTTCAATTCTGCTGGCGGTCCATTTCTTTCCGTCGCAGCCATACTCGATGTCGACCGGATAGGGGGCACTGATGACGATGCGCGAGGCGTCCGATGTGTCGGCGCAGCCCGGCAGAGCTGCGGCGGGCAATACCGTGGCCAGCAAGGCCGCAAGTGGCGTGGCGACCCTCAGGGCGGCGACTCGCCGTAGGGCCTGGTGATCAACTCGAGCAGGTGGCCGTTGGGATCCTCGAAATAGACGCCGCGTCCGCCATGGTAGCGGTTGATCTCGCCGGGACCTTCCTTGTGCGGGCCGGCAAATATCCTGATGCCGTCCTTTTTCAGGTGGGTGAGCCCCGCATCGAACTCGCGGTCGTCGACCAGGAAGGCGTAGTGCTGGGTGCGCACGTCCTTGGAGTCCACGAAGTCGAGCGTGACGCCGTTGGCGGTGCGCACCGGCATGAAGGGTCCCCATTCGGGGCCGGCCTCGACGCCCAGGATGGTGGCGAGGAATTTGGCCGAGGCATGCTTGTCCTTGGCCGGGATGATGAGGTGGTTGAGTGCAGCCATGTTCGCCTCCGCTGTTCACCCCCGTTACGGGGCTATGGGCGCCGCAGCATCTCCGCTTCAGGCACGCCCGCCTCGTAGTCGGCCAGCATCTTGTCGGGATCGAACAGCACGCCGATCGGGTTCTCGGCAAACGGCCGGGTCTGGAAGTAGCCGGCGGCCTCCGCCTTGGTCTTGAAGGCGTCGACCTGCAGCTCGACCGAGTTGCCGTCGGGATCGGAGTAGTACATCGAGACGGTCGGACCGTGGTTGATCGTGCGGCCCGGCAGAATGCCCTTGGCCTTGAGCCGCCGGTAGGTCGAGAGCAGCTGGCCGAGATCGGCCAACGTGTAGGCGACGTGGCTCAGGCCCCAGCTGTCGTCGGCCGCCTTCTTCAATCCAGGCACGTTGACGAAGGCGACGCGATGGTGCTCGTCGTCGTAGGTGATGAACGAGATGTAGTCGTTCTCGAACACCAGATGTGCGTTCAGCACCGTGCAGTACCAGTCGACCAGGGCCGGCCGGTTGGAGGTCCGGAGCACAAAATGCGCGAACAGCGAGGGCGAGACCGGCTTCGAATCAAGCGGACGGCGAACTTTGTCGGCGTGGGAGTCCATGGACGCCTCCTCAAACCTTGGGGTAAGTCGGCCGTCCGGGATGCTTCGGCAGGAAGGCCGTGAGAAGGCCCAAGCATAGCAGGAACGGCGTCACCTGGTAGACCGTCGCGATGCTGGTGAGGTCGGCGAGCTTGCCGAGGGCGGCGGCGCCGAGGCCGCCCAAACCGAAGGAGAAGCCGAAGAACATGCCGGCCACCAGCCCGACCCGGCCGGGCAGTAGCTCCTGGGCATAGACCAGGATGGCCGGGAAGGCCGAGGCCATGATCATCGCCACGGTGACGGCCAGCACGCCGGTCCAGAAGAGGTTGGCGTGCGGCAGGATCAGCGCGAAGGGCAGGGCGCCCAGGATCGAGAACCACATCACCGGGATGCGGCCGATCCTGTCGCCCACCAGGCCGCCCAGAAGCGTGCCGATTACGACGCCGATCAGGAAGGCGAAGAGATAGAACTGCGCCGTCTGGATCGACAGGCCGAACTTGGCGATCAGGTAGAAGGTGTAATAGGAGCCGAGGCTCGCCTGATAGACGTTCTTGGAGAAGAGCAGCATCACCAGGAGCACAACGGTGACGGTGACGCGGCCGCGTGTCAGCCCGTGCGGCGCGCTGAAGGCGGAAGCAGCAGCCTTGCCGCGCACGACCGGCTTGCTGGCGGCGCGCCGGGCGCGATACCAGTTGCCGACCTGGAACAGGACGGTCATGGCGATCAGCGCCGCGCCACAGAACCAGACCAGGCTTTGCTGGCCGCGCGGCACGACGATGAAGGCCGCGAGCAGCGGGCCAGCGGACTGGCCGAGATTGCCGCCAACCTGGAACAGGGATTGCGCGAGGCCGTAGCGGCCGCCTGCCGCCATGCGCGCCACGCGCGAGGCCTCGGGATGGAATATCGACGAACCCATGCCGATCAGCGCCGCCGCCATGAGGATCGACGGATAGGTGTTGGCTTGGGACATCAGGAAGAGGCCCACCAGCGTGAAGCCCATGCCCACCATGAGGGAATAGGGCTGCGCGTTGCGGTCGGTGTAGAGGCCCACGACCGGCTGCAGCATCGAGGCNNCGACTGCATCATGTCGTTCAGCAGATGGCAGAAGCTGAGGGAAAGAATGACCGCGAAGGTCGTTGAATTGACGGAGGCGGTGGAGGGGGCTTGGGTTGCCGCCGCGGAGGCGGTTCCGGCCGCGATCGTGTTGTCAGTCATGCGTTCATAATAAAGCGAGAGGGACCGGCCGACTACCGCGGCTACGCAGGGCTGGTTTGCCCTCAGACATGGCTGGCGAAAGATCCCCCAGCCCACGGGCCGAGGGACCGTTCGTCAGATCGCGACTAGGCCGGCACCGGCCGGGCGCGCTGGTTGTACATCATCTTGCGGATACGGGCCTGCTCCTCGGGCGGCAGCTTGGTGTTGTCGACCGAGAGATCGGAGCCAACCGCCATGCCCTTCTTCACCGCCGGACGCTCGCCCAGCTCCTCGAACCAGCGCTTGAAGTACTTGAACTCCTCGATGTCCTGGCCCTGGAACTTCCAGTTGATCGTCCACGGATAGCAGATCATGTCGGCGATCGTGTACTGGGCGCCGGCCAGATACTTGTGCTTGTAGAGCCGGTTGTTGAGCACGCCGTAGAGGCGATTCACTTCATCGGTGAAGCGAGTGATGGCGTATTTCTGGTCGCCCTGCGTCGCCTGGTCGACGCGCCGGAAATGGCCGCACTCGCCGGACTTTGGGCCCTGGTTGGCCATCTGCCAGATCAGCCACTCGTTCACTTCGTATTTGGTGCGCACGTCCTGCGGATAGAACTTCCCGGCCTTCTCGGCGATGTACATCATGATGGCGCCCGACTCGAAGATCACGATCGGTTTGCCGCCGTCTTTCGGTTCGTGATCGACCATCACCGGCATGCGGTGGTTGGGGTTCATTTCCAGAAATGCGGCGCTGAACTGGTCGCCGCGGCCGATGTTCACCGGCACGATCTTGTACGGCATGCCGAGTTCCTCGAGCAGGATGGTAACCTTCTTGCCGTTGGGCGTCGGCCAATAATGCAGATCGATCATGGATATCCTCCGTGGGTTTGGCGGGAGCTTATCGCAAGCCTCGCGTGAGTCCACCGCACGGCTCGATTGTTGCAGGGCCATGTCGGGCTCTGCATGGTGAGGGGGATGAGCAGCGAAACGGCACCCCCCGGCCACCGCATTCTGGCTGGCATCCTGTTCATGTGCGGCGCCGGTCTGCTGTTTCCTGTGATGGGCGGCTTCGCCAAGGTCCTTGGCGCCGAGTACAGCCCCCTGCAGGTCTCGTGGGCGCGGGCCTTCGGCCACATCATCTTCATGTTGGCGTTCTTCGTGCCGCGTTTCGGTCTGCGCATGCTCCGTACGCGGCACCCGATCACCCAGCTCTTCCGTTCGCTGATGCTGTTCACCTCCAACGCCACCAACTTTGTTGCCATCACCTATATCCCGCTCGCCAAGTCGGCTTCCATCACCCTGACCGCACCGCTCATGGTGGTCCCGCTTGCCTGGGCGATGCTGGGCGAACGCACGACGATCCGTCGTCTGACGGCGCTGGCCGTGGGCTTTGGCGGCGTGGTGCTCGTGATCCGGCCAGGCACCGAGCTCTATCATTGGGCCTCGCTGCTCGTGCTAGTGAGTGCGGCCTGCTACGCGATCTATCAGGTCCTGACGCGGCAGATCTCCACGGCCGATCCGCCTGAGACCTCGGCGATCTACAGTTCGGTGATCGGCGCTTTCGGCATGCTGCTGGTCCTGCCCTTCATCTGGAAGACCCCTGAAGGCGCGCGCGACATCATCTACTTCTGCGGAATGGGCGTGCTGGGTGCACTCGGGCACTATTTCGTGGCGCGCTCGCTCACCTATGCCCCGGCCAACATCGTCTCGCCGTTCCAGTACGTGCAGCTCATCGGCTCGGTGATCGTGGGCTACGTCTTCTTCGGCGACTTCCCCGATTTCCTGGGCTGGGTGGGTGCCACTATCATCGTTTGCGCCGGCCTCTATATCGGTTGGGCGCAGTCGCGGGTACGATGAGGCATGGACACCAGCATTGAAACCAGCAGCCGCTCGGTGCGGCGGCTGGAAGACAGCCGCTTCCTGCTGGGACGTGGCCACTACGTCGCCGACATCGACGAGGTGGGCCAGCTTCACGGCTATGTACTGCGCTCGCCGCATGCCCATGCGCTCATAAAAAGCATCGACGCTTCGAAAGCCGCTGCCTTACCCGGGGTACGCGGCATCTACACGGCGGCCGATCTCGCCGCCGACGGGCTTGGCCCGATGCCTTGCATGGCGGCGGTCAAGCCATTGATCGTGCCGCCGCGCTTCGCGCTGGCCCAGGGCCGCGTGCGGCATGTCGGCGATCCGGTGGCTTTCATCGTCGCCGACACGCCTGACATCGCGCGCGAGGCGGCCGAGCTGGTCGAAGTCGACTACCAGGCACTGCCTGCCGTCGTTGGCGCCAGTGCCGCGCTGGCCGTCGATGCGCCGGCAATCTGGAACGAGGCCCCAGGCAATCTTGCCTTCCATTTCCAGAAGGGCGACCGCGAGGCCGTTGCGCGGGCGATAAAGAGCGCTGCGCACGTCGTCGAGGTCACGGTGATGAACAACCGCCTCGTCGTGGCGCCAATCGAGCCGCGCGCCGGCATCGGGCGCTATGACGCCGCGACGCAGACGATGGAGCTGATGCTGACCGGGCAGGGCCTGCACGGCATCCGCCGCCAGCTCGCCGAGTTTATCTTCAAGGTGCCGGCCGAGCGCATCCAGCTCACGGCGCCCGACGTCGGCGGCGGCTTCGGCATGAAGAACTTCCTCTATCCCGAATGGATCCTGCTGCTGTGGACGGCGCGCAAGCTCGGCCGCCCGATCAAGTGGGTGGCTGACCGCGCCGAGGAGTTCATCGCAGGCACGCAAGGGCGCGACATCGAGGCGACGGCGACGATCGCGCTCGATGCGACGGGCAAGATCCTGGCCCTCGACGTCACCATGGTGGCCGACATGGGGGCCTATCTTTCCGGCAATGGTCCGGGTGCCTCGGCCGTCGCCGCTTCGACGGCACACGGCGGTGTCTACGACATTCCCTCGATTTGCGTCGATGTGCATGGGGCCTTCACCAACTCGGTACCGGTCGATGCCTATCGTGGTGCCGGCAAGCCCGAGGCCAACTACATTACGGAGCGCGCCATCGAGGCCGCTGCACGCAAGCTTGGTCGCGATCCCGCCGATCTGCGACGGCAAAATCTGATCTCGAGCTTTCCCCACAAGACCGCGATGGGCATGTCGATCGATTCTGGTGGCTTCGTCGCCAATCTCGATGCCGCGGTTCTACGCGGGGAAACCGCGGACTTCGAGGCACGGCGATCCGCTTCAAAGGCGGCGGGCAAGCTGCGTGGCATTGGCGTCGCTTGCTTTCTCGAGACCTCGCGCGGCGCACCGAACGAAGGCGCTGAGATCGTTTTCGAACCTGACGGCACCGTGATCCTGGCCGTCGGCACGGAATCCAATGGCCAAGGCCACGAGACCAGCTACGCCCAGATCGCTTCGGATCGGCTCGGCCTGCCGATGAAGACGTTTCGTTATGTGCAGGCCGACACGAAGGCGGTGAAGAGCGGCGCCGGTCACGGTGGCGCACGGTCGATGCACATGGGTGGCACGGCGCTCGTGAAAGCGATCGATTCGGCACTCGCCAAGGCGCGCCTACTGGCGGCGCACCTACTGCAAGCCTCGGCCGACCAGATCGATTTCGCCGCCGGCCACTTCGCGGTTCGCGGCAGTGACCGCGGCATCGACCTGCTGGCGCTGGCGAAGGCCGCCACCGATCCGGCGAACCTGCCTGACGTTATGGGCCTTGGACTCGGTGGCCACGTCATGAACATGACGGATGTCTTCACCTTCCCGAGCGGCTGCCATGTCGCCGAAGTCGAGATCGATCCCGAGACTGGCGCCATCGCTCTGCTGCGCTACACCGCGGTCGACGATTACGGCCGATTGATCAATCCACTGCTGACCGAAGGTCAGGTGCAGGGCGGCGTCACCCAGGGCATCGGCCAGGCAATGCTGGAGCACACCGTCTACGATCCGGCGTCCGGACAACTGCTAAGCGGTTCGTTCATGGATTACGCATTGCCGCGCGCCGACGACCTGCCGTCATTCGATATCGCGCTGATCGAGCGGCCGACGCTGGCCAACCCGCTCGGCGTCAAGGGCTCGGGCCAAGCTGGCTGCATCGCCGCCCCGCAGACGATCATGGCCGCCATTCTCGACGCTTTGCTCGCTGCCGGCGTCGAACATCTCGACATGCCCGCGACACCCGAGCGCGTGTGGCAGGCGTTAGCCCACCGTCACCGGTGAGAAGTCGACGTACCAGCTCTTGGGGTGGACGTAGCCTTTGACCTTCGACGAGATGGCGTTCGGCCATACGTCGTGGACCACCCAGACGAACACTGCGTCGTCGACCATCTTGGTGTTGATCCTGGCCAGCACTTTGTCGAGCTCCTTGGGGTCGGAGGTGCTGCGCGCCTCCTTGGCGAGCCTGTCGAACTCAGGATCGTTGATATAGCCCCAGTTCGAGCCCTTGGGCGGGACCTGCTGGCTGTCGACGAAGCGCATAAAGGCGTTGTGAGGGTCCATCGTGTTCCAGCTGACGTTGATCGCGCCGAACGGCGCGGCCTCGGGGGCCTTGGCTCCCTGGCGCATGAAGTTCAGCAGCGCGTTCCAGTCCATCACCTGGAACTCGACGTCGACGCCGACCTCCGCCCATTGCTGCTGGATCGCCTCGTTCATGATCAGCGGATACATCTGGCCCGAGCCCGAGGTCGAAATGGCGATCTTGGTCTTGAGCTTCTTGCCGGGTCCGTAGCCCGCTTCGGCCAGCAGCTTCTTGGCCTCGGTAGGATCGTACTTGATCTTGAAGGAAGGCGTGCCGAACCACGGGTGGTCGGACGGGACGCAGCCGACTGCCGGCACTGCGAGGCCGTTCAGCACCTTCACGATGGCGTCGCGGTCGATAGCGAGGTTGAGCGCTTTGCGCACGCGAATGTCCGCGGTCGGCGCGCCGGGCAGCATGCTGAGCGTATAAGGCCACATATGCGGAATTGCATTCGTTTCGATCTTGCAGCCGCCGGCCTTGAGCTTCTCGATCGAGTCTGGCGCCGGCGCCTCGATCCAGTCGACGCGGCCGGAAAGCAGCGCGGCCGTGCGGGTCGACGCGTCAGGAATCGGCAGCAGCACCAGGCGCTCGCTCTTGGGAATACGGTCCTTGTTCCAGTAGTCGGTGTTGCGCTCGAGTTCGGCGCGCTCGCGGGGCGTCCATGCCTTCATTTTCCACGGGCCGGTGCCGGACGGCGACTTGCGATAGGCCTGCCAATCTTTGCCGACTTTCTCGAAGTTGTCAGCGCTGGCGACGGTAAAACGGTTGAGCAGTGACGGCATTATGGTGTCGACGCCGTTGGTCTGCATCTCGACCTTGTAGTCGTCGATCTTGCGGTAACCGACCAGCGGCCAGACGGAGGCGATCAGCACGCTGCGGCCGAGACGATCGAAGGCGGGCGACTTGTCGTTCAGCGTGCGGTCGAGGCTGAAGATCACGTCGTCGGCGGTGAAGGGCGCGCCGTGATGGAACTTCACGCCCTGGCGCAGTTCGAAGAGCCATTTCGTCGGGTCGGCCGGGTCCTGGTACCACTTCGTGGCCAGACCAGGCACCAGCTTGGCGGGCTCGGTCGCCGAGCTGAGGTCCCACGCCACCAGCGGGTCGTAGAGCGTGTAGCCCATGAAGCGGATGCCTTCGGTGCCCTGGTCGGGCGCGCCGTCGGTCACCGGGATGTCGGCCAGGGTCATGGCGATCCGAAGGGTCGACGGCTGCTGCGCCCGGGCTGCGCGCGCGAAGGGGATGGCAGCGCTGGCGAAGAGAGCGGCACGACGGGTGAGCATGCGGAACCTCCGTGGTTCCGATAGACGAAGCACGAAGCGAGCCAGTGTAGACGCGGCATGTTTCTTGCTGTTCTCTTTGCCGACCATGTCCGCGCCGAACACGCTTACTGCTACGGAAACTGCGCGGCTGATCGACTCCGGAGCGGTGACCGCCGAGACCGTCGTCCGCGCCCATCTCGAACGCATCGACAAGCGCGACGCCGATGTACTGGCCTGGTCGCATCTGGCGCGCGAGGCTGCACTGGAACGCGCCAGGGTGCTCGATCGCGGATCACGCAAGGGGCTGCTGCACGGTATCCCCTTCGGCGTGAAAGACATCATCGACAGCTACGACCAGCCGACGACCTACGGATCGCCGATCTACAAGAACCACCAGCCGCTGGCCGATGCTGCGACCGTGGCGCTGGCGCGCGACGCGGGCGCCATCCTGCTCGGCAAGACGGTCACGACCGAATTCGCCAACCGCNNATCCCGGACCGACGCGCAATCCGCACAATCCCGCCCACACGCCGGGTGGCTCGTCCTCAGGCTCGGCTGCGGCCGTTGCCGACTTCCAGGTGATGCTGGCCACCGGTACGCAGACCGGCGGCTCGGTGATTCGGCCCGGCGCCTTCTGCGGCATCATTGCCTACAAGCCGAGCTACGGCCATTTCCCGCCGGCCGGCATGAAGGCCAACACCGAATGGCTGGACACGATCGGCGCCTATGCGCGCTCGATCGACGACATTGCGCTGTTCCGCGCCGCGCTGATGGCCATCCCCTACCGCCCTATCGAGAAGCTCGAAAAGCCGCCGCGCATCGCGGTGTGCTTCACCCATCACAAGGACGAGCTGTCGCGCGAAGGCACCAAGGCGGTGATGGATGTTGCCACTGCCTTACGCAAGGCCGGCGCTTCGGTGATCGAGATGGAGCTGCCGTCTCCGGTGCGCGACATGACGGCGGGGCAGAAGACGCTGAGCGCCTTCGACGGTCCGCGCGCCGCGGCCGATGAAGCGCGTCGTGCCTACTCGCTGCTGTCGCCCAGCTTCCAGGTCGACAAGATCGCGGCTGGCCGGAAGATCGACTACGCAACCTGGGCCGCGGCGCGGAAGCTCGGCGAGACGGGGCGCGCCGCCGTCGACGCGATGTTCTCCGACATCGACGTGATCCTGACCGCGCCCGCCAAGGGCGAGGCGCCGCGCGGCCTTGAGCGAACGGGCGATGCCACCTTCAATTTGCTCTGGACCTATCTCTGGATGCCCTGTGTGACGATGCCCTTCGCCAAGGGCCCGATGGGCTTGCCGGTCGGCATCCAGCTGGTCGGTCGTTGCCACGAGGACGCGGCGTTGCTCGACTCAGCTGGCTGGGTGCAGGGAGCGTTGCGATGAAGGCGCTCTCGGCCTCCGAAGCCGCTGCCGCGATAGAGGCGGGGACGCTCACGTCCGAGAAGCTGGTGCGGGCTTGTCTCGATCGCATTGCTGCGAGCGAACCGATGGTGAAGGCCTGGGCCTATCTCGATCCTGATCTGGCGCTCGCTCAGGCCAAGGCCGCCGATATGGCCAAGGGCGGCGTGCTGCGCGGCATTCCTGTCGGTGTGAAGGACATCATCGACACCTACGATATGCCGACGGGCCACAACTCGCCGATCTTCGCCGGCAAGGTGCCGTTCGGCGACGCCGCCTGCGTGGCGCTCTGCAGGACTGCCAATGCCGTGATCCTCGGCAAGACGGTCACGACCGAGTTCGCCAACCGCCATCCCGGTCCGACGACCAACCCGCACAATGCAGCACATACACCAGGAGGTTCCTCGTCCGGCTCGGCCGCCGCTGTGGCCGATGGGCATGTGCCGCTCGCCTTCGGCACGCAGACCGGCGGTTCAGTGATCCGGCCCGCCGCCTATTGCGGCGTGATCGGCTACAAGCCGACCTACGGGGATTTCAACCGCGTCGGCATCAAGATGCAGTGCCACTCGGTCGACACACTGGGCCTCATGGCGCGCACGCTCGACGACATAGCGCTCTTCCGCGCCGTCGTGCTCGCGCTGCCGCCCGTCGCGATCGACCGTGGCGTGACCGCGCCACGCATCGGCTTCTGCCGCACGCCGCTCTGGGACGATGCTTCGACGGATACCAAGGCGCTACTGGAACGCACGGCGCGCGGTCTCGCGGCCAGGGGCGCCAGCCTATCCGATATCGCGTTCGCTCCGGCCTTCACCGACATTCTCGACGATCACGGTGCCATCACTGCCTTCGAGGGCACGCGCAACTACGCCGACGAGCGGCTGCGCAATCCCGACATGGTCAGCAAGGAGCTGATGGGCGGCAGCATGAAGCGCGGCCTCGAAGTTACGTTCGATGAATATGTTGCCGCCCAGCGCAAGGCGGTCGCCTTCCGCGTCCACATCGACTCGTTGTTCGACAGGTTCGACCTGCTGCTGGTGCCAAGCGCCCCCGGTGAGGCGCCGGAGGGTGTGGAGTTCACCGGCGATCCGCGCTTTAATTCGATCTGGACGCTGGCCTGGACGCCGTGCGTGACCTTGCCGGCTGGTGCAGGGACCAAGGGCCTGCCGCTTGGCATCCAGCTCGTCGGTCCGCGCCACGCCGACGACTGCCTGCTTTCCACCGCCGCTTGGGTGGCGGCCAACCTTTCCTGAGGCCCGCATGCCCAAGATCAATGGCGAACGACTCCTGGCTGACCTGCGGCGCATCGCCGACTTCGGCCGCTACGAAACCGGCGTGCATCGCCCGCATCTCTCGCCGCAGGATGTTGAAAGCCGCCACTGGCTGGTCGAGCGCATGAAGGAGGCGGGGCTGGAGCCGGTGATCGATGGCGTCGGCACCGTCATGGGCCGCAGCCCCAAGAGCGGTCCGCGGCTACTGATGGGTTCGCACTCCGATACCCAACCGCGCGGCGGTTGGCTCGATGGCGTGATGGGCGTCATCTACGGCCTCGAAGTGGCGCGCGCGCTTGCCGAGGATCCGGAAACGGCGCATCTCGCCGTCGACGTCGCCTCATGGGCCGACGAGGAGGGTCACTGGGGCCAGATGGTCGGCAGCCGGTCGTACGTCGGCCTGTTCTCAGAAGCCGACATCGACAAGGCGCGCCATCGCGACGAGGGCACGCCGATGCGCGATGCGCTGAAGGCGGCTGGCCTCGAGAGCGCGCCGCGCGTTCATTTCGAGGAAGGCAAATACCGCGGCTATCTCGAGGCGCACATCGAGCAGGGCGGCCTCCTCGAGGCGGCCGGAAAGCGCATCGGCATCGTCACGGCGATCGTTGGCATCTTCGTGTTTCGGCTGACCTTCAAGGGCATCCAGAACCATGCCGGCACGACGCCGATGCCGATCCGCAAGGATGCCGGCGTGGCGATGATGCGGCTCTACAATGACGTGATGGACAAGTTCCCCACGATCACCGGTCCGCGCAGCGTCTGGACTGTCGGCAAGATGTCGATCGAACCCGGCGCACCCGCGATCATTCCCGGCAAGGCCGAAATGGTCCTGCAGTTCCGCGATGCCGATGTGGCTGTCCTCAACAGGTTCGAGGCGGCGCTGCTGGAGATAGTGGCGGCCCACAACAAGAGCGGACCTTGTTCCGTGGAGTCCGTGAACCTCTCGCGCACCATGCCGACCGTGATGGACGAGCGCTTCCTCGACGCCATCGAGGAGTCCGCGGCGACGCATGCGCCGGAAAAACATGTCCGCATGCCATCGGGTGCCGGTCACGACGCGCAGGTCGTCGGGCTGAAGCTGCCGGCGGCGATGATGTTCGTGCCCTCGATCGGCGGCATCTCGCATCATTTCACCGAGAATACCGCCGACGCCGACATCGTGTTGGGTTGCCAGGTCTTCGCCGACGCCGCTGCCAAGATCCTGAGGGGCAATTAAGGTTCGAGACCTAGTGCGTCAGCACGTAGCGCGCGAACGCCCCTCGATTGTCGGCGGCTAGGCTGGCCGGTGCGGCATCCATCCTGAGTTGCAGTGCACAGAGCTCGGCATCCGAAAGCTTGAGGCTGTCGCCGAGCTTCTGGAAGTCGACCGGGGTGAAGCCTGCCTCCGACAGCATCGCTACGAACCCCTGGTCGTTCGCCACAGGCCGCGGTTGGGCGCCAGCTGTGCGGCCGTTGCGGTAGGCGGCCTCCATCGCCAACAACACATTGCGGAACAAACGTTGACCCTCGGGATCGAGCTTGTCGGTATGCTGAATTCCGGTCGTGGAGAATTCCCGGCAGGCTGGCAGATTGGCTTGCTGCAGATGGTGCGCCAGTTCGCTCCGCGCCGTCATGACGGCATCGGCGCTGGCATCGTCGGCCGCGGCAAGTGCTGGGCTGATGTAGTTCTTGCGCAAGTCGGCGATGACAATGAAGGCGCGGTTGGGGCCTTGTCGCGTGGGGCTGCGCTCCTCTTCTTCGATCGCCGCGCGCAGTCGGGCCTCGGTACCGGGGACTTCAGCCATCACCGCGCCGATCAGTGGCAGGGCGCGCAGTTCGGCAACGGCGCCGTCGAGGCCGGACGATTTCTTGGACATCATCCACGCACCGCTCGTCACGAAAGCGACGACTAACATTACGGCGACAGTCAGGGCGATTTGCTTGTTGCGTCCCTCGAGAGCCACATCGCTTCTCCAAATAAGTTGACCGCAGCGAGCCCGCAACATAGCACTCATCCGCTTGTCCAAGGATGGCGTTACTGCATACTCGGCATTGCCTCGCCATGCCGATACAGATCGAATTTCATCATCCTGACCGTATGGTCGTGATGGTCGCCCATGGCACCATCACCTTGCAGGACCTCGCGCAGGCTTTCGTTGAGTTCGCGAAATCGGGCGCCTTCCATTATCGCAAAATTCTTGACGTGACACGCGCCACGCCTGGCTTCACCAAGGATGAGATGCTGGGTTTCATCGAGCATCTGCGCCGGCACCCCCGAGAAAAGCAGGGCGGGCTCGTCGCCTTCGTGACTGCGCCGAACAACGGTGAATTCGCCCGGCTCTTCGTGGAAATCGCCGGCAATGACCGTCCGGCTCAGGTGTTCCGCAGTATCCACGAGGCGCGCAAGTGGCTCTACGCAAACTCGAGCGTCACGCCCTAGAGCCCGCTCAAAAGCAAAGGGCGGGTGTCGAGGGCCTGAAGCTCTCGACACCCACCCTTGTCCAGGAGCGGAGGTCCCAATCGCGGATCAACCCCACGAAGACCGCGCCGTCCGCTTTCTCGACTGACGCTGAGACGGGCTGATGTATCTCAACAAGTAAGTGCGTTCAAGACGCAATATTATCCTTGGCACGCAAGCGGGCTTGTCGGCAGGCTCAACTTTTCGTGATGTTTCAATCCCTTACGATTTCGGGGTATTTCGTTCGAGGAAGGCGCGAACGCGCGTGATCGACTCCTGAAGATAGGTCGGCCCTCGCCAGTCTTTTTGTACTTCGATGTCGGGGGCCAATGCCGCGATCTCCTCGCTGGTCTTGGCCGGATGGGGCTTGTCGATCCCAGGCTGGAGGAATAGCGGCGTCTTGCACGCCTTCACGAACTCGCGGGTGACGGAGAACACGAAGTCGCCACCGTACATGTTCCTGCCAAAGGATTGGATGGTCGCTTCGGTAATCGACGGATCGCGCGCACGCACTGTTTCGCTGTAGCCTTTGATCGAGGCGTCCCAGGTGTCGCGGTTTTCCCACAGGCCGATCGGGTTTTGCAGCACAGCCGACGCGATGCGCGAGGGATCGTGCTCGATCGCCTCGAAGCAGTAGCTGCCGCCGATGCAGCCGCCCATGACGTGGAAATTGCCGAAGCCCAAGTGATCCATCAGCGCATAGTGGTCGCCAGCGAAGGTGTGCCAGCCATGGTCAGGCTTCACGTCGGCTATCGACTTGCCGGCGTTGCGCTGGTCCATCGCGATCACGGTAAACTTGTCGGCCAATGCGATCATCGGGTTCATCCAGGCGGCGGGCTGGCTGGGATCGGCCGGGCTCGCATTCCAGTTGGCGAGCACCGACTTCAACCCACCCGGCGCGTAGAGCAGGATAGGAAAGCCTTTCCCGTGAGCTTCGTAATGGAGTTCGGCATCGGAACGCTTGAAGGTCGGCATGATTTGTCGTCCTCGTGTCACGGGTGCGGGGTGTCGGGGTACATCAGTTGACCAGGCTCCAGGCAAGCTCGGCGCGTTCGCGGGCCGATTTGCTCATCTTGATCGATTCCGGATTGCTCGAATTGCCGGCCAGACCGCGGCGATAGACACCCTGCGCGATGGCAGCAAGGCGAAACAGCGAAAAGGCGACATAGTAGTTCCAGTCGTCGATTCGGTCGCGGCCGACGCGCCGGCAATAGGCGGCGACATACTCGTCCTCGGTCGGCAGGCCGAGCTTCTTGAAATCGACAGCGGCGAAGCCGTGCGGCGGCTCCGTCAAGTGATAGCCGATGCAGTTGTAGGCAAGGTCGCAGAGCGGATGTCCAAGCGTCGACAGCTCCCAGTCGAGCACGGCCACGATTCTCGGTTCGCTTGGGTGCACGATCAGATTGCCCAGCCGGTAGTCGCCATGGGCGATGGTGGTGGGATCCTCCGCCGGCAGGTTCTCAGGCAACCAGGTACTGAGTTTGTCCATCGCCGGGATGTTCTCGGTCTTGAGCTCGCTATACTGCTTGCTCCAGCGCGCCAGCTGACGGGCAATGTAGTGGCCGGTGCGGCCGTAGTCACCCAGCCCGACGCTGGCGAAGTTGACCTTGTGCAGGCGCGCGAGCACGTCGTTCATCGAATCGAAGATCGCCGTGCGCTCGGCCGGCGTCTGGTCGGGCATCGCCGGATCGAGGAGGATGCGACCCTCGACGGCGTCCATGAGATAGAACATCTGGCCGATCACCGAATCGTCGGCGCAGAGCAGATGCGTGCACGCCACCGGCACATCTGTTCGGGCCAGCGCGGAGATGACGCGGAACTCGCGGTCGACTTGGTGTGCCGATGCCACGAGCTGGCCCGGTGGCTTCTTGCGCAAGACGAAGTCGTGCCGCTTGCCGCCCGCCATCTCGGCCGAGACGAAGAACGTTGGGTTGGAGTGACCGGAATCGAACTGGCGGACGTCGAGGCCGCCGCGATAATTCTCGAGATTGGCGCGGAAATAGCGGTCGAGCGAGGCCGTATCGAAGCGGTGGCGCTCCATGACCGGCACCGTGTTGGCGTAGATCGACATGCGGCCGGGAGCGTAGGGTCGGCGTGGACCTTGCGGCAAATGCCCGGTCCCGCAGAGAGGAACCTGCCTCAAGAGGCTGTTTGCAGCTGCTGCCTCACGCAACAAATGGCCAGCTTAGACGTTCTCTCAGATCGTGAGGTGCCGCCGGTGTCCGAGATGTCTGACGACCTAATCCAGACCGTTCACTTGCGTGGAGCGTCCGCCATTCGCCGTCCGCTGATCGTGTTGGCTGTCTGCGCTGTCGGCACGGTTGGATATCTCGCTCACGACTTCCTGGTTCCGACTGCCGGCGCGATCGTGCTGGCGCTAATGTTGACGCCGGTGGCCAATGCGCTGGAGCGGTTGAAGGTGCCGAGCACGCCCGCTGCCCTGACTTCGGTGCTGCTGCTGGCGCTGGTGATGGCGGCGCTGCTCGCCGTCGCCATTCCGTCAATTTCGAGCTGGGCCGAGCAGGCGCCGCACCTTACGCGCACCCTGGAGAACAAGCTGGAAGGCCTGCGCAAGTCGCTCGCCGTCATGAAGGACATGACTGACCGGGTCGAGCAGGCCGCGACGGCGACCGTTGACCACGCCGTACAGCCGACCGAGAAGGTTGTCGTAAGCGACCGCTCGCTTCTGAATGCATTGGCCAGCACAACGCCCGGTGTATTGTTGCAGGTCGGCTACGCGGCCGTGCTCGCTTTCATGCTGCTCGCACATCGCAACACCCATCGGCGCCAGATCCTGCGCGTCGCCACCACCTTCAATACACGCGTGAGGCTTGCTCGCGTGATGCGCGACATCAATGGACGAGTCGGCCACTATCTGTTTGCGCTGGCGGTAATCTATTTCGGCGTCGCGGTCTTGTCGGGCACGGCGCTTGCCGTGCTGGGCTTCCCCAACGCCATCATGTGGGGAATTTTCATGGGGCTCGCCTCCTTCGTGCCCTTCATCGGCCCGCCGGCGATGATCTGCCTGGTGGCGTTTGTCGGCCTGCTCACGTTCGACGATTGGCCGCGCATCGTGGCGGCGCCGGCCGTTCTTACGGTGATCCATTTTACCGAATCACAGCTTGTCACGCCGGCCTTCGTCAGCCGCCGCTGCGCGCTCAACACCGTGGTGGTGTTCGCCACCATCGCGTTTCTCGGCTGGATGTGGGGCGCCATCGGCGCCATCGTGGCGGTGCCGCTCCTGATCCTGATCAGCACCATCGCCGCGCATCTGCCGTCGCTGCGCTGGCTGGAGGTGCTGCTCTCGGATGACCGTCCCCCGCCTCCCCGTATGACGGTCAAGCCGCCGTTGGCATCGGTGGCCAAGCGGCCGATACGTCAGCCGCGGCGGCGTCTCGTGGCGGCAAAATAGAGGACGCCGCCCACCACGCCGTAGAAGCAGCCCAAAATGGCCCATGCCTCGGCTGGATCCATCTGGCGCTCCAGAAGCGTGAGGGCGGCGCTGCTGAAGCAGAGTACTGCCACTGCGCCACCCACACCGGCGCCGAGGGTGAGCATCAGCCGATGAGTCGCGTTGGTGGCCGCGCCCCGGATAGTCCGGGCCGCGGCCGAGGTTGCCACGACGCGGAGCAGGGGCCCAATCATCTCCGCGAGCGCAGACATTGGCGCCGGCTTGGCTGAACGGGCTGTCCGGCCACGTGTCGGACGGCTAGTTCCGACGACAAAGGTACCCCGCAACGAACCCGATGCCGATTACCGCGGCCAGCGTGCTGAGCGGGCGGGCCTGCACGGTCTCGACGAGGGAATCGGTGGCGGCGTCGCGAAGCTGCACAGTCTTCTTGGCCAACGCGGATGCGGCCTCGCTGGCGCTATCGGCATAGCCGTCGATGAATTCCTGCGCCGCCTCGATCGCGCTGTCGATGGCTTCCCGGCTCTTGGTTTCGATGTCGCTCAGAGCGCCGCTGACGCCGTCCTTTGCTTCCGCCTCCATCGCGGCGGACAGCTTCTTGAGCTGCCCCTTCAGGGCCGCGATTTCCTTGACCAGGTCCTTGTTGGTCGCGTAGTGGGCTGTACCGTTGCCGCGCATCTTCTTCCTCCGCTACGGGGTGAATCTCTGCGCAGTAAACGCCGTTGCCGGCGGAAGGTTTCGCCGGATTCAGCCGTCCCAGACGTTTTGCGGCATCGGCAGCTTGACGAAGTCGGCAGGCATCAGCGGCATATGGTGGCTCACGCCTTCCTTCTCCAGCAGATTCATGTATTGCCGGACATGCTGGCCGCAATGCCAGGTCGTGCGCTCCAACAGCTCATGCAGGGTCTGCGGCCCATAATAGGTCGGCAAGCTCTTGCCTGCCGCGGTATCGCCCTTGGCCCACCAGTCCTGGAAGCGGTTGCGCACCTTCTGGCCATAGGCGGTCAACGTCGCGGTGTCGGCGTCGAGCGCCGGCTCCTCGCGGAACATCGCCTGGAGGAGTGCCGTGCCTTCGTTGGCGTCGAGGAAGGCGTCGATCACGCGGAACAGATGGAAGGCCAGCGTCCGGTAACTGCGCGGCCGGCCCGGCACATGGGTGTCGAGGCGGTCGTAGGGCATCAGCGGAATGAGCTCGAGCGCCGCGCCCATGAACTTGTCGATCCGGGCATGGAGCTCGTCGACGGAAAGCTGAGGTCCGCCGCTCTCGTTCAGCCCGAGGAAGTCGATGATCTGCTGGGTGTTCTGGCCGAAGATGAACTTGTCGCCCTGCGACAGCACGGGGACCGTGCGCAGGCCAAGCTTCTGCAGCTCGGCCATGCCGTTAGGGTCTTCAAGAACATTCACTGAAACGAAGTCGATCCCACGGACCGATAGAAACTCTTTGAGTCTCAGACAGCTGGTTCAACCAGGCTGCCAGAACACCTTGAACGGTTCAGCCATGCGATCCTCCTCAAGAGGCTAAGTCTAGCCCAACACGCTCTCGCGCAACAGTGGATGATGGGTACAGCGCAGGCCGCCGCCGGTCGAGATCGGGCCGTCGAAGGCCAAGGGAATGACATCCATGCGCCGCTTGCGCAGCTCCTCGATGACGCGCTTGTTGTCGGCATCGAGGATGATGCGGCCTTCCTCGAGAACGAGGCCGTTGGTGGCGAGCAGGTCGGCCTCCTGCTTGGAGACGGTGATGGCGTCCCAATCGCGTAGCGAGATCGGCAGTCCGTCGATCAGTTTCTCGGGGCAATAGACGAGCAGGCCGGGCTTGATCAACCCGAGCGCGCAATCGAGGTGAAGTACATTCGACCGCATCGCTACCGGGATCACCTTGTAGGTGTCGCCGAGCAGCGCCTGCAGCCAGTCGATGCCGGCCATGTCGGAGGCGCAGCCGGACATGCCGACATAGATCTCGCGGCCGTTCAGCAGGACGTCGCCGCCTTCGAGGAACGGCCCGTCGACGCAGGCAGGCGACCCGAGCGGCACGCTCGACCAATGTGCACCGCGCTCGTGCGCCACTTTCTGGATGTGTGGCCGCAGCCCGTAACGCTCGCGCTGCCGACATTTCAGGCGAATCGAGGAATCGATCACGTGGTTGCCCACGACGATCATGACGTCGCGCGGAAACAATTGAGCACCCTCGCCGTTGGGCGCCAGAAAGGTGCGTTCCTCGCCCTTCAGGCGTTCGGGGCGATGCACGATCACCCCCTCACGCGCCACTAGCTCGGCCAGTGCGTCAACCTGGCGTTCGATACGCTGGGCCCATTCGGCGTCGATCTCGATCAAACGGCGGCCGGCGTTTTTGCGGCTGAACTCGTCCGCTGGAGGGATCAGCCAGCGCTGCGACTCCTCGTAGAAAACCACGAAATCCTCAGCCGGCGAGATCCCGATGACGACCTCGCGCAGCTTGCCCCACTCATGGTGGACACCGAAAGGAAGGGGCATCAGTTAGGGCGCTTTGTGGCAGACGATGCAAACCTTGGTGCCGTCGAGATCGCGCACATAGGCGCCGTAATAATTGGGGTGATAGTGGGTGCGCAGCCCTGGCGCGCCTTCGTCCTTGCCGCCGGCCTTGATCGCCGCGGCGTGCGCGGCGTCGACCGCGGCCCGGGTGCCCGCTTCCAACCCGACGGTGATGCCGTTGCCTGCGGTCGCCGCCTTCTTGTCGAGAGGCGTGACAATCCACAATTGAGGCCGTCCACCCGGCCTGCCGTAACCGGCTGCCTCGGGATAGTCAGCGAGGCGTGCCAAGCCAAGCGCCTTGCCGACACCGTCGTAGAAGTTCTTGGACTTGGCGATATCGTTGCTGCCGACGGTGACATGGCTGAACATGCTCTTTCCTTCCGTTGTCAATCGGCCGGTTTCATCCCGAAGGATTCCATCCGCGCCTTCCAGGCCTGCTGATGCGATGCGAGCCGCGCCGCAGCATCCTCCTGTGTCGAGGTGTCGACATCGAGCCCGAGCCGGGCCAGTGCGGCGATAACCTCGCCCTCGGCGAGAACGGCGCGGAGTTGCCGGTTCCACGCTGCGAGGATCGGGCTGGGCGAGTCCGACGATGCGAAGAAGCCGTACCACTCGTCTAATGCGAGGCTCGGATATCCCAGTTCGACGGCGGTCGGCACATTGCGCAGCACCGACACGCGCTTGCTGCCGGACGTCGCCAGGACCTTCACTCTGATGCCGAGATTGTGCTGCAGGAGCGTCGTGACGCTGCCCAGGCCGGCTGGAAGCGTGCCCGCCTTCAGGGCGACGACAAGAGGCGCCGCACCGCGCTGGGGAACGGCTTCCAGGGGTACGCCGAGCTCACGGCCGATCATCATGCTGTAGATCGTGAGATAGGTGTCAGTGGTTGTAGTGCCCAACCGCGCGCGTTCCGGCGGCCCTGCTTTCAGCCACGCGACATACTCGGCGAAGGTCGAGACGCCGATCTTGGCCGACACGGCCGTTGCGACCTGGAAAGTTCCCGCCACCGTGAGCGGCACGAGGACGCTCTTGGAATCGAACGGGAAGGGCATGCCGGCCAGCTTCGATGCCAGCGTCGTCGACGGCAGAAAGGCCACGACCGACCCGTCCGACAGGCTCTTCTTCAGGAACTCACCCGCGGCCGCGCCAGAGTCGTTGGGCTTGTTCTCGACCGAAACGCGGCGCCCGAGTCGACGCTCGAGTTGCGGCGCGATGATCCGCGCCATGAGTTCGGCGCCGCCGCCGGCCGCGAAGCCCACCAGGATGCGGAGCGCCATATCGGGAAGACCGCTCTGGGCAAGCCCATAGGAGGGCACGATCGCCGGCGCCGCACAGACCGCGCCCACGCCCAGGAGCGAACGGCGGCGGGACAGGCTTTTCGTCATGATCCATCCATACTACGGGCACAGCGAATCCGTGAATCAGGATGCCGCAGGGGCGTAGACCGATGCAAGCTGGCGCGACACCAGCCGGGCATAAAGGCCGCCCCTTGCCAGGAGGGAAGAATGAGTGCCGGTCTCGACGATACGGCCCTCGTCGAGCACCACAATCAGGTCGGCATCGCGCACCGTCGAGAGTCGGTGGGCGATAACGATGGTGGTGCGATCGGCTTGCAACAGGTCGAGCGCGCGGCGGACCGCCTGCTCGTTCACCGCATCGAGATGCGACGTCGCCTCGTCAAGAATCAGGATCGGTGCATCTTTCAGGAAGGCGCGGGCAATCGCGACGCGCTGGCGCTGGCCTCCGCTCAGGCTGGTGCCGCGCTCGCCGACCGGTGAATCGAGTCCTTCGGGCAGGGCGGCGACAAGCTCGCTGAGCGAGGCATGATGGATCGCAGCCTTCAGCTCGGATTCGCTCGCTTCGGGCCTCGCAATCAGGATGTTGGCGCGCAGGCTGTCGTTGAAGAGATAGGTGTCCTGCGCCACCAGCGCGATCAGGCGGCGCAGATCGTCGAGCTTGTAGTCCTTGAGGTCGGCACCATTCAGCGTGATGCGGCCTGCATCGGGATCCCAGAAGCGCATCAGCAGTTGCGCCGTCGTGGTCTTGCCCGCGCCCGAGGGGCCGACCAACGCTACCGTCTTGCCGGCCGGAATCTGCACGCTGAAGTTGGCGAGCGCTCGACGTGTCTGACCAGGATAGGTGAAGCTCACGCCTTCCAGGGCGAGCGCGGCTGCACCCTTGCGTGCCGGCACACCCGGCCCGTCGCGCACCGGGATCGGTTCGTTGGCGAGTGCGTAGACGCGGCGCGTGGCGCCCAGCGTGTCGGCGAGCTGCCGGCCGATCTGGGCGATCTCCGACACCGGCAGGAACGCCGCCATGGCAAGTATGGTCAAGAGCGGCAGCAGGCCGGGATCGATGGCGCCGCGCGACGACAGCCACGCGCCCGCCACGACGACAGCGAGGCCGCCCATGCCCGTCAGCACCTCGAGGATGGCGTGCTGCATCGTGAGTTCGCTGAAGAAGGGCAGGCGCAGCGAGATGTGGCGCTGCGAGAGTTGGTCGAGCTTCTCGCCGCGCGAGGTCTCCTGCTGGAAGGCCACGATCTCGCCCAGGCCCTGCACCGAATCGACGGCAAAGGCGCCAAGCTCTCCGGCCGCCTCGCGCGCCTTGCTGCCCAGTGTATCGACGCGCTTCCTCATCATGAAGGGGCTCAAACCCACCGCGAGCAGGAACGGCACCAGCGCCAGCGCGAGCCACGGGCTGTTCGAGCCCAGCGCAATCAGCACCGCGGCCGGCACGAGGATGGCCACGAACGCCGGCGCTACTGTATGTGCGAAGAAATACTCGACCAGCTCGATGTCGTGCGTGGCGAGCGCCATGAGATCGCCGGTGCGGCGGCGCACGAGATAGGCGGGTGCCAGCGCATCGAGCTTTCGGAAAGCGTCGATGCGCATCTCGGCCAGCAGCCGGAACGCCATGTCGTGCGCCAGCCACGATTCGAACCAGTGCAGCACGCCCGACAGCGGCGCCACGACCAGCAGCGCGATCGCGAGAGTGTGCCACGGCGTGCCGTTCTTCAGCGCCAGCACGATCAGCGCCGACAGCACGCCCACGCCGATGAAGGCGATGACGCGCAGCACGCCGAAGGTGAAGGTCGCGGCGAGCTTGCCCTTCCACGGCAGGATCACCTTCATGAGGGCTGCCACCACCTGGTACCAGCTGAGGCCCTCGGCCTTGATGATGCCCTCGGTCATCGGCTTCACCGCGCCGCCCGGCGTATCGGAGACGGATTCCGCCTGCGTGGGCGCGGCGAAGCTGTCGTGCGCGGCCAGCGTCGCGGCTTCGCGGGCCTGCTCGGCCATCAACGTCGCGTACACGCCACCGTGCGACATGAGCTCGGCGTGGCGGCCTTGCTCCGTGACCTTGCCGCCGTCGAGCACGAGGATGCGGTCGCAATCGATCACGCTGGAGAGGCGATGCGCGAGGATCAAGGTCGTGCGGCCGCGCATCAGCCGGTCGAGCGCCTCCTGGATGACGGCTTCGTTCTCGGCATCGACGGCGCTCAGCGCCTCGTCGAGCACGAGGATCGGCGTGTCGCGCAACAGGGCGCGCGCGATCGCGAGCCGCTGGCGCTGGCCGCCCGAGAGCTTGATGCCTTTCTCGCCGATGATCGTCTTGTAGCCGTCCGGCAAGCCCAGGATGAATTCGTGGATGTTGGCGGCACGCGCGGCATCCTCGACGTCGGACGTCGATGCCTCGGGCCGGCCGAGACGGATGTTCTCGTCGACCGTGCCGTGGAACAGGAACGTGTCCTGGTTCACCACCGAGATCAGTGAGCGGATCTGCGCGAAGGAGAGCGTGCGGAGATCGTGGCCGCCCAGGGTGATGCGGCCCTTGTCGGGATCGTAGAAGCGCAGCAGCAGGCGCACGATCGACGACTTGCCGCCGCCCGAGGGACCCACGAGGCCCAGACGCTCGCCCGCTTCGGCGCGGAATGAGAGGCCCGCGTGCACGGTGCGGCGCGTGCCCGGGTAGGAGAAGCCCACGTCCTCGAAGGCGATGACCGGCGCCAGCGCCTTGTCGAGCGGGACCGGCAGCGAGTCGGCGACGGCAGGCGTGTCGTCGAGGATCTTGTAGATGCCCTGCGCGGCGGAGAGTCCCACCATGCCCTGGTGCAGCACCGAGCGCAGCTCGCGCATCGGCCGGAAGATCTCCACGCCCAGCATCATGATGACCAGCAGCGCGCTGAGCGCCAT
>PLYQ01000323.1 GCA_003153415.1 Rhodospirillales bacterium | reverse complement strand
CCAACGGCCTCTCCTCCTCGCCGTCCAACACGCCCGGTGAGTTCCCTGAGGTCACGACCTACGACAACGTCACCCAGCAGCGCCGGCTGATGGCTGAGGTGTTCGGCGTCGATCGGGTGAAGATGGTTTACGGCTGGTCGATGGGCGCCCAGCAGGCCTATCACTGGGCCGCACTGTTCGGCGCCGCGGTCGAACGCATCGTGGTCACCTGCGGCTCGGCCAAAACAGCTCCGCATAACTTTGTTTTCCTCGAAGGCGTGCGCACCGCCCTTCAGGCCGCCCGCACGCCCGCTGATGGCTTGCGCGCCATGGGCCGCATCTATGCCGGCTGGGCGCTCAGCCAGACTTTTTATCGCCGCGAGCTGTGGCGCGGGCTGGGCTTCGCCGATCTCGAGGATTTTCTCGTGCGCTCCTGGGAGGCGAACTTCCTGCGCCGCGACATGCGCGACCTGCTGGCCCAGCTCTGGACCTGGCAGAACGGCGACATCTCGGCCAACGATCTCTACCGCGGCGATCTTCAGATGGCACTGGCCGGCATCAAAGCCAAGGTCCTGCTGATGCCGTCGGCCACCGACCTCTATTTCCAGACCGACGATAACCGCGCCGAGCTGCCCCATCTGCAGGCCGGCAAACTGGTCGAGATCCCCTCAGTGTGGGGCCATCGCGCCGGCAACCCGCTGGCCAATCCCGAGGACGCAGCATTCATCGACGCCCAAGTGAAGGCGCTGCTTGAAGACTGAGATCGCTGGCCGCCTGGCGCTGGTGGTCGTTTCGGTCCTGGTGACCTTGTTCGCCCTCGAACTCGGCGCGCGGCTGTGGCGCGGCCCGAGCTGGCTGCTGGATTGGCGCAACTTCGTGGTCGACGACCGCAGTCCCGGCAAGGAATCCAAAAGCCTGATCGCCGACCCGGAACTGGGCTTCGTCGGCTGGCCCAACTTCGCCAAGCCGCCGCACACCCACGATGCGCAGGGCTTCCGCACCATGCCGCCGCCGCCCGCAGCGGCCGCCGGCCGGCCGCCGCTTCTCGCCACCGGCGATTCCTTCGCCTATGGCGCCGAAGCGGGCGATGACGAGTCGTGGCCCGCCTATCTGCAGGATCTGCTCGGCCGGCGCATCGTCAATGCCGGCGTGCCCGGCTACGGCCTCGACCAGACCGTCCTGCGCACCGAGAAGCTCGCCGCAACGCTGCGACCGGCCGTCCTCATTGTGAGTTTCATCGCCGACGACGTTCATCGCCTGGAGATGAGCCGGCTGTGGGGCCGCGAGAAGCCCTATTTCCAACCGAACGACAGCACCCTCGAACTGCGCCATGTCCCGGTGCCGGCCAACCCGCCGATCGGCAGCAAGCTGCCGCTCTGGGAGCGCATTTTTGGCTGGTCGATCCTGGCCGACGTGCTGCGCGGCCGCCTGCTGCACGACCAGCACGAATGGTTCGGCGACCACGAGCGCGCCCTGCCGCTCGGCACGGGCGACCGCATGGTCTGCCCGCTCATGAAACGCCTAGCGGCGGTCGGACTGCCAACCCTGGTGGTCGCGCAGTACGACCCGGTCGTCTGGGCAAACAAGGCGTACGGTGTCAAGGAACACCAGCTCTCGCAGCGCCTGCTCGACTGCGCCGTCGAGGCCAAGCTCGCCACGCTGGACCTCTTCGAGCCGATTGATCAGACTGTGCGCGCCCGCGGTCTCACCTCGCTGTACGGCTACCACTCCGAACACCACAACGCCGCCGGCAACCGCCTCGCCGCCGAGCTGATCGCGGCCGAACTCGAGCGACGACATATGCTGCCGTAGGAGTCTCAATGGCTGACACCCTTCCGAACGACGGTCTCGTCATCGTTGCCAAGCGTGACTGTCCGACCTGCGTGCTGATAGAGCCGGTGATGCAGAACCTCGATCGCGCCGGTGCGTTGACGGTATTCAGCCAGGACGACCCGACCTTTCCGTCGGGCGTGCGCTCCGTCGTCGACGACCACGATCTCGAACGTTCGTTCCACCTCAAAATCGAATCCGTGCCCACCCTGATTCGCTTCAGAGGCGGCCGCGAAGTCGAGCGCACGGTGGGCTGGGATCGCCAGGAATGGACCCGGCTGGCCGGCGCTGCCGCCGAGGGCGAAGGCCTGCCGGCGTGGCAGCCGGGCTGCGGCTCCAAGAGCGTCGAGCCCGGTGTGCACGAGGCGCTTTTAGCGCGCTACGGCGAGACAGGTCTCAAGTCGCGCCAGATCGATGTCGGCAACTGGGACGATCCGATAGAAGCCTGTTTCGAGCGCGGCTGGAGCGATGGGTTGCCCGTCGTGCCGCCGACCGACGAGCGCATCCTGCGCATGCTGGGCGGCACCGACCGCAAGCCCGACGAGGTCATTGGCCTCATTCCGCCCAACCTGGCGCCCTGCACCGTCGAGAAGGTGGCGATCAATGCGGTGATGGCGGGCTGCAAGCCGGAATACATGCCGGTCGTGCTGGGCGTGCTCGAGGCCTCGCTCGATCCGCTGTTCGTCCTGCACGGCCTGCTCTGCACCACGCATTTCTCCGGGCCGCTGGTCATCATCAACGGGCCGGCGGCGCGCGCCATCGGCATGAACTCGGGCGTCAATGCGCTGGGCCAGGGCAATCGCGCCAACGCCACCATCGGTCGCGCCTTGCAGTTGATCGTGCGCAACGTCGGTGGTGGCCTGCCCGGCGCCATCGATCGCGCAACGCTTGGTAATCCTGGCAAGTACACTTTCTGCTTCGCCGAGGACGAGAGCGATCCCGACTGGGAGCCGCTGGCGCAGCGCCGTGGCATTGCCGCGGGCAAGAGCGTCGTCACGCTATTTCATGGCGAGGGCGTGAACGGCTTCATCGACCAGAAGTCGCGCACGCCGGAGGAGCTGGTGCGCTCGCTGGCTTCGGGCCTGTTCGGCGTCGGCCATCCCAAGCTCTGTCTCGCCGGCAACGCCGTGCTGGTGCTGGCGCCCGAGCACTACAAGATCTTCAAGGACGGCGGTTTTAACCGCCGCCGCATCGAGGACGAGCTCTACCAGGCGCTGAAGCGGCCGGGCCGCGACGTGATCCGCGGCGCTCATGGCGTGGCCGAAGGCATGCCGTCGTCGTTCGCCGATAAAATGGTCGATAAATTCCAGCCCGACGGGCTTCTGATCGTTCGCGCCGGCGGCGAAGCCGGGCTATTCTCGGCCATCATCGGCGGCTGGCCGGGCCAGTCGGTGCGCGACGAATGTCAGGCCGTCACTCATGAGATTCGATAATGGAGATCCGTCCATGAACATCGCTTCCAAACTGCGCGACCCTACGGCCGAGACCTCGCCGACCCGGCGGGCGCGCCTGGCGCCGCCTCAATCGCTCGAGGGCAAGACTGTCGCGCTGATGGATATCGGCAAATCGCGCGGCGTGGAGTTCCTCGACCGACTCGAGGGCCATTTCAAGAAGGCCGGCATCGCCACCAAGCGCTACCGCAAGCCGACCAACACCAAGGTGGCGCCGGTCGAGCTGATGCAGAAGATCGCGGCCGAGGCCCAGGCAGCGGTGATCGCCTTAAGCGATTGAGGCTCCTGCACATCGTGCAGTCTGCACGACCTCAATAACCTCGACAGCCGCGGCGTTCCCGGCGTCAACGTCGTCACCACCGGCTTCGTCGACGGCGTCGCCGCACAAAGCGATTCGCTGGGCTTCGAGCCCGCCGTCGCCTACGTCCCGCACCCCATCCAGAACCGCACTACCGCCGAGATCGAAGCTTATGCCGATCAGGCGTTCGAAAAGGTGATGGCGCTGCTCAGAAGCACCTGAAGCTTTCATTGCTGGGAGCGCGCCACTGGAGTGGCGCGCTCCCAGCAAAGATTCAGGCCCCTACGCGGACTTCGTGTGGCACGATCGCGAAGTCGTGGATCTGATCGTAAAGGACCTGATAGAGGCGCGCCTGCTGTTCCTGCGTCGGGACGGACCCCTCGACGTGCGCCACGCCTTCGCGAATTTCCACAGCAAGATTGCGTGCATCGACGTGCGCGCGGGTGAGGCAATCGGTGACGGCAATGCGGATATTCTCGTCCCTAAGGATCATCTCTCCCTCCATTCGCCATGAGGATGAAACGACCGTCGGGCGAAAGCGTTGCGTCAGTCCTTCTCCGGCACCACCGAAGGCGCCACCATCTGGTCGCTGGTGGGCGGCTCGGGCGGCGGCGGGGTTGGCGGGAGCAGCAGCGGCGGTTCGCTCGGCAGGAAATCGCGCACGGCGGCGGCTGTCGCCTTGGGGTCCTCTTCCATCGGGTTGTGGCCGAGGTTCTCGAAGATCGCGAGTTTGGCGCCCTTGATGTCGCCCTGGAAGCGGAAGGCGTCGGCGACCGGCACCCAGCGGTCCTTGGCGCCCCAGATGATCAGCGTCGGCACGTCGAGCCGCTTGAGCGGCGTCGGATCGAGCGGCTCCTGGGTGCGGGCGCGCTGCAGCGTGGCCGGCCGATTGCCGGGAAAGCGCTGCAGGTCGGCGTAACGCGCAATGCGCGCCGGCGTCACCATGGCTGGATCCGCATAGACCTCGCCGAGTGAGCGCCTGACGATGCGCTCGGGTTTGAAATAGATGCCGATGTCGCCAATGATCGGCAGGCGCGCCAGGCGCGTCGGCAGCGGCGCATCGCCGGCCTCGCGCGGATAGCCCGCGGCATCGACCAGGATGAGCTGGCTCACCCGCTCGGGCCGCGTCGCGGCAAAGCTCCAGGCTACGGCACCGCCCATCGAATGGCCGACCAGCGCGAAACGGTCGAGGTTGAGGGCGTCGACCAGCACCTCAATGAAATCGGTATAGGCCTCGATGGTGTATTCGTCGCGCGGCCAGCCGCCGGTCAGGCCGTGACCGGGCAGGTCGACCGAGATCAGCCGCGCCCGGTCCTTGAGCTCGCCGACCCAGCCTTCCCACATGTGCAGCGAGCCGTTCGACCCGTGGATCAGCACGACCGGCAGGCCGTCCGGCTTGCCCTCGTCGCGGACATGGGCGCGCACGCCGCCGACGTCGACGAATTTCGAGTGCTCGTTGGCGTAGCGCTCGATCAGCGCCTCCTTCGGCAGGTTCGGCGCATAGGCCCACAGCGCCACGCCCGCCAGCGCCCCCAGCAGGAACAGGAGATAGAGCGGCCAGCGCCGCGGCGAGGGCACCTCAGCGCGTCGGCGGCGCGGCGGCATGGTCCGTCATCCTGTCGCCGGTCAACCGATCGGCGAACTTGTCGAGGTCGCGCAACTTGAACTCGGCGGCGGGCCTCGGATCGAGGATTTTTTCGTCGATTAGCCGAGCCAAAAGGACGCGGTTTAGCTCGTTGGTGACGATCTGCCGGTCCTCGAGCTGGGCCACGAACACGAACAGCTCGAAGTCGAGGCCGGCCTGCGTCACGCGCAGGAAGCGCACGATCGGCGCCGGCACGCGCAGCACGCGCGGCTGGCCGAGTGCTGCTTCGCGCAGGATCGCTTCCATCTTGGCGACATCGGTGGCCAGCCCCACGGTGATGGGAATCTCGATGCGACTCGAGGTGTCGGAGTAGGTGCGGTTGATCACCGGGTTCTGCAGGAAGACGCTGTTGGGCACGATTACGTGGGTGCGCTGGAAGGTCTCGATCTCGGTGGCGCGGATGTTGATGCGTCGCACGAAGCCCTCGTGGCCGTTGACCACCACCCAGTCGCCGGCCTTGATCGAGCGCTCCATGAGGAGAATGACGCCGGAGATCACGTTGTTGGCGATGTTCTGCAGGCCAAGGCCGATACCGACCGAGAGCGCACCCAGCACGATGGCGAGGTTGGTGAAATCAATGCCGAGGGTGCCGATGCCGACCAGCAGGGCGATCGCCACGCCGGCGTAGTTGAGGCCGGCGTCGATCGACTGACGCAGCGGCAGCGGGGCGTCGACCGTCGGCATGACACGAACGCGCACCACGGCGCGCACCAGCCGCGCCAGCAGCATGCAGACGCCGAAGGCGACCACCGCCATGCCCATGTCGCCGAGCGACAGGGTGACGCCGCCGATCTTCACGCCCCGCAGCAACTGGCCGAAGCCACGCAGGATGGCGTCGGTATCGACGCCCCATGCCGCGGGAACGCCGATGCCCAGGAGCGCCACCAGGACCAGGTCGACGAAGAGCAGCACGACGAGCTGGCCGCGCAGCTCGGAATCGGCGGGCAGTCCGAGGCGAAGGCGCGCCCAGCGACCGGTCGGCGTGTCGGCGGCAGCCGCGGCATCGAGCAGATCGGCGGCCAGGCGATGGGCCAGCAGGGCAAGTGCCACCAGGAGGCAGGTCGAAGCCACCGCTGCATGGATGTGCGAGGCGAGCGTGGCATAGCCCAGCAGCGCAAAGACGATGGACGACAGCACGATGACGCACAGCACCAGTCGCGCGATCGACCACCAGGCGCCGCCCACCACCGGCGGAAGCTCGGAGCCGACGGGTCGCGCTGCCTCCCAGGCGCGGGTGGCCAGCGCCGGCAGGGTGAGCAGCGCCACCGTGGTCGCCAGGATCAAGGCGCCCACTGCAGAGACGGCCTGGCGGTCGGCGCCTTGCGTCAACGCCACGTAGATAAAGTCGACGCTGAGCCAGATCGCCATCAGGCGGCGCAGCGCCGTCGACAGGTGCCGGGCGCTCGAGTCGGTAAATGCCAGCACTCGCCACGCCGGACGATTGGGCGCCAGCGCCGTGGCGGTCATGCCGACCACCAGCAACAAGCCGATGAAACGGTTGATGAATTCCGGCAACAGCGCGTCGATCGGCGGCGGCGGCTGGCTGGCGGCCAAAAGCCTGCCGATCAGCCAGACAGCGAGGATCGGCACCAGTACCAGGCCAAGGCCGTCGATCGCGGCGGCGATGGTGCGGTCGCGCTGCCCGGGTTGGGCATCGTCGCCGCGGCCGAAGCGGCGACGCAGCAGGTGGCCGGCCCACCATAGCGCGATGGTGACCACCGCCCAGACGGCGAGCGGCGAGAGATCCTGGTCGCCCGAGCTGAGCGATCGCAGCCCATCGCGGCTCCAGACCGCCATTGCCGTCGCCAGGCTCTGGACCGCCGATGTCGTTTCGGGGCGGATCTTGGCCCAGACCTCGCGCGACAGCGGCGAGGCGCCCTTATGCAGGAGCGTCTGCAGCACGACCTGGCCGCGCAATTTGGTCATGCGTTCAAGCAACTGGTCGGCGCGGGCGATGATCACCTCGCACTGCTTGGCCCGGCTTTCGCTGATGGTCGCCTGTTCGGTCAGGCGCTCGCGCTCGGCCTTTACCGCGTCCGTCTCCGGCGGCTGGCCAACTTGTGAATCTGGGCCGGGCTTGGCCTCCAGCGGCGCCAGAAGCTGGCGGACATCGGCGAGATCGTTGCGCGCAAGGGCTGCGGCAGCAGCGGCGGCTGCGCGCACGTCGGTCGCCTGCTCGCGTAAGGCATCGATCTCGGTCGCCAGCACGTCGGGCTGGTCGGTACGGTAGGTGATGCGATCGAGCTGACGCGTCCACAAATCGACCAGCTGCGAAAACGGCCGTTGCGGCGGCTGCACCGTCTGGGCGAGCGCGGCCGCGCTGGCAAACAGCAGCATAAGGCCGACCAGACGGACAAAAACCCGCATCCGGAGTCAGTACCACGCGGCGCGCGAACCCGTCTTGTGGTGGATTCATGGGGGATTCAGGGGGTTTTTCAGCCCAACTGTGGCGGCCGTTGACAGCGCCGGACCGACGCGGAACCTTGCGTGCCGAAAGCGTTTGCGCGCCTCGGAAGGCGCTTAAGCCTTTCGGAAGGCGTTAGGGGGAGATAGTTGCATGGCCGATGGGCAGGGCTCGGTGGGCGAGGTGCGGGTCAAACCGGACCGTTTGCACGCCTTTACGATGGCGATTTGCCGGGCCGATGGCAGTTCCGAACAGGAGGCCAAGCTGGTCGCCGACCATCTCGTGCTCGCCAACCTGTTCGGCCACGACAGCCACGGCGTCGGCATGATGCCGGCCTATATCCAGAACACCACGACCGGCCGCTGTATCCGTAACCATCATGCAAAGATTGTGAAGGATAATGGTGCAGTGGTCGTGGTCGACGGCGGCGTTGGCTACGGCCAGGTCGTCGCCAAGGAAACCATGGATATCGGCATCGAGCGGGCGAAGAAGCACGGCGTCTGCGTCATCGGTCTCACCAATGCGCATCACATCGGACGCATCGGCCACTGGGCCGAGCAGTGCGCGCGCGCCGGCATGGTGAGCACCCACTGGGTGAACGTCCATGGCCACAAGTCGCTGGTGGCGCCGTTCGGCGGCGCCGAGCCGCGCTACTCGACCAACCCCTACTGCACCGCCGTGCCGCGCAAGGGCAAGGAGCCGATCGTGCTCGACTTCGCCACCAGCCAGGTGGCCATGGGCAAGGTGCGGGTCGTCAACAACAAGAAGGTGCAGATGGAGGCGGGCCTGCTGATCAACGCAGCCGGCGACGACACCACCGAGCCCGGTGTGATGTACAATCCACCGTTCGGCGCCATCCTGCCGTTCGGCCTGCACAAAGGGGGCGGGCTGGCGGTGATATGCGATCTGCTGGCCGGCGCACTGACCGGCGGCAAGACGCATTCACCGCGCACCATCAAGGACGGCACCGACATCGTGAACAACATGCTGTCGATCATCATCGATCCGGCGTCGATGGGCGGCACCGCCGCGTTCGAGGACGAGGTTGAGACCTTCATCACCTGGGTGAAGTCGGCGAAGCCGCGGCCGGGCGTGAAGGAAGTGCTGGCGCCGGGCGAGCCCGAGCGAGCGCGGCGGCTCGACCGAGAAAGAAATGGCGTGCCGATCGACAACACGACGTGGCAGCAGCTGATCGACGTCGCGCGCAAGGTGCGCCTGAACGACACCGACATTCCCCATATCGCCGGGGCCTGACCCGAGCCTGACAGGAGACCGACCATGGCCAAGATGACGCTCTACTACTCACCAGGATCGCCCTACGCCCGCAAGGTCAGGGTGGTGGCGCTCGAAACCAAGCTCGACAAGAAGATCACGATGGTGAACGTCGCGGTGTCGCCGGTGGCACCCAACGCCGATGTCGACAAGCACAATCCGGTCGGCAAGATCCCGGCGCTGTCGGTCAAGGGCATGGACCTCTTCGACTCGCCGGTGATCTGCGAGTATCTCGACAGCCATCACAAGGGCCGCAAGCTGCTGCCGCGCAAGGGCCGAGAGCGCTGGGTGGCGCTGCGCCTGCAGGCGATGGCCGATGGCCTGCTCGATGCCGCCCTGCTGACGCGCTACGAGGGCTTCCTCAGGCCCGAGGACAAGCGTTGGCCCGACTGGGTCAAGGGCCAGATGAAGAAGATCGACGGTGCGCTCAGCCAGCTCGAGGACGAGGCCAAGTCGCTCAAGGGCAAGCTCACCATCGGCACCATCTCTGTCGCCTGCGCGCTCGGCTATCTCGACTTCCGGTTCGCCAGCCATGACTGGCGCGCCCGCCATCCCAAGCTCGCCAAGTGGTTCGCCACGGCCTCGAAGATGCCGTCGATCAAAGCGACGGTGCCGCCGCCCGCGTGACGGCCGACGAGATCATCCAGCGCCTCGGGCTGAAGCCGCATCCCGAGGGTGGGCACTATCGCCAGATGTTCCGCGCGCAGGATGCGGGCCGCGGCGCGTCGACAGCCATATATTTTCTGCTGAAAGCCGGCGAGCGCTCGCACTGGCATCGCGTCGATGCCGACGAGATCTGGCACCACTATGCCGGCGCCCCGCTCGAACTGGCGCTGAGCGACGACGGACATAAGGTGCGCCATCTGCGCGTCGGCACCGACTTTGCCCTTGATGAGCTGCCGCAGGCCGTGGTGCCGCGCGGCGTCTGGCAGGCCGCCCGCTCGCTCGGCACCTGGACCCTGGTCGGCTGCACCGTCGCGCCAGGCTTTCGCTTCGAAGGCTTCGAGCTCGCGCCGCCGGGCTGGCAGCCGGGCTAAGCTCATTGCTAACGCTTCCACATCTCCCGCGACGCCAGGATCGCGCCGGCGGTGACGAGCAATGCTGCGAACAGCAGCGCTGCCGTCGGCTCGGCGAGGCCGCAGACGATCAGCAGGGTGGTCGAGAGAATCGGGGCGGCGTAGCTCAAGGCGCCGAGCGCGCGGATGTCGCCGCGCTTGACGGCATGATCCCAGAGATAGAACGCGCCTCCCGTGGGTCCGATGCCGAGCGCCAGCACGGCAAGCCACGCCGTCGTCGTGGCCGGCCACACGGTAGGCTCGAAGGCGAGATGGCAGACGAGCGAGAGCAGCGCCGAGGCGGCGCAGAAGCTTGCGATGGCGTCGGTCGGGGTCTCGCCGAAGCGGCGCGACAGCACGGAGTAGAGCGACCAGGCGAAGGCGCAGCCCAGCGCCAGCGCGTAGCCCACCGCGTATTGTCCGGCGAAGCTCACGCCGCGGCCTGACGCGAGCAGCGCCACGCCGGCGAAGCCAAGCGCTGCGCCCGCAAGATGCGGCCAGCCGAGACGCTCGCCTGCCAGTGGCGCCGACAGCAGCACGATCAAGAGCGGCCATAGATAATTGACGAGGTTGGCTTCGGCCGGCGGTGCGAGCTGAAGGGCGGCGAAATAGAGCGCGTGATAGCCGAACAGGCCGCCGACGCCGAGCAACCACACGGGCGCCGGCCAGCTGACAAGGCTGCTCCACGCGAGGCCACGGCGGCGGGCCCGCCACTGGAAGCGGATGATGCCGATCGACGCGCCGATCGCGAACGTCATGGCAACCATCTGGAAAGGCGGGATAGGGCCGGCCAGGACCGACAGGGTCGCCAGCGCACCCCACAGTATTATGGCGCCCAAACCGGCGGCCATTGCTCGATTCATAGGGCGCGCATAGAGAATGCAGCCGTCCTTGTCGAGGCGATGGCCACCAAGCAGGTGGACGGGTTGTATTGTGCAGGTACGATGCGGTAACTGCAGAGAAGATATGTTCGTCCGGCCCACCAACCCGACCAGCCATCGACTCGCGCGCCTCGCCTTCCTGGTGGCCTGCGTGGCGGGGTTGCTCGTCGGCGCCACGGGGCCGCTGCATCGCTATGCCGGTGTGGATTATGGCATCGCGCGCAACCTCATGACCTACGGCCTTTATGGCGCGGCGGCGGCGATCGCGCTTGGGCTCGCGACCATCGTGCCGACGCGACCCGGCGATCGCCGTCGCGGATTTCTCGCCGCCCTGCTGGCGCTGGCGATCGGCGTGGGCGCGGCCTGGGTGCCGTTCAGCCTGCTGCTGCAGGCCCGCGAGGTGCCGCGGATCAACGACATCACGACCGATGTGGCCGATCCGCCGCCGCTGGTCGTCACCCTGCAGATGCGCCAGGGCGCTCCCAATCCGCCGGGCTATCCCGGCACGGAAGTCGCCGTTCTGCAGCGCGCTGCCTATCCCGACATCGTGCCGATCATGCTGGCCGTGCCGCCGGCCGAGGTCTTCAAGCGGGTCGACAAGGTGGCGATGGCGATGGGCTGGGACGTCGTGGCGCGCGCGCCGACGGAGGGCCGCATCGAGGCCATCGACACCACCAAGTGGTTCGGCTTCCGCGACGACATCGTGGTGCGCATAAGGCCCGACGGCAGCGGCAGCCGGATCGACATCCGCTCCAAGAGTCGCGTCGGCCGCTCCGATCTAGGCGTCAACGCCCGCCGCATTCGGGCGTTCACCGAGAAGCTGAAGGCGGAGCAGTGATGAGCGGCTCTCAGTTTCCTCTCCCCCTAGCGGGCGAGAGGAAACTGAGAGTGGACGTATCGCAGCGCCTCAATGTCCGTTCGTCGGCAGCGTGAAGCGGAAAATCGTGCCGGACGCGCTGGTCTCGGAGAGCGCGATGTCGCCGCCGTGGGCGCGCACCAGCTCGCGCGCGATGGCAAGGCCCAGCCCGGCGCCGCCGGCGCGGCCGCCCGTGGTGAAGGGCCGGAAGAGCTGTGAGGCCACGGCCGGCGGAATGCCGCGGCCGTTGTCGGCGATGTCGACCAGCAGAAAACCGTCATGGGCCGCCGCCCGCACCGCCACCGAGGTAGCGTCGGCGTCGAAGGCGTTGCGGCCGAGATTGACGAAGACGCGGTAGAGCAGGTCGCGGTCGGCGCGGATCCGGCACTCCTCGCCCACCTCGTTCCGCCAGTTGCGCAGCAGGTTGGGGTCGTGATCCTCGCCCTGCTCCTGCAGCGCGACACCGACCTCGTCGACCAGGTCGACGAGGTCGAAGGCGCCGATGCGCGGGGTCGGCCGGTCGCGGACATATTCTATTGCGTCGCTGGCCAGCCGGGCGGCGCGGTCGATGGTGTTGAGAATGGTCGGCGCCAGCTTGCGCGTGCGCTCGTCGTCGCTGCGCGCCAGCCGGTCCGACAGCAGCCGCGCCGTCGACAGCATGTTGCGTAGGTCGTGGTTGATCTTGTTGGACGCCGCACCGACCTCGGCGAGGCGCGACTTCTGTCGCAGCGATGCGCGCAATTCGCGTTGCAGGTTCTGGAACTCGGCGTCGACCACGCCGATCTCGTCGTTGCGCGCCGTCGGCGGGCGTTCGGTTCCCAGCTCCTCGGGCGCGCGCCGGAATGCCGTCATGGCGGCCGACAGGCCCTGCAACGGCAGGACGACCAGCCAGCGCAATCCGAAGTAGAGGAGCGCCGCGGTGAACAGGGCGATGATGATCGACAGCAAAAGCACGCGCCCGGCGTAGCCGTACATGGCGATGCGCATCGGCAGCTCGTCGACCACGATCCACACCATGGCCTTGGGCAGGCGCATCGATTCGCCGCCGACCCGCGTGTAGTAGGCGCCGTCGCGCGCCATCGCGGCCAGCGCGTCCCAGATCAGACCGAGCGCGCCGCGTTCCTTGAGGTTGAAGGTCGGCATTTCAGGCGTGGGCGGAATGTTCAGCAGCGCGCGCTTGGGCTTGTTGGGCTCGATCAGCACCACGGCATCGACGCGGGCGTGATTGAGCAGGGTACGCTTGACCTCCTCGGTCACCATGTTGTCGGGCGTGGCGTCGAGCGCAAGTGCTGCAAGCGTACCGCTTTCGATGCGCTCGTTGAGATAGACCAGGCGGAAGCGCGCGATCGACGGCAGGAACAGCAGCACCTCGGCGGTCATCACCGCGACGACCACCAGCCCCAGAATGCGCCACGACAGCCCGAAGATGGGCATCCGGCGGCGCACGGCTGGGACGGCCTCGGTCCGGACGGTGATGTCGGCGGTCATGCGCCTGCGACTCTATCGGAGCCCGCGCATCCCGCCTAGCGGCCGCCCATTCAACTCTTCATGTGGTGGCGGCGCTTTAAGGCCAGTTGAAGAGCGCTGGGTAGGGCCGGCCGAACGGCCGCCCCGCCTTCACCGTCTGCATCGGCTTGATCCAGCGCTGGCCCTTGCGTTCGTTGCGGCGGGTGTCGACGAAATCGACCGGCCCTTCGACGATCTCGACCAATGACAGATCCGCCGGCGCGCCGATCTGCAGCGTGCCGAGCTTGGGGACGCGGCCGATCGCCTTGGCGGGCGCCGCCGTCGTGAGCGCTACGACCTGCTCGAGCGGCATGCCGAGATTGAGAAACTTGCTCATCACCCAGGGCAGAAACGGCTTGCCTGGCGAGTTGACGCTATAGGAATGGATGTCGCTGCTGATGATGTCGGGCGTAAAGCCCTGCTGGAGGGCTGCCTCGCAAATCGTGTAATCGAAGCTGCCACCGCCATGGCCGACATCGATCAGCACGCCGCGCTTCTTGGCTTCGATCGCTGCGGCCAGCACCTTGCCGTTCACGACCGTGTTGTTGCCCGCGCCGGAGTAGGCATGCGTCAGTACATCACCCGGCCGCAACAGGTCGAGCAAGTCGGCGAGATTACCCGGCGCGTTGCCGATGTGGCACATCACGCGCGCGCCCGCCACGCCCGAACGTTCGGCCGCGGCGATCGCGCGCTTCAGCGGCTCGAGGCCGTTGTTGCCCACCACATCCAACGTCTCGCGCACCTTGATGCCGAGCAGCACCTCGGGATTTTCCGCCAACATCTTGGCCGCCGCGTCGACGCGGGCGTGGTCGATGTTGAGCATCTCGCCGACCGGAAAGCCCGACAAGCCGATCGAGGAGATATGCAGGAAGGCGAAAATGCGGGTGCGCGACTGGGCGATGCCGAAATGCTTGAAGGCCGAGAAGCTGCCGGCGCCGGCGTCACCGGCGCTGACATAAGTGGTGCAGCCGGTGTAGGGCACCAGCTCGTCGCCGGAGAGGCCGATGCCGGCGCCCGGCAGGACATGGGCGTGGTAGTCGATGAGACCCGGCAGCACGAGCTGGCCGGTGGCGTCGAGCGTCTGCGTGCCGCGCGTTGCGGCAATCTCCGGCTCGATGGCAGCGATTGTGGCGTTACGGATGCCGATATCGCGCCGCCCGCGCAGGTTCTGGCTGGGATCGACGACCTCGCCACCGCGAATGATCAGGTCGTAGGGATCGGTCGGCCCAAAGGCTTCGGTCCGTGCCTGGGCTTCCTGAATGAGTCCCACTGCCGCGACGGCAGCACCGCCACCCTGCAGGAGCGACCTGCGAGTCACATCATCCATGGCTGTCCCTCCCGAGGGTATTTTCTTCAGGTCAGTTCACCACAAAGCCGGCGCCCGGCATATGCCGCTAAAAGGGCAATCGCACGAGAAACCGCACCAATTTGCGGGTGCGCGGGCCGAACAGGGTTTCGCTGTAGTAGCTTCCGGCGGCGCGCTTGCTGGCTTCGCCCAGGGTCGGGTAGGGCGGCACGAAGCTCGCCAGGGCGGAGATCTTGAGCCGCTTCGAGATCGCCAGACACCACGGCTGGATCAGCTCGCCGGCATTGGGTCCCACGATGGCGGCGCCGAGGATGCGACCGTGCCGATCGGTGATCGCCTTCACCATGCCGTCGGTCGTGCGTTCGGTCTGGGCCCGGTCGTTGTCGGTGAATTTCCAGCGCAGCACTTTGATCGCGTCGCCATGCTTCTGACGCGCCGCGTTTTCGCTCAGGCCGACCTGTGCAAGTTCGGGGTCGGTGTAAGTTGCCCACGGCACGATCGCGGCATCGAGCTTCGCCGGAGCGCGGAACAGCGCGCCGCGGACGAACAGCGAAGCCTCGTAGCCCGCCATGTGCGTGAAGGCGTAGAGCCCGTTGCAATCGCCGATCGCCCACACGCCTTTGTTGGAGGTGCGCAGCGAACCATCGACGGTGATGCCGTGCCTTGTGAAGGCGACGCCGGCCTTTTCGAGACCCAGTCCCTCGACGTTGGGCGCGCGTCCGGCAGCCACCAGCAGGTGCGATCCCTCGAGCCGCTCGCCGCCCTCGAGGATCACCGACGTGCCTTCGAGCCGCGCGATCTTGACCTTGTCGCGCAGCTCGCCGCCCTCGTCCTTCAGGCGCTGGACGACGACGGCTGCCAGTTCGGGATCGTCCTTGGACAGGAACGATTGGGCTTCGAGCACCGTGACCTTCGAGCCGAGCCGGCGAAAGGCCTGGGCCATTTCGAGCCCGATCGGTCCGCCGCCGATCACGATCAGATGGCCCGGCAGAACTCGGTTGGCGAAGATCGTCTCGTTGGTGAAATGCCGCGCCGCGGCAAGTCCCGGGATCGGCGGCAGCGTCGGCCGCGAGCCGGTCGCCAGCACGATGCGCCTGGAACGGATCCGATGCGGTCCGGCTTGCAACTCATTGCGGCCGGCGAAGCGTGCCTCCTCCTTCAGGACGCGCACCCCGAGTTTCTCGAAACGCTCGACCGAATCGTTGGGCGCGATCGCGGCAATCACGCCGATGACGTGGTTCATCACCTTGGCGAAATCGACTTGTGGCTCGACTGCGGCGATGCCGAAGGCAGCGCCGCTGCGCTGGGCTTGGGCTGCCTTGGCGGCGGCGATCAGGGCCTTCGATGGCACGCAGCCGAAATTGAGACAGTCGCCGCCCATCAGGGCGCGTTCGATCAGCACGACATCGAGACCGAGCTGGGCAGCACCGGCGGCCACCACCAGCCCGGCCGAGCCGGCGCCGACTACGCAAACGTCGGGCTGGAGAGTCTCGCTCATGTCTGCTTCTTGCGACCCCTGATGCGGGCATAGATTACCGGCACCAGAGCAAGCGCTGCGAGCCCCAGCAGCGGCAACAGAATGGAAGGTTCGAAGATCACGCCGAGGTTCGGCATCTCGCCGCGTTCGATCAGCATGCCGAAGCCGGCGCCGACGCTGGCAAAGACAATGGAGCCGGGAATGATGCCGATCAGGGTGGCGAGCGCATAGGGGCCGACCCTCATGCCGAGCAGCGCCGGCACGATGTTGACCAGCCAGAAGGGAAAGATCGGGACCAGCCGCAGGAACAGGAGATAACTGAAGCTGTTGCGACGGAAGCCTTCTTCGAGGCGCGCCAGGGACGCGCCGGCGCGGGCGTGGAAGAGATCGTAGAAGGCGGTGCGTGCGGCAAGGAACACCGCGATCGATCCCAGGGTCGCACCGATCAGCGCCAGTGCCGCGCCCAGCCAGACGCCGAACAGGAAGCCGCTGAGCGGCGTCACCAGCCCGGCGACCGGCAGCGAGAAGGCGACAGCGACCGCATAGGCGAACACGAAGGCGAGAGCGGCCAGCGCGCCGTTGGCGGCCACCCAGGCGGTGAGCTCGGCATGATTGCGGGCCAGCGACTCGAAGGAGAAGTGGCGCTCCATGCCGAAGCCGAGGAACAGCGCCAGCCCCAGCAGCAGGATCGCCACTGGCAGAAGCCGTCGCACGATGGAGAGATTCATGTTGTCTCGATATACGCCGGCGGCTTGCCGTGTGCATCACCGGCAGGTCTAGCCTGGCAGGCCGGCATCGCTCGCCGCAAAACTCGGACGCCGGGCGAGGCGCGCCCACCAGTCGGCCAGCCGCGCATATTGCCTGAACAAAGCCTCGCCTTCCGGCGCCTGCACGAAGTAGGCGATCATTGCGCCAAGATGGAGGTCGGCTAACGACAGCGCCGACCCGACGAGGAATTCAGTGTCGGCTGCAAGCGCTTCTATTGCGGCCAGTACCTTGGCCGCCGCAGCGAGTCCCAGCGCCACTTCCGCCGCATCGGTCGGCTGACCGCTGTGCGGGCGAAAGACCCGTTGCGAGAAGACCTGACGCACCAGCGGCCAGTAGCCGTAGGAATCGACGACGGCCACGATCTGGTCCATTCGCGCCAAAGGCTGGGGTGCGGCGGGCTGCAGCGCCGGCCCGGCAAAGGCGCGGTCGATATAGCGGTTGATGGCGGCCGTCTCGTAAAGCGCGAAGCCGTCATGGACCAGGGTCGGCACGCGACCGAATGGATGGAGCGCGAGGTAAGCTGCTGGCACGTCCGGCGCAAAGGGGTTCACCTCGACCTGCCGGTAGCTCACGCCTTTTTCAGCCAGCGCCAGGCGGGCGATGCGGAGATAGACGCTGTAGCGATAACCATGCAGGACCAGGGACATGGGCCATCTTAGCGGCGATCTTCAGCGCTCGTTGACTCAAGGCTCCCTCACGCTTATGACCGCCCCCACGGAATTTGCCCCCGTCGCTTGCGTGCGGGGGCCTTGTGTTTGAAGGAGTTGCGTCATGAAACGCACTTATCAGCCGAGCAAGCTGATTCGCAAGCGTCGCCATGGCTTCCGGTCCCGCATGGCAACGGTGGGTGGCCGCAAGGTCATCGCCAGTCGCCGCCGGTCGGGCCGCAAGCGCCTCTCGGCCTAGCTCCATTGGCCCCCCCGGCTCGTTCAGGGCCGCGTCCCGGGCGTCTGCCGAATCGTCGGGATTTTCTACGCGTCCAGGCCGGGCGGCGCTGCGCCATGCCCGGCTTTGTGCTTCAGGTGGCACCGGTACCGGCCGACCTGGCCAAGCCGGTGCCCCGGGTCGGTTTCACGGTGAGCCGTAAAGTCGGCAATTCAGTCGAGCGCAACCGGGTCCGCCGCCGGCTGCGGGAAATCGCCCGCGCGGTCTTTCCCGGACAGGCCCGGCCCGATCTCGACTATGTGCTGGTCGGTCGCCAGGCCGCCCTCAGCCGCGACTTTGCCGCGATGCGCCAGGAGTTGATCGAGGCCCTCAAGCGCCTGAAGGCGCTGGCTGTAGCGACGCCATGACCTGCAGGGATGGCTTGCGCCGGACCCGGCAAATCGCCAGTTTCCGGGCCGCATGATGACCTTGATCCTGCGCGGCGCGATCCGCGTTTATCAGCTGACGCTCGCCTACTTTTTCGTCGGCGCCTGCCGCTACGAACCCTCGTGCTCGGCCTACGCGGTCGAGGCGATGGCCCGGCATGGCGCGCTCAAGGGAAGCTTTCTCGCTGCCCGTCGTCTGTGTCGTTGCGGCCCGTGGGGCACCGGCGGCTACGACCCCGTGCCTGCATCATCTCTCGGGCTATCCTGCCAACCCGCCGAGCGTCGCTAGAGTTCGCCCGAAATGGACCAGAAGAATTTCATCCTCGCCATCGTGCTGTCGGTGCTGATCATCACCGGCTGGCAGTACGCGTTTCCGACCAAGCCGACGACCCCGCCGCCGCAGACGACTGGTGCGGCCACAGGGACGCCCGCAGCCCCGGCCGGTCAGGCGGCTGCGCCTGGAACGGCGCCTGCAGTACCCGGCGCGCCCGCGACCGTGCCGGCGGGACAGCAGACCGTGAGCCGCGAGGCGGCGTTGGCGCGCAACCCGCGCGTCAGCTTCAGCACGCCCGAACTTTTGGGCTCGATCTCGCTCAAGGGCGCGCGCATCGACGATGTGCAGCTCGTCAAGTATCGCGAGGAACTCGACCCCAAGAGCCCGCCCGAGCCGGTGCTGTCGCCGGTCGGCGTTGCCCATCCCTACTACGCCGAGTTCGGCTGGTCGGCGTCGGATGCCGCGGTGAAACTGCCCGGACCGGACACGCTGTGGACCGCCGACCAGAGCACGGTGGCGCCCGGCAAGCCGGTGCGGCTCACGTGGGACAACGGCGGCGGCCTGATCTTCGCGCTCGATATCGCGATGGACGAGAATTTCCTGTTCACCGTGAAGCAGAGTGTCGAGAACAAATCCGACAAGCCGGTGACGGTGTTTCCCTGGGGCCTCATCGTGCGCTTCGGCCAGCCCAAGGCCGAGGGTACCTACGTGCTGCACGAGGGCCCGTACGGCGTCTTCAACGGCACGCTGAAAGAGTTCGGCTACTCCGACTTCAAGGACAACAAGCAGCAGAAGATCGCCTCGACCGGCGGCTGGGTCGGCATCACTGATAAGTATTGGATGGCGACGCTGATCCCTGACCAGAAGTCGAAGGTCGACGTGACGCTCAAGGGAACCGGCGCAGACGCCGATGCCAAATATCAGATCGACTATGTCGGCCCCGGCCTCACCGTCGCCCCCGGCGCCACGGGCGGCACCGAGGGATATCTGTTCGCCGGCGCCAAGATCGTGCGGGTGATCGACGCCTATCGCGAGAAATACGGCTTCGAACGCTTCGATCTCACGATCGACTGGGGCTGGTTCTCGTTCTTCACCAAGCCGCTGTTCTGGCTGCTCGAGTGGCTGTACGTGCAGATCGGCAATTTCGGTCTGGCCATCATGGTGCTGACCGTGATCGTCAAGGCGGTGTTCTTCCCGCTGGCCAACAAGTCCTACGCTGCGATGAGCAAGATGAAGCGGCTGCAGCCTGAGATGGAAAAGCTCAAGGCGCGCTACGGCGAAGACAAGCAGCGCATGAACCAGGAGCTGATGCAGCTCTATCGCCGTGAGAAGGTCAATCCGGCGGCGGGCTGCCTGCCTATCGTGGTGCAGATCCCGGTGTTCTTCGCCCTCTACAAGGTGCTCTACACCACCATCGAGATGCGCCATCAGCCGTTCTTCGGCTGGATCAAGGATCTCAGCGCGCCCGATCCCGCGACCATCATGACCGGCTTCGGCTTCTTCCCATGGCACGTTCCGGAGTTCCTGCACTTCTTCAATATCGGCCTGTGGCCCCTGGTCATGGGCGTCACGATGTTCCTGCAGCAGAGGCTTAATCCGGCGCCGACCGATCCGGTGCAGGCCCGCGTGTTCCAGTTCCTGCCCATCATGTTCACCTTCATGATGGCGCCATTCTCGGCCGGCCTGGTGATCTACTGGGCGTGGAGCAACACGCTGTCGATCGCCCAGCAGTACTTCATCATGCGCCGCCACGGCGCGCCGATCGGTAAAAAGGCGGCCAAGGCGGCCGCGTCGGCCGCAACTGCCGAGCCTGCTGCCGTCCCGGTAGCCGCCAACTCCGACAAGAAGGGCGGCAAGGGCTCGGGCAAGAAGCGCTGATGGCCGATCACAAGCCGGAAGGGCGCACGCCGGCGGAGATCGAGGCCGCGCGCAGGCTCTTTGCCAGCACCTGCGATTTCGTCTCGGGTGCGGCGAGCCAGGAGTCGCTGCCGGGCGTTTCCTTGCCCGAGGTCGCCTTCGCCGGCCGCTCCAATGTCGGCAAGTCCAGTCTCGTCAACGCGCTCACTGGTCGCCGCACGCTGGCGCGGGTCTCGGCCAGCCCCGGCCGCACGCGGCAGATCAATTTCTTCGATCTCGGCGGCAAGCTTTGTTTGGTCGACCTGCCGGGCTACGGCTTCGCCGCAGTCTCCCGGTCGATGAAGGAGACCTGGGCTGATCTCGCCTCGTCCTACCTGCGCGGCCGCCCGACCTTGAAGCGTGTCTGTTTGCTGATCGATTCCCGCCACGGCGTGAAGGACAGCGACCACGACACCATGAAAAACCTCGACCGGGCCGCGATCTCCTATCAGCTCATCCTGACCAAAGTCGATCAGCTGAAGAAGGCCGACATCCCGCGCGCCATCGCCTCGGCCGAAGCCGCCGCGCGCAAGCATGGCGCCGCCCATCCCGAAGTCCTGCCGACCAGCAGCGAGACGGGCTTTGGCATTCCTGAACTTCGGGCAGAAATCGCGGCCGTCGCGGCGGGCTAGGTCGCGTCGTGGAAGATGATGCCCAGCGTGAAGCGCTCGCCCTCGCGCAGGCTCGAAACGCCGTGGCGCATCGCCGTTCGGTGCCAGCCGCGCGTTCCTTTTGCCGGCCGTTGATTGACGGCAAAGACCACAGCATCGCCCTGCCCGAGCGGCACGACCTCGCCGCGCGACTGCATGCGCGGCCGCTGCTCGACGAGCAGGAATTCGCCACCGGAGAAATCGCGCGCCGGGTCGCTCAACAGGATCGTCGCCTGCAGCGGGAAGACCAGCTCGCCGTAGAGGTCGCGGTGCAGACAGTTGTAGTCGCCCGGCCCGTAGCGCAGCAGCAGCGGCGTCGGCCGCTTCTGGCCGCCGGCATGGCACTGGGCGAGCCAGGCCTTGAGCGTCGGCGGGAAGCGTCTCTTGAGGCCCAAATGCTCGTTCCATCCGTTGGCGATCGCCGCCAGTTGGGGATAGAGAGCCTGGCGCAGCCGCTCGACCGGCTCGGGCAGGGGATAGGTGAAGTACTGGTACTCGCCCTGGCCGTAGCCGTGGCGCTGCATGATGACGTGGCTGCGAAAACGCGGCTTGTCCGGCCACAGGGCGGCGAGCGCCCGACACTCGTCGGGCCCGACGAGGCTCGGCACGACGGTGAAGCCGCGCCCGGCGAGGGTGTCGTTGTCGATGATCGAGGTCATTGGGGAGACATCCTGCCGCGCCCGCGGCACTTCTTCTATCCGCCGCCTGCCTGATATATGATGCCGCCTTAGCCCCCTCCCGGCCGGAGGGGGCTTTTTTCCAACTGGGACACGAGAAATGGCGGAGCCGGTCCAGACCGACAAGGAGCAAAGGCGGCTCATCCGCATGGCGGAGACCATCTCCAACGCCCTGCCCTACATGCGCCGGCACAACGACGCCACCTTCGTCGTGAAGTACGGTGGCCACGCCATGACCGACGCCAAGCTCGGCGATCTTTTCGCGCGCGACGTCGTGCTGATGAAGCAGGTCGGCATGAACCCGATCGTGGTCCATGGCGGTGGCCCGCAGATCAACAGGATGCTCGAGCGGGTCGGCATCAAGAGCACCTTCGTGAACGGCCTGCGTGTCACCGACGCCGCCACCATGGAGATCGTCGAAATGGTGCTGGCCGGTTCGATCAACAAGCAGATCGTCGGCTACATCAACGCCGCCGGCGGCAAGGCCGTCGGGCTCTGCGGCAAGGACGGCAACATGGTGCAAGCGCGCAAGGTGACCCGCACGGTGGTCGATCCGGATTCCAATATCGAAAAGGTGGTCGATCTCGGTTTCGTCGGCGAACCGGAGAAGGTCGATCTCACCGTGCTCAACCACGTGCTCGGCAAGGAGATGATCCCGGTGCTGGCGCCGGTGGCGACCTCGGCGAGCGGCGGCACCTTCAACGTCAATGCCGACACCTTCGCCGGCGCCATCGCTGGCGCGCTCAAGGCCAAGCGCCTACTGCTGCTCACCGACGTGCCCGGCGTGCTCGACAAGGACAAGAACCTGATCACCGACCTGTCGGTCGCCGACGCTCGCCGCCTGATCGCCGACGGCACCA
>PLYQ01000287.1 GCA_003153415.1 Rhodospirillales bacterium | reverse complement strand
CTATTCAAGCGAAATCTGCTCTAGCTCTCCCTTCTCGGACTAAACGACGACCCCCGATTTTCGGGGGTTTTTGTTCGGGCGAATAGCTGTAGAAGGTATTGTTGGGCGGGAGGCTCCGCATGGACACAAACGGTCTGCTGCAGATCGCGCGAGACACCATCGCGAAGTCTCCGATGTGCCTGGCGATCACCGTCGACCAGAGTGGCGAAGCCAATGCCCGCGTCGTGCAAACGTCCAAGCTAGATGACGACTGGACGCTGCGCTTCATGACCGACCGCCGATCGCGCAAGGTCGAAGAAATCGAGCGAACCGGCAGGTTGACGCTCGCCTACCAGGACAATGCCGACAATTCCTACGTGACGCTTGTTGGGCGGGCGACGATCATCGACGACGTCGCCGTGAAGACGGTCATCTGGCGTCCGACATCGCTGAAATGGCATCCTGGCGGGCCGACCGATCCGAACGTGGTACTGATCGACTTCACTGCCGACCGCGTCGAGCTCTGGAGTTCACCGCACGGCGTCGTGCCCGATCCGACCAAGGGCATGTGGGCTGCGGCCGTGACCCGCATACCTGCGGGTTGGCGGTATCACCCGACGGCCCGACGGTCGCCCGTCTCGACCTGATGGTTCAATTCAATCCGTACAGCCGCGTGACGTTGTCGTGGACGATCTTCTTTTGCACGCTGTCAGAGAAGCCGGCGAGGTTCTTGGTGAGCGTGTCGCGCGAGTTCGGCCAGATGCAATCGGGGTGCGGGTAGTCGGCACCCCAGATGATGTTGTCCTCGCCGATCAGCGGCACGATCGGCTCGAGGTACTTGTCCTGCTGGTAGGTGACGTAGCCCTGGCGCCGGAAGTAGTCGCTGGGCTTCATCTTGAAGCCGAGGCTTCTAGCGCGGTCGTGATATTCGGTGTCGAGACGGTCGAACACGTAGGGCAGCCAGGTGACGCCCGACTCGCCCAGCACGAAGTTGAAGTCGGGATACTTTTCGCAGGCGCCGGAGGCGAGCAGCGAGACCAGCACCTCCATCGTGTCGAGCTGGAACAGGGCCGAGCGCACCAGCCGGTATTGCGTCGCATATTCCTTCTCCATCTCGGGCGTGTCGGGCGCGCGCAACGCCTTGAAGCCCGTGGAGTGGAAGGAGATCGGGAACTTGCACTCGGCGGCGGCTTCCCACAGCGCGTACCAATCCTTGTGCCACATCGGCAGGCCCATGCGCTTGAAAGCGAGGTCGCCGCCCTTCAGGCCGAGCTTGGCGCAGCGTCGCACCTCGGCGGCGGCGGCAACAGGATCGGTGTTGGGGATGATGGCGAGCGGAAAGACGCGGTTGGGATCGGAGCGCTTGGCGAAGTCGGCCGCCCAGTCGTTGTAGCGGGCGTTCGACCAGACGCGCAGTTCGGCGTCGTCGATCAGGTCGTTGATCATCAGGCAGCCGTAGATGATCTCCTTTTCCAGGCCGTCGCGGTCGAGATCGGCGATGCGCAGCTCCGGCGTGGTCGGCCTGGGCGTGGCGCCGGGGTAGCTGTCCCACACGAAGCCCGCGTCCTTCATCTCGTCGACATGGCCGAACGAGCCCCTGGTGTAGGGCAGGAAGCCCGGTCCGACGCCGTTCCACATGCCGCGATCCTTGTCGTCGACGAACCAGTGCTGGCCGTCGTTGCGCTCCTCGACGCGCGGGGCGTTCTTTTTCCATTTGAGCGGCACCTCAGCCGACCAGAGATCGGCCGGGCAATAGGTGAGGTCGATGTGATTGTCGCCGGAAATGAGCTTGTGCTGCATGGCTCGTTCCTTTGGTCGTCGGGCTGCCCGGTATCGTACGGTCGTCTCACGGCATCCGTCGAGCGGCCGGAGTGGAGAAAAAACATGAGATTCCGCGCTACAGTACCGCCATGACCGAACCCCAGACGACGCCAGAACTGCCAAAGTCGGCCGATCCTGCGCACCTTACCGATGTGCTGCGCCGCGCCGGTGTACTGGAAAAGGGTCGCGTCGCCAGTGTCACGGTCGAGAGTTCGACGCCGACCATCCTGTCGCACATCTACCGGCTGCGGCTCTCGCACGACGCCGTGGCCGACGGCGCGCCCGCCTCGCTGATCCTCAAGACCGCGCCGGTCGGTCGGCCCCCCGGTCCCTGGAAAGGCGGCCAGCGGGAAGTCGCGTTCTACCGCGACATCGCCTCCGCCTCGCCATCCGGCATCGTTCCGCGCTGCTTCGACGCCCACTGGGACGACGCCAGCGAGGCCTGGCATCTGCTGCTGGAAGACCTGACCGACACCCACGCCATCCCCCAGCCGTGGCCATTGCCGCCGACACTCGCCGAGTGCGAAGGCATCGTGCGCACGCGGGCGCGTTTCCATGCGGCGTGGTGGGACGATCCGCGCCTCGGCGTGTCGGTGGGCCTGTGGCAGGATTCGGCAACCGATGAGCAGTCCGCCGAGCGCCTCGCAGCGCAGGTCCAACGCTTCGCCGAGGCGATCGGCGATCGGCTCTCCGGGGGGCGTCGCGAGTTCTACGCGCGCCTGGTCGAGCAGGTGCCGCGACTCGGCGCGCGCTACCGCAGCCACCGCCATATGACGATCGTCCACGGCGACGCCCATGTCTGGAACAGCTTCCTGCCCAGGAACGGCGACCCCGACGGCATAAGGCTGTTCGACTGGGACGCCTGGCGGCCCGACACAGCTACGGACGACCTCGCCTACATGATGGCGCTGCACTGGCATCCCGATTTGAGACGCCAGCGCGAGCGACACCTGCTCGATGTCTACCACGCCGAGTTGATGGCGCGGGACGTTCGGGGTTACGACCGGCGCGCGCTCCAGGACGACTATCGTCTGTCCGCGCTGTGGGCGACCACGATCCCGATCTGGCAGCACGCCGCGGGCATCCCTCCGGTGATCTGGTGGCACCACCTCGACCGCATCCACCTTGCCATCGACGACCTCGGCTGTCGCGAGCTGCTGGGGTGAATTTGTCTGTATCGTGGGGAAAGTCGTCCTTGCCGATCGACTCGAAGAATTCGCCGCTCTGGGCAATCGTGCTTGCCGGCCTGCTGCTCGGGGCCTGCAGCTGGACCCGGGCTGCCGACCGGCGCCCGCCGTCCGACCCACGAAGCACCCTGACGCTCGCGGTCGAAGGCATCATGGACGACGGGCCGGAGCTGTTCACCGGCACCGTCGACCGGCGTCTTGAACACGAAGGCGTGCTCGCGATCACGAGCGACAGGGGCCTGCGCTGCCGGGGCGAGTTCGCCTACGTCTCGGCCAACGACGCCAAGGGCACCCTCAATTGCACGAATGGGTTGAGCGGCCCCTTCCAGTTCGAATCGAACGGCAAGCGTGGCAAGGGGACGGGACGGATCGCCGGACGCGGCTTCACCTTCGTGTTCGGCTAGCGTTGCATGGGCTGGACGGAAAATCCGCAAATCGACGAGACGCTGGCCGAGCTCCTCTCTGGCAGCCGGACCATCCTCGCCGACAATTTCTTCGGCATGTACCTGTTCGGCTCGCTCGCGAGCGGCGACTTCCACTCGGAGACCAGCGACATCGACTTCGTCGTAGTGACCAAGGCCGAAGTCGGGGCATCGGCGCAGGCCGCGCTGGGCGCCTTGAACGCGCGCCTACAAGCGACAGGGTCGCCCTGGGCCGCCAAGCTCGAGGGCTCGTTCTTGCCGCTGCACGTGTTCGAGGATTTCAATCTCGCGTGCACAGCGTATCCGACGATCGGCATGGGCGGCAAATATGGCCTCGATCACAAGGGCATCGAGCACCCCCTCCAGCGCTTCATGCTGCGCGAGGCCGGGATCACGCTTGCCGGACCCGAGCCCCGGACGTTCATCGGCCCGGTCGGCGCCGAAGAGCTCAAGCAGGAAACACGCGAGCTGTTGCGGGACTGGTGGGAGCCGCGGCTCGAGGATCCGGTCCGGATGCACCGCCGTGGCTATCAGGCCTACGCCGCCCTCACGATGTGCCGCATGCTCTACACGCTCGAGCATGGCGGGATGCTCTCAAAGCCCGCCGCGGCGCGCTGGGCGCGGAAAAGGCTGGACGGCCGTTGGCGAGGGCTGATCGATCGNNGCCTGATCGCTTCTTCCAGTTCGGGCACGTCGGTCACCTCGGCGTCGGGCGTCTCGGCCGGCGAGCGCGGCTGCTGGCGGCGGTGGCGGCCCGTCTTGAAGCGGATCGCCGCCATGCCGAGCGCCTTGGCCGGGATGATATCGTTGTCGATACGGTCGCCCACCATGATGCAGTCGGCGGGCGCCACGCCGAGCGCTTCGGTGGCGGCGAGGAAGGCGCGCGGGTCGGGCTTGCGCAAGCCCGTCGAGCCGCTGAGGCCATGGTGCTCGAAGAACTGGGCGATGCCCGCCCGCTCCAGGCGCTCGATCGCGCGGGCCGGCTGGTTGGCGACGATGCCCAGCTTCAGGCCGCGCTCGCGCAGGCGGCGCAGCAGGCCATCGATCTCGGGACGAAGCTGGAAGACGTCGAGTTCGCTCGTCATTGCGCGTCGGCGCCGTTCGACTCTTTCGACGGTGCGCGGGTCGCCGCCGCACAGATCCTCGATCATGTGGGTGTAGGCGTCGGGCGCGAAGGCGGCCACCGCCCGGTCGGACGCCGCGTCGATCATCGCCTGGTCGACGCGAATGCCTTCCATGCCGCAGGCCGAGGCAATGGCGCTATCGACCGCCATCTCATGGGCGAATTCCATGTCGAGCGGACCGCCGACGTCGAAGAGGATTGCTTGATAAGGCACGACTGTCCCTATGCCCCCCTCCGGCCTTCGGCCACCTCCCCCGAAGACGGAGGAGGAAGGGCTTTTCTCCTCCCCCGTCTTCGGGGGAGGTGCTGCCATCATATGGCGGCGGAGGGGGTTAGTGCATTGCCTCGAGCGCCTTGACGATGTTCTCGCACATCACCTTGGCGTCGGCGAACAGCATCAT
>PLYQ01000166.1:69147-69313 GCA_003153415.1 Rhodospirillales bacterium | reverse complement strand
TTGATCAGGTTGTTTTCCAGCAGCAGCGCTTCGGCTTCGCTGCCGGTGACCGAGAATTCCATGGTCGTCGTCGCCGACACCATGCGGATCAGCCGGGTGGCAAGCCGGGTCGGCTGGGTGTAGGCGGCGACGCGGCTTCTGAGCGAGCGCGCCTTGCCGACGTAAA
>PLYQ01000166.1:0-69110 GCA_003153415.1 Rhodospirillales bacterium | reverse complement strand
GTGGGGAAGTCTGTGAAGAAGTCCGGCAGCTCTCAGCCGTTACATCGGAGTCACGATATTGACTCAATGTAGGCAGGGTGGCAGTGGCTTGCCAGCCTGAACCTACCGCATTGTTTATGCTTATTTATTCAATCTAGCCGGGTCTTGCACAAAGCTCTGGCGGCGGCAGACGTTCGCCTTTTGGGCCGATNNGTCTGCCGCGCTTCAAAGTGTGGATAAGTTCAGTCGCTTTACAGCACCGACAACATCCGCCCGACCAGCGGGTGACGCACCACATCCTTATCGGTCAGCCGCACCACGGAGACGTCCTCAAGCCCCTCCAGGCGCTGGGCAATATTGTTCAGCCCCGATAGTTCGGGCAGCAGATCCGTCTGATCCGGATCGCCGGTCATCACCATGGTCGAGTGCCAACCCAACCGCGTCAGCAGCATCTTGAGCTGGNNGGCGCGATCTCGATGGTGCCGTCGTCGAGAAGCTGGCGCAGGCGCTTGGCGCCCAGCCGGTCGTTCAGCGCATCCCACAGGGGGCGGAGATAGGGATCGAGCTTTTCGCGCATATCGCCTGGTAGAAAGCCCAGGTTTTCGCCGGCTTCCACGGCCGGCCGCGAAAGCACGATGCGCGACACGCTGCTCGATTCCAGTGCCTCCACGGCGGCGGCGATGGCGAGATAGGTCTTGCCGGTGCCGGCCGGTCCAAGCGCCACGGTCAATGGCTTGCTGTCGATGGCCTCCATCAGCACGCGTTGATTGTCGCTGCGCGGTCGTATTTTTCGAATGTAGCTCTGGTCGCGGTCGTTGGCCGGAGTTTGGTCGAAAACGAGACTGTGAACGCGGGAGTTATCGATGGCATGAAGCTTGGCGCGGCGTGCGGCGCGTTTGGCCATTGGCTGACTCCGGAGACTGCTGGAGAAACAAAAAACGCCCCCGAAAGCGGGGGCGTCGACGAGCGGCAGATTGAAAGGTGCGGTTCAGAGGGCACGCGATGGAAGATCCATCGGTGATCCAGACTCCGTCGGGGCGCAATGTCCTCGGACGGATAAACAACCTCCTTTAGCTACCGGAAGAAAGCGTACCCCGAATAGGGCAGTCCGGCCACAATATTTATGGGGTGCCACCCAAATTTCACACTAGGGGGAGGGTCGGGGCGGCCGCTTATAAACGCACTTGCCCGCGACGTAGGTCGCCTGCACGGCGCGGTCGTCGGCCAGGGTCATCTGGATGAAGAGCTGTTCGGCGAAGTCCCGGGCCTCGCCCATTCGAAAGTCGATCAGCGGCGTCGAGCGCATGTCGAGCACCGCCAGGTCGGCCTCCATGCCGGGCGCCAGGCTGCCGACCTTGTCTTCGAGATACATCGCCCGCGCCCCGCCGCGGGTGGCGAGATAGTAGGCGTGGCCGGGCGACAGGGCCTGGCGGTTGAGCTGGGCGGATTTGTAGGCCTCGCCGAGCGTGGCGAGAATCGAGAACGATGTGCCCGCGCCTATATCGGTGCCGAGACCAACGCGCACCGGCCGCTTGGGGTCCGTCGCGCCGCCGATGTTGAAGGCGCCGCTGCCGAGAAAGAAATTCGAGGTCGGGCAATGGGCGATGGCGCCGCCGCAGACGTGCAAGCGGGCGAGCTCGCTCTCCCCGAGCCAGATGCCGTGGCCGAACACGGCGCGCGGCCCGCACAGGCCATGATGATCGTAGATGTCGAGATAGTTCTTTCGCTGCGGGAACAGCTCCTTCATCCAAGCCACTTCCTGCGGGCTTTCGGCGATGTGTGTCTGCATCAGGCATTCGGGATGCGTCTTCCACAGCGCCCCGGCGGCGTCGAGCTGCTCCGGCGAACTGCTGCCGGCGTAGCGCGGCGTGATGGCGTAGAGCAGGCGGCCACGTCCGTGCCACGTCGCGATCAACTGGTGCGACTGGTCGTAGCCCTGTTGGGGCGTGTCGCGCAGCGCCTCCGGCGCATTTCGGTCCATCAGGACCTTGCCTGCGGCAAGACGCAACCCGAGCGTTTCGGCCTCTTCGAACAACGCCTCGACCGACTGCGGATGCACGGTGCAATAGACGCAGCTCGTGGTGATGCCGTTGCGCAGGTTCTCGTGCAGGAACACCCGGGCGACACGCCTGGCATATTCCTTGTCGGCGAATTTCAGCTCGGCAGGGAAGGTGTACTTGTTCAGCCAGTCGAGCAGCTGGCTGCCGTAGGACGCGATCATCGGCATCTGCGGGAAGTGCACATGCGTGTCGACGAAGCCCGCCGAGATCAGCGTATCGCGGCCATAGTCGACGATCTCGCTGCCGGCCGGCAGCACTTTGGCGATCTCCTCGGCCGGGCCGACATGAGTGACCCTCCCGTCTGCCAGGACGACGATGCCGTCGGGCCAATGCACCATCGTCTTGTCGAGGCCGTCGTGAAACGGATCGCCGGTGAAGGTCAGCACCTGGCCGCGAAGGGCTGTCGGGGCCGCAGTCAAAATTTGCACGCCATGCCGAAGTTGACCCTATGCACCTCTGCAGAGGTAGCCGTTACGTTCGCACTGAAAGGCTCTGACGGGAAGAGCACCGTTTCCAGCTTGCCGCCACCCCAAGCGACGCGCGAAAATCCCCCGGCCGATGGGACGGCTGGGAGGGTGTGTCGATGAAATTGGGGCTGCGCCTGTTGGCGGCCGCGGCGATGACGTCTGCGATGGCGACGTCAGCCGGTGCACAATCACCCTCATTCCTTACCGAAGAGGAGAAGCTGGTCAGCTATTGCGCCGGCGTCAGCGAGTCCCGAATGAGGTCGCTCGAGACGTTCCTCAAGACCCAGTGTGCCGCCTCGACGCGTCGGGAATGCAAGGACGCGTCCGCCGACCTGGCGCGCGCCAAGCAGCTCGATGTCCGGCTGTGGGCCTATCTGACCGAGAAGATTTACACGTCCGATGAGCGGGGAAAGTCGGCCAAGGATCTCGCACCCAAGATGACGGCCAAGGGCAGCGACGATTGGTTCACCTGCCAGCATCGCCTGCCGACCCAGCGCCCCGACGACCTGCTGGCCTGCCGCGAAACTCAGGGCTGCCAAGTCGAAGAGCGCTTTCCGTTCCTGCCGCCGTAGGTCGGCCGCCATGCCTGTTCGTTGGACCACCTCGCATGACCGGCGATTGGTGACCGTCAGGGCTGAGGGGCCGGTCGTCCTCGCCGATATTGAGGCCTATTTCGACGACCTCGTGGTCAGCATTGCGATGCCGTACGCTAAGCTGTTCGATGCCAGGGGCGTCGATCCGCAGCTGAGCGACGCCGACGTTATGCTGCTGGGCGCGCGCGTCAGCGCCTATTCCGCGATGGATCCGCGCGGACCGGTGGCGGCCGTTGTGGATTCGGATGCGGCCTTCGCGATCGTCAGTCGGTTCGCCAACCTCGGTAGCGCCGAGCGACCGCTGAGGGTTTTTTGGACCATCGACGAGGGCCGCCTGTGGCTCGACCTGCAGCCTGACGTGCCCTAGGCGCGCTGCCGGCGGCGCTAGTTTTCGCCCTGCCCGCGCGCCTTCAAGATATACCCGACCGCCCTGAATTCGGCGTCCTTCTCCATGGCCACAGTGACTTTGGGGTCCCAGGTTTGGTTCATCAGGGCGATTAGCTTGTCGGTCTGCGGCTTGCAGGCGAGTGCCACGGCAAGGGCGCTGCTTGAAGCGTCGGAATTGTCGGTGGCAAAGGCTTCTGCACCCCTGGCCAGGCAGGCATTCCTGAGCTCGGCCTGGTCCTCAATCTTGTTGCCGCGGGACTCTGCGTAGTGATAGCTCGGCGCGCACGCGCCGAGGGACAGCGTGACAAGGACGAGAGCGGCGCGTTTCGATTGTCTTGGCCAGTTCATCGGCACACCGATCAGGAAGTTAGCAGGACCATTGGTAGCCAGCCTCCGCCATTCTATCAATACTCACGCTTGATGGGGCCTATCCCCCTGCTTTCCTGAAAAACCAAAGGGCCCGGTCGTTGCCGACCGAGCCCTTAGATCTAGTTGGTGGAGCCAAACGGGATCGAACCGTTGACCTCTACAATGCCATCGTAGCGCTCTCCCAGCTGAGCTATGGCCCCGAATCCTTGCTGGCGGGGGAGATATAATTCCTTCCCTGCCGGCTGGCAACCGCACCTGGTCCTAGCGGTCACCTTCGCCTTTGTCGTCCTCGACTTCGACCTCGATCTCTTCTTCGTCGTCGGCCAGCACGTCCTCGGCCAACGCATCGTCGTCCGCCCCGACCTCGGGCAGTTCACCCTCGGCGAGTGCGGCATCGTCGATCTTCTTCTTGGCTGCCGCCGCCGCGACCTTCGCCGCTGCGGCTGCCGCTGCCGCCGTCGCTGCCGCCGTTGCCGCAGTGGTGCGACCGCGGCGGACCTTCACGAAGTCCTCCCGGTCGTGCTCACGGCCGCATTTGGGGCATTTGATCGGGCTTTTGTTCAGGTCGTAGAAACGCGCCGCGCAGTTTTGACAGGTACGTTTAGTGCCCCAGGTCGCCTTGACCACACTGCTTCTCCCGGAAATTCCGCTGATTTCGGCCGAATCGGCCGCGAGGGAGGGCGTATGTCACGCGTCTTTCACCCTGTCAAAACCAAATTCGGGCATGCTAGGAGGGCGCCGCGCCGCCTTTTTGTCGCGTTTGCCGTCAGTCCAAGGAGTGTGTCCTGTCCGGTTCTGCCCGTCCGGCCAAGCTGATCGCCTGTCCCGCCGCCCGGCTGAGCGGTCGCGTGCGTGCGCCCGGCGACAAATCGGTGTCCCATCGCGCCCTGATGTTCGGCGCCCTGGCCCTGGGCGAAACCACCGTGTCGGGCCTGCTCGAGGGCGAGGACGTGCTGTGCACCGCCGCCGCGCTGAGGGCGCTGGGGGCGGAGGTCGTGCACGAAAAAGACGGCGGGATCTGGCGGGTTCGCGGCTTCGGCGTGGGCGGCGGCCGCGAGCCCTCCGACGTGCTCGATCTCGGCAATTCCGGCACGGCTGCCCGCTTGCTCTCCGGCATTCTTGCCAGCCAGCCGTTCACCAGCTTCATGACCGGCGACGCCTCGCTTCGCAGCCGGCCGATGCAGCGGGTGATCGAGCCGCTTCAGCGCATGGGCGCGCGCTTCGTTGCCTGCGAGGGCGGCCGCATGCCGCTTGCCATTGTGGGCACCGACGAGATGGTGCCGATCGAGTACCGCCTGCCTGTGGCCTCGGCGCAGGTGAAGAGCGCCATTCTTCTCGCCGGACTCAACACTGCTGGCGAGACCACGGTGATCGAGCCGCAGGCCACGCGCGATCATACCGAACGCATGCTCCGCCATTTCGGTGCGGAGGTGCGGGTGGCGCCGGCCGAGGGCGGCGGCAAGCGCATCACCGTTGTCGGCTGGCCCGAGCTGCTGGGCCGCAACATCGTGGTGCCGGGCGATCCCTCGTCGGCGGCCTTCGCCGTGGTGGCGGCCTGCATCCGCCCGGGCAGCGACGTGTTGGTCGAGAATGTCGGCCTCAATCCGCTGCGGGCCGGTCTCTATACGACGCTCAAGGAAATGGGTGCGGACATCGTTTTGGAGAATGCTCGCGACGTGGGCGGCGAGCCGGTGGCCGATCTACATGTGAAGGGTGGGGGTCTGAAGGGCGTCGACGTACCGCCCGAGCGTGCGCCCTCGATGATCGACGAATATCCCATCCTCGCCGTGGCGGCCGCCTGCGCCCAGGGCACCACGCGCATGCTGGGCCTTGCCGAGCTGCGCGCCAAGGAAAGCGATCGTCTCGCATCGGTCGCGGCCGGGTTGACTGCCAACGGCGTGCGTCATGAGATGGGCGCCGACAATCTCGTGGTCCATGGCACGGGCGCTCCGCCGCCGGGCGGCGGCCTGGTCAAGACGCATCTCGACCATCGCATCGCCATGTCCTTCCTGGTGCTGGGCCTTGGCTCGCGTGACGGCGTGTCGATCGACGACGGCTCGCCGATCGACACCAGCTTCCCCGGGTTCGCCAAGGTGATGGCGGAACTCGGCGCCACCATCGAAGCCCCATGAGGCGATGGGCGTGAGCAAAGCCCCTCTGGTCATCGCCATTGACGGCCCCTCCGCTGCCGGTAAGGGCACCTTGGCCGAGCGGCTGGCTAGCCATTTCAGCTTGCCCCATCTCGACACTGGCCTGCTTTATCGTGCGGTCGGCTATCTGGCCGAAAAGACCGGCCGGGAACCGGCCGAGGTCGCGGCGGGCCTGCAGGCGGCCGATCTGGCCGATCCGGTATTGCGCGGTGATGTTGCCGGCCAGGCCGGCTCGAAGGTCGCGGCAATCCCTGAGGTTCGGTCTAACCTATTGAAATTCCAAAAACAATTCTCCAGTCAGCCATCTGGAGCAGTGCTCGACGGGCGCGATATCGGCACGGTCATCTGCCCCGACGCGGCGGTCAAACTCTTTGTCACCGCAAGCCTCGAATCCCGGGCCGAGCGGCGGTACCGGGAGTTGCGCGGACGCGGGGGCGACACTATAAAACCGCGCGTTCTTGCCGAGATGGCGGAGCGGGACCGTCGCGACAGCGAACGGGCGGCTGCACCTCTTAAAGCCGCACCCGATGCTTACCTTCTCGATACCAGCGACATGGATGCCGATGCGGCCTTCGCCGCCGCTTTGGCTTTCATCGAGGGCAAGGGCTTTCGATCCTCCGGGCCGTAAATCGCCGCCGGCGGATCGAAGACTTTCAGCGGCGATTGCGAACGGGCGTGTCGTCCGGGCGTCGGTGTTTCAAAGGCAGTGGATCCGCCGGACTTAACCGGTTGGCCGACGGGCGGCAGTCCTTCGCCCGGGATCGTTGAAGGAGAGTTTTGCATGGCCAAGGGCAGCGCCCTACGTAAACCCGAGAACGACACGTCGAGCTCGGAGTTCGCGGCACTTCTCGACGAATCGCTGGGCGGTTCGACGAGCTTCGAAGGATCGGTCGTCAAAGGCACGGTCATTCGCATCGCCAACGATTTCGTTACCATCGATGTCGGCCTCAAGTCCGAGGGCCGCGTCGCTCTGCGTGAGTTCGCCAACGGGACGGGCGCACCTGAGATCAAGGAAGGCGACGTGATCGACATCTTCGTCGATCGCATGGAGAACAAGGAAGGCGAGGCCGTCTTGTCGCGCGACAAGGCGCGCCGCGAGGAAGCGTGGACCGTTCTCGAGAAGGCGTTCACCGATCAGGAACGCGTCATGGGTATCATTTTCGGCCGCGTCAAAGGCGGCTTCACCGTCGACCTCTCGGGCGCCGTGGCGTTCCTGCCGGGCAGCCAGGTCGATGTCCGTCCGGTGCGCGACGTCGGCCCGCTGATGGGCCAGGCCCAGCAATTCGCCATCCTCAAGATGGATCGCCGCCGCGGCAACATCGTGGTGTCGCGGCGCGCCGTCATGGAAGAGACCCGCGCCGAAGACCGCACCCGCCTGATGGGCGCGCTGTCGGAGGGCCAAATCCTCGACGGCGTCGTGAAGAATATCACCGACTACGGCGCGTTCGTCGATCTGGGTGGCGTCGATGGCCTGCTACATGTCACCGACATCGCCTGGAAGCGCATCAACCATCCGTCGGAAGCCCTCACCATCGGCCAGCAGGTCAAGGTGCAGGTCATTCGATTCAACTCCGAGACGCAGCGTATCTCGCTCGGCATGAAGCAGCTGATGAGCGATCCGTGGGACGGCGCCGGCGCCAAGTATCCGGTCGGTCTCAAGCTCAAGGGCCGCGTCACCAACATCACCGACTACGGNNCATCAGCCTTGGCATGAAGCAGCTGGAAAGCGATCCCTGGGAAGGCGTCGCCGCCAAGTATCCGATCGGTGCCAAGCTGCATGGCACGGTCACCAACATCACCGAATATGGCGCCTTCATCGAGCTGGAAGCCGGCATCGAAGGCTTGGTCCATGTCTCCGAAATGAGCTGGACCAAGAAGAACGTGCATCCTGGCAAGATCGTCGCGACCTCGCAGGAGGTCGAAGTGATGGTGCTGGACGTCGACATGTCCAAGCGCCGCATCTCGCTCGGTCTCAAGCAGTGCCTGGCCAACCCGTGGGAGAGCTTCGCCGAGAAGTCTCCCTCCGGCACCGAGCTCGAGGGCGAGGTCCGCAACATCACCGAGTTCGGCCTGTTCGTCGGCCTGCCCGGCGACATCGACGGCATGGTCCATCTCAGCGACCTGTCGTGGGACAAAGCCGGCGACGAGGCGATCCGCGACTTCAAGAAGGGCGACCAGGTCAAGGTCAAGGTCCTCGATGTCGACGTCGACAAGGAACGCATCTCGCTCGGCATCAAGCAGCTCGCCAACGACCCGTTCGAGAAGGTCGGTGCCGACATCAAGAAGGGTGAAGTGGTCACCGTCATCGTGGCTGGCATCCAGGACAACGGCATCGACGTCACGGTGCAGGACGGCATCCCGGGCTTCATCCGCAAGTCCGAGCTCAGCCGCGACCGCTCCGAGCAGCGTCCCGACCGTTACGCCATCGGCGACAAGCTCGACGCCAAGATCACCAACATCGACAAGGCCTCGCGCCGCGTCGTGCTGTCGGTCAAGGCGCGCGAGCTCGACGAGGAGAAGAAGGCGATGGCCGACTTCGGCTCGTCCGACAGCGGCGCCAGCCTGGGCGACATCCTGGGAGCGGCGCTCAACCGCGCCAAAAAGGACGACGACGACGAGAAATAGGGCCGCGTTTCGCGACCAATCGGAGGGCCGGCCCGCAAGGACCGGCCTTTCCTTTTTGATTCAATGACTTAGGCTTGACGGCCCGGCCTTTTGCTTTATTATTACGGCAATGACCAAGTCGGAGCTTATTGCCCGCCTGGCGGCCCGGAATCCCCATCTCTATCAAAGGGATGTCGAGCGGATCGTCGCTACGGTCTTTGATGAAATTTCCAAAGCCTTGGCCACAGGCGATCGCGTCGAATTGCGCGGCTTCGGTGCTTTTTCCGTCAAGAAGCGCGACCCGCGCACCGGCCGCAATCCGCGCACCGGCGAGCAGGTGGCCGTCGCCTCCAAACGTGTGCCGTATTTCAAGACCGGCAAGGACTTGCGCGATCGGCTCAACAAGGAAGCCCAGCGTGTGGCCGGCCTCGCGCCGGCCGATTCGGCCCCCGACAAGAAGTAGCCTCGCTTTTTCCTTGTCGCCACGGTGTGCCATGCTGGCTGCCGCATGAAAATCCTGTCCCGCCTCCTGTTCCTGCTCTTTGTGCTGATCGGCGTGTTGATCGCCGTCAGCAACGCCCAGCGCGTGGATCTCGCCTTGTGGCCGTTGCCCTACACCGTGGGCATGCCGCTTTACCTCCTGGTGGTGGCGCTGCTGCTGCTGGGCGTCCTGGCAGGCCTGGGGCTGGGTTGGTGGGCCGGCCGACATCACCGCCGCCGCGCCCGCGAGCGGGCCAGTGAAGTCGCCCGCCTGGAGCGCGAGGTCGCGCGTCTGCGCGACACCCTCGCGGCGCGCGAAGCGAAGTTGCCCGTGCCGGGCGATCCTGTGCCGCGCGAGCAGAAGGCGATCGAGCGCCAGAGCGCGCTGGTCGCACCCGAGCTGATGCCGCCCAGCCGCGGTCCGCTTGTTTCGTGAAGATCTTCTCGGCCGCCGAAGTCAGTGGCGCGCTCGACGACATTGCGCTGATCGACCGGCTCGACGCGCTGTTCCGCTCGGGCTGCGAGATGCCGACGCGGCATCATCACCCCATTACCGCCCCGCTCGGCCCCGGCTCGGCCGACGCGCTGCTGCTGCTGATGCCGGCCTGGACGAGGGCTCCGTCGGGGGGCCGCTCAGGTCGCATAGGCGTCAAGATCGTCACGGTCTTCCCCGACAACGCCCGGCGCTCGTTGCCCTCGATCNNGGCACCGAACTCACCAAGCGGCGGACCGCCTGCGCGTCGGGGCTCGCCTCGCGCTACCTGTCGCACCCTGCGTCGACAAAACTCCTGATGATCGGCGCCGGTGCTCTGGCACCCCATCTCATCCGCGTCCATGCCAAGGTGCGGCCGATCCGGGAGGTCGCGATCTGGGGCCGCCGTCCAGCTGAGGCGCAACGTCTTGCCGGCGAACTCGGTCGATCGCTTCCGGTAGCCCTCGGCCGGCCGATCGAGGTGCGCGCGGCTGCCGACCGACGGCAGGCAGTGGCCGAGGCGGACATCGTCTCCTGCGCCACCCTGTCCAAGACGCCGCTGGTCGAGGGTGACTGGCTGCGCCAGGGCCAACACATCGATCTGGTGGGTGCCTATATGCCCGACATGCGCGAAAGCGATGACGCTGCGGTGCGGCGCGCCCGCGTCTATGTCGACACCCGCGCCGGTGCCTGCAAGGAGGCGGGCGACATCGTCCAGCCGCTGGCCAACGGCACGATCGGCTCGGGCGACGTCATCGCCGACCTCTTCGAACTGGCGCGCGGCCAGCGGGCCGGACGTCCGCCGGGCGACAGAACCAGCATCACTCTCTTCAAATCGGTGGGGGCCGCCCTCGAGGACCTGGCGGCGGCAGAGCTCGCCGTGGGGCGCTAAGTCGGAGGGCTAAGACGGCTCGATCAGGGCTCCCGCCTGCTTCAGCGCCTCGATATCGGCGGTGCTGACCCCGGCTTCGGCCAGCACGGCACGCGAATCGGCGCCCTGCAGCGGCGCCATCGTCCGGATCGCGGGTGGGGTGCGACTCATGCGTATCGGCGGCTCGACCATCATGATCTCGCCTTCGCTGGGATGCGGGTACTTCTTGAAGAGCTGCCGCCACACGAGATGCGGGTCCTCGAACAGGTCAGCCGGCGTGGACACCGGCGCATTGGGGATCTCGGCCTTGTCGAGCAGCCTTACCCATTCGGCGGTGGTCTTGGTGGGCGCGAGCGCCTCGACCATGCTGTACATGTCGCCGATATGCAGGGAGCGCGCATTGAGGGTCGAATAGCGCGGATCCTTCAGCACCTCGGGCCGGCCGACGATCTCGAAGAAATTGCGCCAGTGCTTGTCGATGTACGGCAGGATCGCCAGCCAGCCGTCGAGCGTGCGGTAGGGCTTGCGCGTGCGCGACAGCAGGCGGGAGTAGCCGACCTCGCCCTCGTCGCTGAAAGTCCGCTCCCACAGATGTTCGACCATCAGCCAGGCGGCCATGGTTTCGAACATCGGCACCTCGACGAACTGGCCCTCACCGGTGCGCTGGCGGTGCATCAGGGCCGACAGGGTCGAGAAGGCGAAGGTGAGCCCCACCGTCTTGTCGGCAAGAATGGTTGGCGGATAGCGCGGCACGTCGTCGCCGGCGGCCCGGCCCATCAGATGGGCGATGCCGAAGCGGGCCTGGATGGCGTCGTCATAGGCCGGCAATTTTCCATAAGGACCATCGGCTGAAAAGCCGTAGGCGCCGACATAGACGATGTCGGGCTTTATTTTGCGGATGGCCTCGTAGCCGAGCCCCAACCCTTCGATGGCCTGCGGGCGCAGGGCGTGGACGAAGGCATCGGCGGTCTCGATCACCTTGAGGAGCGCTGCCCGTGCCGTCGGGTTCTTGAGGTCGAGGCAGAGCGAACGTTTGTTCCGGTTCACGTAGAGATAGGTCGGGCCCATGCCCGGCGTCTTGGCGGGCTTGCCGATATGGCGCACCGCATCGCCTTCGGGCGCCTCGACCTTGATGACCTCAGCGCCCTGGTCGGCGAGCAACATTGTGCCATAGGGGCCGAGGATGACGTTGGTGAGGTCGACGATCCGGATACCATCGAGTGCGCCGGGCATGGTGGGTCCTCGGGTTCCGCGCAACATCGAAGTCGTCGGCGGTGATGAAGAAACTTTTCGGTCGGAAGGGAACAGGTTGCAGCCGACCGAGTGATACGCGCTGCCTCCTCGGCGCGCATGAGTCAAGGGGGGCTCATTCACCTTCGGCATCGGGGTGTTATGTGACCGTTGTGCGGCGCGCGCAGTCGGTGTAGCCAAGGAGTTCGCAAGGCGGGGGGCGATGCGGAACGTCGCAAAGAAACAGCAGGAGCCGAAGACCGCCGCAAGTTCGGCGTCGCGGCCATACCGCATCGAAGAGCAAGTCGGCTATCTGCTGCGACGTGCACATCAGCGCGCCAGCGCGATCTTCCAAGTCTCGATCGGTGATCCCAACATCACACCGACGCAGTACTCCAGCATGGTCAAGCTGAACGAGTACAGCGAGCTGTCGCAGAATCTGCTCGGCCGTCTGGTCGGCATGGACAAGGCGACCATGCAGGGCGTGGTGCGCCGCCTGAAGGACCGCAGGCTGGTCGACTCGCGACCCGATCCCGGCGATGCGCGGCGCACGCTGCTCAGCCTCACCACCGACGGCCAGCGTACGGTGAACAAGCTCCTGATGAACGGCCCCGCCGTATCGCGCGAGACGCTGAAGCCGCTGAGCGGCCCCGAGCAGCGCCAGCTTCTCGAACTCCTGTCCAAGATCGTCTGAGCCAACTCAATCGTTTGACTCGCACGGGCTGTCTGGCCATCGTGCGTACACGAACGATATGGCTGAATACCTTCGTCCTCACCGCCTCGAGGAGGCGCTTGCCGTGCTGGCACGGCCGCACACCGTGCTGGCCGGCGGCACCGATTTCTACCCGGCGCGGGTCGGCCAGACGATCGACGAAGACGTCTTAGACATCGGCGGCATCGGCGTTTTGCGCGGTATATCGGCCGGGGTCGCCGGCTGGCGGCTGGGCGCCACCACGACCTGGACCGACCTCCTGCGGGCCGACGATCTGCCGCCCCTGTTCGACGGGCTGAAGCAGGCAGCGCGCGAGATCGGCGGCCGGCAGATCCAGAATGCCGGAACGCTCGCCGGTAATCTCTGCAACGCCTCGCCCGCCGCCGACGGTGTGCCGGGCCTGCTGGCGCTTGACGCCGAGGTGGAACTGGCGAGCGCCGCCGGCAGCCGCCGCCTGCCGCTGTCGGATTTCATCACCGGCAACCGCCGCACCGCGCTGACGCCCGGCGAGCTCTTGGTTGCCATTCACATCGCCAAGCCCGCGCACCACGCCCGCAGTGGGTTCCTCAAGCTGGGCGCCCGGCGCTATCTCGTGATCTCCATCGCCATGGCCGCCGCGACATTGGAGATCGCCGATGACGAGGATGGCAGCCGCGTCGTTGCCGCCCGCATCGCCGTCGGCGCCTGCTCGGCCGTGGCGCGGCGTCTGCCGGCGCTCGAAGCAGCGCTCGCGGGCGCCACCCTTGACCACCATCTCGCCGAGCGCGTCGACCCAGCCCATCTAGCGCCGCTTAGCCCGATCGACGATGTGCGGGGCAGTGCCGCCTACCGCAGTGACGCCGTGTTCACTTTGCTGCGCCGCCTCCTGTTGGGGTTCGTGCCGTGAAGGTGGCCTTCACCCTGAACGGCGGCGCGGCCGACTGGACGGGCCCTCCGGTCACGCGGCTCGCCGCGGCGCTGCGCGACGATCTCGGCCTGACCGGGACCAAGATCGGCTGCGACGCCGGCGACTGCGGCGCCTGCACTGTGTTGCTCGACGGCCAGCAGGTCTGTTCCTGCCTGGTGGCGATGGGCCAGGTCGAGGGCCGCCGGGTCGAGACGGTCGAAAGCCTGGCCCAGCCGGATGGCGCACTGACGGTTTTGCAAAAATCTTTTCTCGTCCATGGCGCGGCCCAGTGCGGTATTTGCACTCCGGGCATGCTGATGGCGGCTCAGGATCTTCTGCGCCGCACCGACCGGCCGAGTCGAGCCGAGGTCGAGGACGCCCTGGGTGGCGTTCTCTGCCGCTGCACCGGCTACGGCAAGATCGTCGATGCGGTCCTTGCCGCCACTGCAGCCCAGGCGCCTGACATGGCGCCGGCCCCCGGTGCCGCCATCGGGGCGCGCATGCCGCGGGTCGACGGTCACGCCAAGGTCACTGGCCGCGACCTGTTTGGCGCCGATGCGGTGCCGGCCGATGCGCTATGGATCCGCGTGGTGCGCTCGCCGCACGCCCACGCGCGTTTCACGCTGGGTGATCTGGCGCCCCTGCGGCAGCGCCTGGCCGCCGTGCTGACCGCCGCCGACGTGCCGTTCAATGGCTTCGGCATCTATCCCGAGATCAAGGACCAACCGGTTCTGGCCGACGGGCTGATCCGCTACGGCGGTGAGGCCGTGGTGGCTCTGGTCGGCGACCGCGCCACGGTGCTCGCTATCCGTGACCGGGAGGTGCCGATCGTCTGGACGCCGGAGCCGCCGTTGTTCGGTATCGATGCGGCGACCGCGCCCGATGCGCCACTCGTTCAGGCTGACCGGCCGAAAAATCTTTTGCTCGACGGCGGCGTCCGCCACGGCGACCCGGCCGAGGCCTTTGCGCGCTCAGCGGCGGTCGCCGAAGGCGTGTTCGAGACGGCTTTCGTCGAGCACGCCTATATCGAACCGGAGGCGGGCTGGGCGCAAAGGGTCGGCGATCGCATCGAAATCCACGCCACCACCCAGACGCCCTATATGGACCGCGACGAGATCGCCAACGTCATGCGGCTCAGGCCCGAGGCGGTGCGTGTCGTGCCGACGGCCTGCGGTGGCGGTTTCGGCGGCAAGCTCGATCTCTCGGTCCAGCCATTGATCGCCATCGCTGCGTGGAAGCTCGGCCGGCCGGTGGCGCTGGTCTACACGCGGCCGGAAAGCATGGTCGCCACGACCAAGCGCCATCCCGCCCGTATCATGGCCAAGTTCGGCTGCGATGCCGAAGGCAAGCTTCTGGCCTGCGATGTCACCGCGACCTTCGACACCGGCGCCTATGCTTCGTGGGGCCCGACCGTCGCCAATCGCGTGCCGGTGCATGCCATGGGCCCCTACGCCGTGGCCAATGTGCGGAGCTGGGGCGAGGCCTTCTTTACCAACGGTCCGCCGGCCGGTGCCTTCCGCGGCTTCGGCGTGCCGCAGGCCGCCATCGCCCACGAGGCGATGATGGATGCGCTGGCCGACAAGCTCTCCATCGACCGTCTGGAGTTCCGCCATCGCAACGCCCTGCGCGTTGGTGACACGACGGCGACCGGGCAGACTCTCGTCCATTCTGCGGGACTTGCCCAATGTCTCGAGGCGCTTCGGCCGCACTGGCAGAAGGCGCACCGCGAAGTTGCGGCCTTCAACGCCAAGGGTGCTCCGCGTCGCCGCGGCGTCGGCATCGGCTGCATGTGGTACGGCATCGGCAACACGTCGATGTCGAATCCCTCGCACATGCGGGTCGGCTTATCGCCGGCGGGCTCCCTCACCCTCTACAGCGGCGCCGTCGACATCGGCCAGGGCAGCAACACCATCATGGTCCAGATCGCAGCCGATGCGCTGGGCCTGCCGGCCTCGCAGTTCGCCCTGGTGGCGGGCGACACCGATCTCACCGCCGATGCCGGTAAGACCTCGGCGTCGCGCCAGACCTTCGTGTCGGGCAAGGCCGCCGAGCTGGCCGGCCGCGATCTTCGCCTGCAGATCCTGCGACTGGCCAATGCGGGCGAGAGCGCCACGCTGTCGCTCGAGGGCGCAACGCTCAAGGTACGCGATGGCGGCACCGTGCGCAGCCTTGCGCTCGCCACGGTCGGTCCGCTGATCGGCGAGGGCACGTTCGATCCGCCGACCACGCCGCTCGATGCCAACGGCCAGGGTGTGCCCTACGCGACCTATGCCTTTGCGGCCCAAATCGCGACCGTCGAGGTCGATACCGAACTTGGAACGGTCAAGGTGCTGCGCATGGTCGCCGCGCACGATGTCGGCAAGGCAATCAATCCGACCCTGGTCGAAGGCCAGATCGAGGGCGGCATCGCGCAGGGGCTGGGGCTGGCGCTGATGGAGAAGTACCTGCCCGGCCACACCGAGAACCTGCACGACTATCTGATCCCCACAATCGGCGACGTGCCGCAGATCGAGTGCCTGCTGATCGAGGATCGCGAGCCGCTGGGACCGTCGGGCGCCAAGGGCGTGGGCGAGCCTGGCCTGGTGCCGACGGCACCGGCCATCCTGGGCGCCGTTCACCACGCGACCGGCGTGCGCGCCACACGTGTTCCCCTGTTGCCGCATCGCCTGCGCGAGGCCATCGTCGCCCTGAAGGGAAACGTGGGATGAGCGACGAATTGGCGCTCTCGGAGGCCGAACGCAGCGCCAGCATCGTGCGCTGCGACGCCTGCCCGGTGCTCTGTCGCATCCGGCCGGGCCGCGCCGGCGCCTGCGATCGCTACGCCAACGAAGACGGCAAGCTCGTGCGGGTCGATCCCCTGGTGCTGCTGGCCAAGCCCGATCTGGCCCGCGTGGCCTTTGTCGAGGGCAGCGGCGCCTGGGCCGGCGAACTCGGCCCCAATATTCTTGGGAGGGGCGAGGGCGCGTTCGTCACCGGCATCGGCGCCACCACGACCTATCCCGACTACAAGCCCGCGCCCTTCATCGTCTCGTCCAAGCATGCCGGTGTCGACATGGTCACCGTCGTCACCGAGGGCATCTTCAGCTACTGCGGCGTGAAGGTGAAAATCGACACCGACCGCTACCTCGGGCCCGAGCAGGCGGCGGTGCGGTCGAAGGGCGAGGCGGTGGGCCACGTCACCACGGCGGAGTACGGCTCGCAGATGCTGTCGCTGGGCGGCGTTCACCATCTGACGGGTGGCAGCAAGAAGGAAGGCGTCGTCACCTGCGAGGCGCTGCTGGCGCTGTGCAATCGCGAGGCGGTGGAACTCACGATCGATGGCGGCTCGACGGTCGTGGTGCAGGCCAACAAGCCGCCGATCGTCAACGGCACGCTCGAGGAGCGCATGCGGGTCGGCTGCGGGTCGGCCGCGATCGGCATGTTCGCGCCGCAATGGAAGGATCACGTCGACGAGGTGATCGTGGTCGACGATCACATCACCGGCGTCTTGAGCGAGCATCAGGGCGGCCGCTTCCTCGACATGAAGCCGGCCGGCATCCGCGTGCGCGGCCGCAGATCGACGCCTGGCCGCTATTTCCAGGTGGCCGAGCCGGGGTTGGGCTGGGGCGGCACCGATGTTTCAGACCCACTGGAGATCATCGACAAGATCGATCCCAAGACGGCCTGGCCCGGCCTGCGGCTGTTGATGGTTTCGACCACGGGTGAGCATTCGGCGTGGTTCGAGCTCGACAAGGACTTGAAGCCGCAGCCCGCCGCGATGCCCGCGCCGGTGCGCTTGGTCGTCGAACGCATCGCCGAGAATTGCGAACCAGCACTTTGCACCGTGCTGTTCATGGCCGGCGCTGGCGGCTCGCTGCGCGCCGGCGTTACCGAGAATCCCGTGCGGCTGACGCGCTCGGTGCGCGAGACGCTGACCAAGGTGACGCTGGGCGGCCAGCCGGCCTATGTCTGGCCGGGCGGCGGCATCACCTTGATGGTTGATGTCGCCAACATGCCGGAGAAATCCTTCGGCTATGTGCCGACCCCGGCGCTGGTGGCGCCCATCGAATTCACCCTGCGCGCCGACGACTACGCCGCCCTCGGCGGCTACGCCTCGCGCGCCGTGACGCTGGAAGAAGTGGTGCAAGGGAACAAGGTGCGGGTCGACAAATGAACGGGCCGCAGACCGCGCGATTGCCCGACGGCCGGCTGCATCAGCAGCACGGCCCAATCGACCTTTTGGTCGAGGCGTTCGGCGCGGCCACGGAGATCGAACGCGCCTACCGACAGGCGATCGAACGCTTTGGCGACATCCTGCCGACGCTGGTCGGCGAACTGCCCTTGTTACGCCGGCCGGTCGACGCCGCGCGTGCGCTGCTGCAAGGCCCGGTGGCGCGGCGCATGGCCGACGCCGTGTGGCCACACCGGTCAGTCTTCATCACGCCGATGGCTGCCGTCGCCGGCGCCGTGGCCGACGAAATGCTGGCGGCGATCACCCGTGGCCGCGCGCTCGACAAGGCTTATGTGAACAACGGCGGCGACATCGCCATTCATCTGGCTCCCGGCCACGAACTGCGTGCCGGCATCGTTGCCGATCTTTTAGCACCGCAGCTTTCGGGCTTCGCGACTTTGCGCCACGAACGGATGGTGCGCGGCATCGCCACCTCGGGCTGCGGCGGACGCTCGTTCTCACTCGGCATCGCCGATTCAGCCACGATCCTCGCCGCAACGGCCGCCGCCGCCGACGCCGCCGCGACCCTGATCGCCAATGCGGTCAATGCCGATCACCCGTCTATCCAACGCCGCCCTGCGCATGAACTCGATCCCGACAGTGACCTCTTGGATTTGCCCGTCACCGTGTCCGTTGGCCGGCTGCCGCATCACGTGATCGCCGCGGCGCTCGACCGCGGCGCTGCCGAAGCACGTCGGCTGCGACTGTGCGGCCTGATCGACGGCGCGGCGCTGTCGCTGAAAGGCCAGTGGCGTATCGAGGCTGCCGGCACGGCGCTTGCTCAGAAGGCGGCAGGATGAGCGATCCACTCAAGTTGGCGATGGCCGTGCTCGACGACTTCATGGCCGCGCTCAATCGTGGCGACGAGGCCGGCGTCAACGCCAGTTACAATTTCCCGCATGTACGGCTGGCCAGCGGCAAGGTGACGATGTGGCAGAAGGCGGGTGACTACAAGCTCGAGGGCTTCCGTGCGCGGGCGGGCGACGGCTGGGCGGAAAGCCGCTGGGACAAGCGCACGCCGATCCATGTCGGTCAGGACAAGGTGCATCTGGCGGTGCAGTTCAGCCGCTGGCGCAAGGATGGATCGCTGATCGCCCGCTACGAGTCGATCTACATCGTGACCAGACAGGACGGGCATTGGGGCGTCCAGGCGCGCTCTTCATTTGCGGCCTGACGGAGTGCTAGGCTCGCGTCAGGGAAAAATTCATCGTTTTGCAGAGGGGGATTTCATGTTGACCCGCAATCATCTGTTCACCGGCGCTGCCGCCTTGGTGGCGCTGTCGCTCGGCGGCCCGGCCGGCGCCCAGGAGCCGATCAAGATCGGTGAACTCAACAGCTACAAGGTCTTCTCGGCCTTCCTCGAGCCCTACAAGAAGGGCTGGGAGATGGCTGTCGAGGAGATCAACGCTTCCGGCGGCGTGCTCGGCCGCAAGATCGAGATCGTGAGCCGCGACGACAACGGCAATCCGGGCGATGCCGTGCGCGCCGCCGAGGAACTGCTGAGCAGCCAGAAGGTGGCGTTCCTGATCGGCACCTTCCCGTCGAATGTCGGCCTCGCCGTCGCCGACTTCGCCAAGCAGCGCAAGACCCTGTTCATCGCCGCCGAGCCGCTGACCGACAAGATCGTCTGGGAGGCGGGCAACGCCTACACCTTCCGGCTGCGCACTTCGACATACATGCAGACGGCGATGCTCATTGCTGACGCCGTCAAGCTCAACAAGAAGCGCTGGGCGATCGTCTATCCCAACTATGAATACGGCCAGTCGGCGACGGCGGCCTTCAAGAAGCTCTTGAGCGCCAAGCAGCCCGGAGTCGAGTTCGTTACCGAACAGGCGCCGCCGCTCGGCAAGATCGACGCCGGTGCCGTGGCCCAGGCGCTGGCCGACGCCAAGCCCGAGGCGATCTTCTCCTCGCTGTTCGGCGCCGATCTCGCCAAGTTCGTGCGCGAGGGCCAGCAGCGCGGCGTCTTCAAGGGCGTCGAGGTGTTCAACCTCTTGGCCGGCGAGCCGGAATATCTCGATCCGCTGAAGGAGGAGGCGCCCGAGGGCTGGTACGTCACGGGCTATCCCTGGAGCGAGATCAAAACACCGGAGCACGCCAAGTTCCTTGCCGCCTACCAGGCCAAGTACAAGGACTATCCGCGGCTCGGCTCAGTGGTCGGCTACTCGACGGTGATGTCGGCGGTGGCGGCGATCAAGAAGACGGGCTCGCTCGACCAGTACAAGCTCATTACCGCCATGAGCGGGCTGCAGCACATGACGCCCTTCGGCAACGTCACCTACCGCGCGCTCGATCACCAGTCGACCATGGGCGCCTACGTCGGCCGCATCGCGGTCAAGGACGGCAAGGGCTACATGAAGGACTGGCGCTTTGTCGACGGCAAGGATGCGCTGCCATCCGATGAGGAAGTCAGGAAGATGAGGCCGGCCAACTGACGGCAGCCGTTTTGAAACCCTCCCCCTCCCTGCCTCCCCCGTCTGACGGGGGAGGTGGCCCGAAGGGCCGGAGGGGGAAGGCGACCGCATGAGCCTCCCCTCCATCCTCATCCAGCTCCTCAACGGGCTGGCCTCAGCGTCGTCGCTGTTCCTGGTGTCGGCGGGCCTGTCGCTGATTTTCGGTGTCACGCGGATCGTCAATTTCGCGCACGGCTCGCTCTATATGCTGGGTCTCTATGGCGCCTACAGCCTGATCGAGGCGCTAGGCCGCACGCCGCTGGGCTTCTGGAGCGCGGTGATCCTGGCCGCGCTGGTGGTGGGCCTCGTGGGCGTTGCCATCGAAGTGCTGGTGCTGCGGCGCATCTATCGGGCGCCGGAACTCTTTCAGTTGCTTGCCACCTTCGCGGTCGTGCTGGTGATCAAGGACGTCGCCCTCTTCGCCTGGGGCCCGGAGGATCTGGTCGGTCCGCGTGCGCCCGGCTTCGGCAGTGTCGAGATCCTGGGCAAGCGCATCCCGGCCTACGATCTGCTGCTGATTGCCATCGGCCCTGTGGTGCTCGGCGTCATGAGACTCCTGCTCAAGCGGACGCGCTGGGGCGCCCTGGTCCGCGCCGCGACGCAGGATCGCGAGATGGTCGGCGCCCTCGGCGTCGACCAGGCCAGGCTGTTCACGTCGGTGTTTTTTGTCGGCGCCGTGCTGGCGGGCCTCGGTGGCGCGCTGCAGATCCCGCGCGAGCCGGCAAATCTCGATCTTGACCTCGCGGTCATTGCCGACGCCTTCGTGGTGACCGTGGTGGGCGGGCTGGGCAGCCTGGGCGGCGCCTTCCTCGCTGCCATCCTGATCGCCCTCGCTAAGGCTTTCTGCATCGGCATCGGCACGGTGCATCTGTTCGGCACCGAGATCGTGTTCTCCAAGCTGACGCTCGTGGTCGAGTTCGTGATTATGGGCGTGGTGCTCGTGCTTCGTCCCTACGGCCTGCGCGGCAAGAAGCCCGCGACGCCGCGAACGTCGGGCGAAATAGCGCCAGCCCTGACGTCGCCGCGTTGGCAGGTCGCCGCCTGCTGGATGGTGCTATTTCTCGTCGTGCCGCTGCTGGGCGATCGCTACGTCGTCGTGCTGCTGACCGACATTGCCTGCTTCGCGCTGTTTGCCGCGAGCCTGCATTTCATCATGGGGCCGGCCGGCATGGTGTCGTTCGGTCATGCCGCCTACTTCGGCCTCGGCGCCTATGCCGCGGCGCTCCTGTTCAAGCGTGCCGGCCTGCCGATGGAAGCCGCACTCCTGCTGGCGCCGTTCTGTGCCGGGCTGTTTGCCGTCGTCTATGGCTGGTTCTGCGTGCGCCTGTCGGGCGTCTACCTTGCCATGCTGACCTTGGCCTTCGCCCAGATCAGCTGGTCGATCGTCTTTCAATGGGATTCGTTCACTGACGGCAGCAACGGCATCGTCGGCATCTGGCCGTCCGCCTGGCTCAGCGACAAGAGCGTCTACTACTACATGACCCTGGCACTGTGCGGCATCGGCATCGTCTTCCTCTGGCGGGTGCTGTTCTCGCCGTTCGGCTATGTCTTGCGCGCCGGTCGCGATTCGCCGCTGCGTGCCGAGGCGCTCGGCATCGACGTGCGCTCCTTCCAGTGGGCGGCCTTCGTGCTGGCCGGCATGCTGGCGGGCCTCGCTGGCGCCGCTTTCGCCTTCTCCAAGGGCAGCATCTCGCCCTCGTCGGTCTCGATCGGCCAGTCGACCGATGGGCTGGTGATGGTGCTGTTGGGCGGCGTCGAGACGCTCACCGGTCCGGTCGTGGGCGCAGCCTTGTTCACCTGGCTGCGCGACGAACTCGCCCGCGATACCCAGTCCTGGCGCGCCGTGCTCGGCTTGGTGATCCTGCTGATCGTGCTGCTGTTTCCGCAGGGGCTGGTCGGCGGGCTCAAGGCGCTGATCGGCCGCTGGCGGGAGGCCCGCGCATGAGCGCCGTGCTGCAGGTCGAGGGCCTGCACAAGGACTTCGGCGGCGTTCGCGCCGTGGTCGACGTCTCCTTCGCCGTCGATGCCGGCGAGCTGTTGGCGCTGATCGGCCCCAACGGCGCGGGCAAGAGCACCTGCTTCAACATGCTGAACGGCCAGCTTGCTCCCGACAGCGGCATCGCGCGGCTGGGCGGCCGCGACATCCTTGGCATGAGCCCGCGCGCCATTTGGAAGCTGGGAGTCGGGCGCACGTTCCAGATCACCGCCACCTTCGCCTCGCTCAGCGTGCGCGAGAATGTGCAGATGGCGCTCTATTCCCACGCCGGCAAGCTCGGCTCGCTGCTGCAGCGCTTTGGTGCGGCCTTCACCGTCGAGGCCGACGCGCTGCTCGATCAGGTCGGCATGCTGGAACAGGCCACGCGGCTGTGCGGCGTGCTGGCCTACGGCGATCTGAAGCGGGTCGAACTCGCCATGGCGCTCGCCAACCAGCCCCGCCTCCTGCTGATGGATGAGCCGACGGCCGGCATGGCGCCCCGCGAGCGGGTGGCGCTGATGGAGCTGGTGGCTAGGCTGGCGCGTGCCCGGCAGATCGCGGTCCTGTTCACCGAACATGACATGGATGTCGTCTTCAGCCAGGCCGATCGCATCGTCGTGCTCGATCGCGGCCGCCTGATCGCCGGCGGCAAGCCCGACGAAGTGAAAGCGAACGTCAATGTCCGGGACGTCTACCTCGGGGGCATGGCCTGATGCTTTCGGTGAAGAACCTGCATGCCTATTATGGCCGCGCCCATATCCTGCAGGGCGTGTCGCTCGAGGCCAAAGCGGGCGAGGTCGTGGCGCTGCTTGGGCGCAACGGCGCCGGCAAGTCGACGGCGATGAAGGCGATCATGGGCCTGCTGCCGCCGGCTGAAGGCGAGGTGAGTTTCGCCGGCCGGCGCATCGAGCGGCTGGCGCCCTATCGCATTGCCCGCCTGGGTCTGGGCTATGTGCCGGAAGAGCGGCGCATCTTCACCGAGCTCACGGTGCTGGAGAATCTCGAGGTCGGCCGTCAGATGCCGCGGCCGGGTGTGCCGGCCTGGACGGAGACCAGGCTCTTTGCGTTGTTCCCCAATCTTGCGCGCCTGCGCGAACGTCCGGGCGGGCTGATGTCGGGCGGCGAGCAACAGATGCTGACCATCGCCCGTACCCTGATGGGCAATCCGAGCTGTGTGCTGCTCGACGAGCCGTCGGAAGGTCTGGCGCCGGTGGTCGTCGAGCAGATGGCGCATTCGATCCGCGCGCTGAAGGCCGAAGGGCTCTCGGTACTGCTGAGCGAACAGAACCTGCATTTCTCGCGGGCCGTCGCCGACCGCGCCTATATCATCGAGAAGGGCCAGATCCGCTTCGGCGGGTCGATGGCCGAGCTCGCTGCCGACGCCTCCCTTCGTGAACAGTATCTTTCGGTATGAACATGTCGTCGCAAAAGAGTTCCGTCACCGTCGGCATCGATGTCGGCGGCACCTTCACCGATCTTCTGGCCATCGATTCGGCGTCAGGTGCCGTGAAGCTCGCCAAGGTGCCGACTACCATCGACAACCAGGCGATCGGCTTCATGGCGGCGCTGAGCGCGGCAGGCGTCGATCCCGCGACATTGCAGGCCGTGGTCCATGGCACGACGACCACGACCAACGCGCTGCTCGAACGCAAGATCGCCAAGGTCGGCCTGATCACCACCAAGGGCTTTCGCGACGTGCTGGAACTCGGCCGGCGCACGCGACCGCAATCCTATGGCCTGCGCGGCACGTTCCATCCGCTGATCGAGCGTGAGTATCGCCTCGAAGTGGCCGAGCGCATGGATGCCGACGGCAAGGTGCTGACGCCGCTCGACGAGGCGGCGGTGGCCATCGCGGCAAAGAAACTGCTGGCGGCGGGCTGCGAGGCCGTCGTGATCCATTTCCTGCACAGCTACATCAATTCGAGCCACGAAAAGCGCGCCGCCGAAATCGTGCGCGCGCTGTGGCCCAACCCCTACGTGACGGCAGGCCACGCCATCCTGTCGGAGTATCGCGAGTTCGAGCGCGGCGTGACGGCGGCAGTGAATGCCTCGGTGCAGCCCGTGCTGGCGCGCTATCTCGAACGGCTGCGCACGGAACTGTCGGCCAAGGGATTTCATCGCGACATCCTGGTGATGCAGGGCAACGGCGGCACCATCTCCTCGGCCCTGATCGCCGAGGCGGCCGTCAATACCGTGATGTCGGGCCCGGCGTCGGGCGTGATGGCGGCGGCCTATACCGGCCGCGCCTCGGGCCATCCCAACCTCATTACCTACGACATGGGCGGCACCTCGACCGATGTCGGGCTGATCGAGAACGCCGTGCCGCAGGTCTCGGGCGAGCTCGAGCTCGAATACGCCATGCCGATCCATGTGCCGATGGTCGACGTGCACACGATCGGCGCCGGCGGCGGCTCGATTGCTTCCGTCGATTCGGCGGGCATGCTGCGGGTCGGTCCGGAGAGCGCCGGCGCCCGGCCCGGTCCGATCTGCTATGGCCGTGGCGGGACGGAGCCCACCATCACCGACGCCAACCTGATCCTGGGCCGGCTCAATCCCGACAAGCTGCTGGGCGTCGACCGTCCGGTGACGCTCGACCATGTGCGTGGCCTGATCGAACAGAAGGTCGGCAAGCCGCTCGGCCTCGATGCCGATGCGGCGGCGGCCGCCATCCTGCGCATCGCCAACGACCGTATGGCCGGCGCCATGCGGCTGGTGTCGCTGTCACGCGGCCACGATCCCCGCGACTTCGCGCTGTTCGCCTTCGGCGGCGCGGGTCCGCTGCATGCCACGGCGCTGGCCCGCGAGCTTGGGATCCCGACCGTGCTGGTGCCGGCCAGGCCCGGTATCACCAACGCGCTGGGCTGTGTCGTGGCCGACGTGCGGCATGACTATGTGCGCACCGTGAACAAGCCGCTCTCGGCGCTCGACGATGCCACCGTGGCGCGGATCTACGCCGAGCAGTCGGCGGAAGGCGAGGCGACCATCAAGCGCGAGGGCGTGCCGGTGCGCGAGCTGCGCCGCGTCCATACCGCCGACATGCAGTTCCAGGGCCAGAGCCACATCCTGTCGTTCGGGGTCGACCGGCCGGACATCGGCGTCGAGGGGCTGCGCAAGGCCTTTGCCGTGGCCTACGACCGCCGCTTCGGCATCGAGCTGGCCGAAATCCCGCCGGTGCTGGTCAACCTCCACACCGCGGTGATCGGCGTACGGCCGGAGATCGATCTCGGCGCGCTGGCCGCGACGGAGCGCGCACCGACGCTCAAGGCGGCGCAATCAGGCGAACGTCGCGTGTGGTTCGCCGACGGCTGGCATCAGACGCCGATCTACGCCCGCGACCGCCTGCCGCTCGACGCCACCTTCGAGGGGCCGGCGATCCTCGAGCAACTCGACTGCACGACCGTGGTCGAGCCCGGCGACAAGGTGCGGCAGGATAAGCTTGGCAATCTGCTGATCTCGGTTCGATAACGGCATCCTTCCGCTTGACATTTAGATGCGACAATCGCATAATATAGATGCGATTGTCGCGCTATATCTAGTATGCCCGCGGACAGGCCCCGTTTTTTACCGTTTGTTTAACGGTAGCCGCCTAGGCCGCCACTATTAGTGGGGAGGCGAGTTGGCGGACGGATTTCACCATGGCCATCGCCACGAGCTTGCCGGTCTTGCGGTTCTCCTCGCTGACGGCAACGTCTTCCCTGAAGGTGAAATGGCCGAAGGCGCCGGTGGCCTCCAGCTCGACGATGTGCGTGGTGATGGTCGGATCGGCCACGATCACGACGCGCGTTTTGTCGAGGCCGAGGCCGGCGATCGCGGCGGCGGCCGAGATATTGACATTCTGTGGATAGAGCCGGGCGCCCTCGCGCACCGGGCCATCGAACACGACCTTGGGCTCCGTCAAGGAATCGAGATCGACCAGAGTCTCGGCGATTGTGCCCTTCCACGCCGAGGGATCCTTGCGCACCGTCACGGTGACGCTGTCGAGCCCGCCCACGGCGGCGCTGCTCAATATGTCGAGCGCACCGATGCCGGCCGACGGCAGGATCAGGCGTTTGCCGCTCGCTTTGGCGGCGGCGAGCAGGCGATCGAATAGGGCGGTGTCGGTGAAGGCGCCGACCGAGGTCACGAGAAAATCCGCGCCGCCTTCCAGCACGCGCTGGCCATGGGCGCGCACGGCCTCGTGGCCGGCGCACTCGGCCACGGCGTCGAATGTGTGAGCGAAGAAGCGGTCGGGCTCGTGAGTGAGAAGGCCTTCCTTGCGCGGCCGCTTCACCAGCACGGACACCAGTTCGATGTTGTCGAGGCTCGCTGCCTCGACATGCTTGCCGATGGCGCCGTAGCCGATTAGGCCTAGCTTCACGAGAGTCGCTGCTCGACCCAGCGTGCCCAGGCGATCAGCTGGTCGTCGCCGCGCAGCGGCCCGACGAGCTGGACCGAGAGCGGCAGGCCGAATGGCCCCGAGTTGAAGGGCAGCGCCACGCAGGGTACGCCGAGCAGGGTCCAGAAGCGATTGAACAGCGGATCGCCGGTGTATCCCAGCCCCGACGGCGCTTCGCCTTTGGCCGATGGCGCGAGCAGAAAATCGAATTTCTGCCAGACGTCGTGCAGGTCGCCCAACGCGCGACGCTTGCGTCGCCTGACATCGGCGAACTGGCGGCGGGTCACGCTGTCGCCGCTGGCCAGGGCCATCGACAGGTTGGGCGACAAGAGATGGGGAAAGCGTTTGCGTTCCCAGGCGTAGGCCTTGGCTGCTTCGCCGGTCATCAGCCGGTTCTGCGCCGGCAGGAGCGCCTCCCAGCTCTCCGGCATCTCCCAGGCGCGCACCCGCGCTCCGGTGGCACGCAAGGTGCGGGCGGCGATTTCGATGTTGCGGGCGTTGGAGGGCTCGACTTTGTCCCACCATAGCGTACGGCAAAGCCCGATGCGCGGCGCGCCGCCCCGGGAATTGGGGGGCGGATCGGCCGGCGCATGGCCGTAGGCGGCACGGATCAAGGCGAGGTCGTTGGCTTCGCGGGCGAAGAAGCCCAGCGTGTCGAGGCTCGGCGCATAGGGCTTGATGCCGGTCATGTCGGCCCAGCCGAAGCTGCCCTTGTAGGCCACCACGCCGTTGAAGGCGCCGGGCCGGATCACCGAGCCCGCCGTCTGGGTGCCGTAGCCTATGGGTGCCATGAAATCGGCGACCGCCGCCGCCGAGCCCGACGAGGAGCCGGCCGGCGTGTGGCGGAGATTGTGCGGATTGTGCGTCTTGCCGGCATGGCCGCCGGCGAATTCCGTGGTCACCGACTTGCCGAGCACGATGGCGCCAGCTTTCACGAGCTGCGTGATGCAGGCCGCGTCCTTGCCGACGACATGGTCGCGGTAGATCGGCGAGCCGCAGGTCGTGGGCAGGGTCTTGGTCGAGATGATGTCCTTTACCGCGAGCGGTATGCCGTGCAACGGCCCGACCGGCCGGGCCCGTCGATCGAGGATGTCGGCGCGCTTGCGGGCGCCTTCGGGATCGAGCGCTTCCCAGGCATGGACCTGGCCTTCGCGCGCTTCGATGCGGTCGAGACAGGCCTCGACGAGGTCGCGCGCTTTCAGCCGCTTGTCGGCCATGCGCAGGACGGCGGTGCTGGCGGTCAGTCGATTGGGCGATTTCGCCATGTGTTCTTCCCCCGAGTGTTCGCTTGGGTCCATGATAGCCCATGGCAGGCGATATGATCGACTTCTGGTTCTCGACCGGCAGCACCTACACCTATCTCACTGCATCGCGGCTGGAGAAGGTCGCCGCCGCCGAAGACGTGCGCTTCAACTGGCGGCCGTTCAGCGTGCGCACCATCATGCGCGAGCAGAACAACGCGCCCTTTGTCGGCAAACCGGTGAAGACGACCTACATGTGGCGCGATATCGAGCGCCGCGCGGCGATGTACGGCCTCGCGGCCAAGCTGCCGGCGCCCTATCCGCTGAAGGAGATCGACCTCGCCAGCCGTCTGGCGGTGCTGGGTCTCGCCGAAGGCTGGGGCAAGGCCTACATCATGGCGAGCTACCGCCGTTGGTTCGTTGACGGCCAGGAGCCGGGGATGGCCAACCTGTCGGCCAGTCTCGCCGTGGTTGGCCAAGAGACGGCACGCTCGGTCGAGCGGGCAGGCGGCGACGATGTGGTCGAGCTCTATGAGGCCGCGACCGACGAAGCGCGCAAGCTCGGCATCTTCGGCTCGCCGACCTTCGCGGTGCGTGGTGAGCTTTTCTGGGGCGACGACCGGCTGGCCGACGCCCTAAGCTGGTCCCGGAATGGAAAATTGTGATCTGGAGATTGTTGCCATGACTACGCCCTTCGCCGTCCGCAAAATCGGCCACGCCGTCGTCTTTGTCTCCGATATCGAGCGCTCGAAGCGTTTCTACACCGAGGTGCTGGGCTTCAAGATATCCGACGTCTATCCCGGCTCGATGATGCCGGGCGGCATGGTGTTCCTGCGCTGCAACGGCGATCACCATTGCCTCGCCCTGGTCGGCGACCGCCCGGCCGATGCGCCACCGGACAAGGGCCTGCACCATATCGCCTTCGAACTCGCCACGCTCGACGAGGTGTTCCGCGCCCGCGATCACCTGAAGCAGCACGGCGCCAAGCTCACCTTCGAGGGCCGTCGTCGCGCCGGCTGCCAGGTCGCGGTCGAGTTCCTCGATCCCGACGGTCATCATCTCGAACTCTATTGGTCGGTCGACCAGATCGGCTCGGACGGCCGCGCCCGCCCGCCCGAGGAATGGCGGCAGACCGCGAGCCTGGAAGACGCCGTGCGCATCGCGCCGCCCGGCCAGGACACGACTCTGCACGACGCAGCCCTGCGCGCCCGGCTCGAGGCGGGCACCGATCGGGCATAGGAGGGCGCATGAGCGTGATGTTCCACGACGGCAATCGCCGCCTGCAGGACCGGTTCGACGGCCGCCGCATCGCCGACCGGCTGGAGGAGAGGCTGACGCGCTTTGCCTTCACCGGCGGCGATCGTGCTTTCATCGAAGGCGCGATGTTCTTCTTTCTCGCCACTGCCGACGATCGCGGCCAGCCGGACTGCTCCTTCAAGGGCGGCAAGCCGGGCTTCGTCAGGATCGTCGGGGCGGACGAGCTGGCGTTTCCCGATTACGACGGCAACGGCATGTTCAAGAGTCTGGGCAACATCGCGGTCAATCCCGCCATCGGTCTGCTGTTCATCGACATGGGCGACAAGCCGCGTCGCCTGCGCGTCAACGGTGAGGCGAGCGTGAGCGGCGCCGATCCGTTGATGCAGCGCTTTGCCGGCGCGCAGTTGCTGGTGAGGGTGAAAGTCCGAGCAATCTTCCCCAACTGCCCGCGCTACATCGTGACGCCGGGCACCGGCGAGCCCTCGAAATACGCACCGCGGCCGGGCTACCAGCCGCCGGAGCCTGCCTGGAAAGGCTTCGACGACTTCAAGGATGTCATTCATCCCCGTCAGAAGACGCCCGACGGGGAGTGATCGCGAAGGTCAGTGCGCTGCCGGTTCGGCCGGCTTTGGTTCGATGGTCTTGGGCGCGCCCTTGATCTTTTCGCGCAGGGTCTGGAAGGCCACATAGAGGCCCGGGATCACGAAGATGCCGAGGAACGAGGCTGCGATCATGCCGCCGAACACCGCGGTGCCGACGGCGCGCTGGGTGGCTGCACCGGCGCCCGAGGCGATCACCAGCGGGATCAGTCCGCAGATGAAGGCGAACGACGTCATCATCACGGCGCGGAAGCGCAGGCTTGCGGCGGTAGTCGCCGCCGTCACGATGTCTCGGCCGTGCGCGCGCTCCTCCATGGCGAACTCGACGATCAGGATGGCGTTCTTGGCGGCCAGCGCAATCAGCACCACGATGCCGATCTGGGCGTAGATGTTGTTGTCGAGCCCGCTCACGAACAGCGCCGTCACGGCGCCGAACAGGCCGACCGCCACCGACAGGAGTGCGGCGATCGGAATCGCGGTGCTCTCGTAGAGCCCGACCAGGAAGAGGTAAGCAAACACGATGGCCAACCCGAGGATGAAGCCGGTCTGGCCGGACGCCGCCTTCTCCTGCAATGCCGTACCCGTCCATTCGTAGGCATAACCGTCGGGCAAGGTCGCCTTGGCCAGCGTCTCCATGGCCGCGATCGCCTCGCCCGAGGAGTAGCCCGGCGCCGGGCCGCCGTTCAGCGTCACCGAGCGCAGATTGTTGTAGCGGATGATCGAGGACGGCGCGGTTACCAGCTCGACATTGGCTACTGCCTGCAGCGGCACCAGATCGCCGCCGGCGGTGCGCAGGCGGACGCGGAAGACGTCGTTCACCGTCTTGCGGTCCTGCGCCTCGGCCTGGACCTTGACCTGCCAGGTGCGGCCGAACAGGTTGAAGTCGTTGGCATAGGTGCCGCCCATCGCCGTCTGAAGGGCGGCGAAGATGTCGCTGATGCTGATGCCCAGCGCCTGTGCCCGTTCGCGGTCGACGTTGAGGTAGACCTGCGGCGTAGAGGCGCCGTAAGTGGTGAACACGCCGGCAAGCTGCGGCACCGTCTGTGCCGCCAACATCAGGCCGCGTGTCACCGCGGCCAGTTCCGCTGGCCGCGCGCCGGTGAGACTTTCGATCTGAAGCTCGAAGCCCGAGGCGTTGCCGAGGCCCGAGATCGGCGGCAGGTTGAAGGCGAAGACATTGGCCGCCGGAATCTGGCTGACGGCCAAATTGACTTCATCGAGGGCGGCAAACACCGACATCCCGGGGCCTTTGCGTTGGTCGAAAGGCTTCAGCGCCGCGATGACCAGGGCGCGGTTGGGCAGCGCAAGACCGTCGAGCAGACTGTAGCCCGACACCGTGAACAGGTTCTGCAGCCACGGCTTGCCGGTGAACACGCCCTCGACCTGCTGGAGGGCCGCGAGCGTGCGGTTGGTCGAGGCGGCGTCGGGCAACTGCAGCTCGGCCATGAAGGCGCCCTGGTCCTCGTCGGGCAGGAAGCCCGACGGCACCAGGCTGCCGATACCACCGGTGCCGAGCACGAAAGCGCCGACCAGCAACAGCGCGAGGAAGCTCCGCCGGGCGATCGGCGTCACCAGCCGGACGTAGCCGTCGCGGCTCTTGTCGATGCCACCCTGCAGCCAAGCCATGACGCCTCGCGGCTTCTTTCTGTGGCGCAGGATTAGCGAACACAGCGCCGGCGACAGCGACAGCGCGTTGATGGCGGAGATCACCATCGACACCGACACGGCGACGGCAAACTGCTTGTAGAGCTGGCCGGTGATGCCGGGGATGAAGGCGGTCGGCACGAACACCGACAGCAGCACCAGGGTGATGGCGATGATCGGGCCGCTCACCTGGCCCATGGCCTTTTCGGTGGCCTCGGCGGGCGTCAGGTTCGGCTCGTGTTCGAGGATGTGCTCGACGGCTTCGACCACGACGATGGCGTCGTCGACCACGATGCCGATGGCCAGCACGAGGGCAAGGAGCGAGACGGTGTTGGCCGAAAACCCGAGCGCCAGCATCACGGCAAAGGTGCCGACCAGCGCCACCGGCACGGCAACGATGGGAATGATCGTGGCGCGCAGGTTGCCGAGGAAGATGAAGACCACGATGGCGACCAGGACGAAGGCCTCGATCAGCGTGTGGATGACGCTTTCGATGGTGGCCTTCACGAACACCGTGGTGTCGTACATCACGTCATAGGAAACATCCGACGCGAAGCGCGGCTCCATGGCCTTCAGCGCCTCGCGCACGCCCTTGGCGGTCGCCAGCGCATTGGCGCCGGGCAACTGGTAGATGGCGATGCCGGTCGCCGGCTGGCCGTTGTAGCGCGACACGGAATCGCTGCTCTTGGCTCCCAGCTCGACCGTGGCGATATCCTTGACCCGGACCAGCGCGCCGTCGGTGGTGGCGCGCACCACGATGTTCTCGAACTCGGGGACGGTGGTGAGGCGCCCCTGGGTGGTGATGTTGAGCTGGAACTCGACCTCGTTGACCAGCGGCGCCGCGCCGATCCGCCCGACCGCGGCCTGGACGTTCTGGCCCTGGACGGCGGCCACTACGTCGTTGGCCGTGATGTCGAGGCTGGCCATGCGGTCGAGGTTCAGCCAGACCCGCATCGAATAGTCGAGCCCGCCGAACAGGCTGGCATCGCCGACGCCCGGCACGCGGCGCAGGATGTCGAGCATGTTGATGGTGGCGAAGTTCGACAGGAACAGCGCGTCGCGGCTGCCCTTGGGCGAATAGACGGCGATCACCTGCAAGAGCGACGACGACTGCTTCTTCACCGTGACGCCGTTGCGCTGCACTTCCGGCGGCAGCAGCGCCGTCGCCTGGTTGACGCGATTGTTGACGTTCACGGTGTTGAGGTCGGGGTCGGAGCCGACTTCGAAGCTCACCGTCAGACTATAGGTGCCGTCGCCGCCCGAGGTCGACTTCATGTAGAGCATGCGCTCGGTGCCGTTGACCTGGGCCTCGATGACCTGGGCCACGCTCTCCTCGACGGCCTGGGCCGAGGCGCCGGGATAGAGCGCCGAGACCTTGACCTGGGGTGGCACGATATCGGGGAACTGCGCCACCGGCAGCACGGTGAGCGCAATCACGCCGGCGATCGAGATGACGGTCGAGACGACGAAGGCAAGCCGCGGACGGCGGATGAAGACCGACGAAATGGTCATCCGGTCAGCCCTTCGGCGGGGCAGTGGTCGACGGCGCCGTAGAGGGGTTCACGGTCATGCCGGCGCGCACCTTCTGCTGGCCCTGGATGATGACCTTCTCGCCTGCCTTGAGGCCCGACTTGATGCCGGTAAGGCCGTCGCGACTGACGCCGGTCGTGACCCGGCGCTGTTCGGCCACGTTCTTGTCGTTGACTATGAACAGGTAGGGGCCGCTCTGGTCGATCGCGATGGCCGACTCCGGCACGGCGACCACGGACGGCACCTTCTCCTGTTCGATGACGACGCGCACCGTCTGGCCGTCGGTCAGTGTCTCGTCCTTGTTGGGGAACACGGCCCGCACCGTCTGTCCGTCGGTCTTGGCGTCGACCGTGACGTCGATGAAGTCGAGTTTGCCCTTTTCCTTGTAGAGGCTGCCGTCGGCCAGCTTGAGCTGCACCACGAGGGCGTCGTTGCCGCCCTTCTGGCTGTCGCGCTTGGCTTCCATCAGCTCGCGCTGCGTGATCTGGAACAGCACGCGCATCGGATCCTCGGTCACCACCGTGGCCAGCACGCCGGTGTCGGAACCGACGACGTTGCCGGGTGACGCCAGCGCCCGGCCGATGCGACCGGTGATCGGCGACTTGACCTCGGTGTAGGAGAGCTGGATCTGCGCCTCGCGCAGCTGCGCCTCGGCGTCCTCGAGCGTCGCCTTGGCCTGGAGCTGTTCGCTGAGCCGCTGGTCGTAGGTCGCCTGCGGGCCGGTGTTGGTGCGCAGCAGATCGGCGGCGCGCTTGAGCGCGATATCGGCGTTGGCCAGTGCTGCCTTGCCCGCGTCGCGCAGCGCGATCTTCTGGTCGACCGCTGCCTGGTACGGGCCCTGTTCGATCAGGAACAGCAGCTGGTCTTTCTTGACCGGATCGCCGTCGGTGAATTGTCGGGCGCCGAGGAAGCCTTTGACGCGGGCGCGCAGCTCGACCTTGTCGACGGCCGCGACCCGGCCGATGAATTCGAGTTGCGGCGACAGCGGCTTGAGGACGGCGGGCTGGACCAGCACGGCCGGCGGCGGCGCGCCCTGTTGCTGGGCCAGCGCCGACGGTACCGGCAACGCCCCCAGCACGCCGGCGGCCAGGATGGCTGCCGCCGCGAAACGCCACTCGTTCATTAGCTTGATCCCCGCTCTTAATCGCGTGCAAACACTGCCTTAATTCGACAAAACTAGCACGATATTTCCGGCCACCGTCCGAGGCGTGATAGCGTGTGCCGGGGCTGTGGAAGAGGTTGCAATGCAGGCCCTGTGTCGGCTCTTGCTCGTCCTGTCGCTCGCGGTCGCGGCCGCCGGCGCTGACGTGTGCGCTCAGACGCAGGCGCCGGCACAGATCAAGCCGATCGACAATCCGGCCGAGCCCGCCGCCTACAAGACCGCGCTCAACATCCGCGATGCCGCCAAGCGCGCCGAAGCACTCGACGTGTTTCTCGCCTGGTATCCCAACAGCATTTTGCGCATCGATGCCTTCGAGCAGCTGATGACAGCCTGGCAGGCTGCCAACAATCTCGTAAAGGCCGACGCGGCAGCGGTGCGCCTTCTGCAACTCGATCCCGACAATCTGCGCGCGCTCGCCAACCGCGCCTTCATCGGCCGCACCCGCGCCATGACGGGCAATGCCGCGGCACTTGCCCCGGCGGTCGATGCCGCCCAGCGCGGGGTCGCGGTACTGGCCAAGCTGCAGAAGCCCGCTCAGCTCGGCGATGCCGAGTTTGCCCGGACCCGGCAGCAGTTCGCGGCGGTGTTTGGCGGCACGCTGGGTTTCGCGGCACTTCTGGCCAAGGACTATGCAAATGCCCGTGTCCATTTCCTCGAGGCGGTAGCGGGCGATCCCGACAATCTCCAGGACGTCTATCAGCTCTCGGTGGCCGAACTCGAGAGCACTCCGCTCGATGCGCTGGGTTTCTGGCACGCCGCGCGCGCCATAGCGCTTGCGCGCGCGACCAAGAACGAGAGCGCTGCGGCCAACATCGAGAAATACGCGCGCTCGCGCTACCAGCGCTACCACGGCAGCGAGGATGGCTGGGACGATCTCATCGCCGGGGTCGTGACGGCGGGCGAGCGCTCGCCGCCCGACAAATTCGCCGCCTCGATCTCGCGTGCCCTGTCGCCCGCCGAGCTGGCTGTGCAGCTGGTGGCCGACAACGACCCCAATTCGCTGTCCTTCGCCGAATGCGAATTCGTGCTTCGCCACCGTGACGATTCGGATGCCAACCGCGAGGCGGCGGAAAAGGCGTGGAAGGCGATCGGCGACAAGCAGAGAGGTGGAACGCGGCTCAAGGTCCCGGTGAAGGTAATCTCGGCGACGCCCGACCGCATCGAGGCAGCGCTCACCGACGAGAACCAGGCGAGCAACACCGTGGACCTCGCCGTCACGCTCGCCCGGCCGCTCACGCCCCTGCCGGCGGCCGGTGTGCTGATCTCCATCATCGGCACGATCAGCGACTATCGCCTGCGGCCCTTCGTTTTCCTCATGACCAAGGCCGAGCTTGCCGACGAATCGTTGCCGATCGCCGGCGGCCCCTGCGCCGACCCGCGGCCGCAGATGTGCACGCACGACTACCGCCCGGCGTGCGGCGTGCGTGGCGACGGCAGCCGCAAGACCTACGGCAATGCCTGCAGCGCCTGCGCCGACCCCGAGGTGCTGAGCCAGGGGGCGGGAACGTGCCCATAAAAACCTAAGGTGGGGCTTGCCCTATTTTTGCCGGTTCTATACTTAAGTTAATGCTTAACTATCAGGCGCCACTCGATCTCGCGTTCCAGGCGCTGTCCGATCCGACGCGGCGGATCATGGTCGAACGGCTGGCACGTGGGCCCGCTTCGGTGAGCGAGCTCGCCCGGCCGCTCGCCATGACGCTGTCGGCGGTAGTCCAGCATCTCGGTGTGCTGGAGGCGAGCGGACTGGTGCGGTCGCAGAAGGTCGGGCGCGTGCGAACCTGCCGCATCGAGCCCAAGGCGCTGACGGCGGCGGAACGCTGGATCGCCGAGCGCCGCGCGAATTGGGATCGCCGCCTCGACGCCTTGGGTGCGTATCTCGACGAGACCGAACCTCAACCTAAATCGCGGAGAAAATCATGAGCAAGCATTCGACCACGCACGACACCTTCGTCCTCGAGCGGACCTATCCCGCGACGCCCCAGCGCGTGTACCAGGCCTTCGCCGATCCCAAGGCCAAGGCGCGCTGGTTCGCAGCACCCGCCGAGTGGGAGCAGTCGCGCGGCAAGATGGAGTTCAAAGTAGGCGGCAAGGAATTCCTCAGCAGCACGCCGCCGGGCCACAAGCCTCATACGTTCGAGGCGACCTACCTCGACATCGTGCCCAACGAGCGCCTCGTCTACGTCTACGAGATGCACATCGGCGAGAACAAGATCTCGGCATCGCTGGCCACGATCGAGCTGACACCGGCGGGCAAGGGCACCAAGCTCGTGCTCACCGAGCAGGGCGTCTTCCTCGACGGTTACGACGATTCAGGCAGCCGCGAGCGCGGCACGCAGGGCCTGCTCGACCAGCTCGGAAAGTCGCTGGCCTAGAGTCTTCCCGGCAGATTCGGCTTCAATGCGCCATCAGCAGAGGTACGCGGCAGGACGAGATCACCTTGCCGGTAGCGCCGCCCAGGCCGAGGAAGCTCAGCACCTGGCCGCGGCCATAGGCGCCCATCACCACGAGGTCGGCGCCCTTGTCGTGGGCGTAGCCCAGGAGCGCGCGGCCGCGCGTGCGGCCCGACACGGCGCCGGGATCGATGGCGTCGATGGCGGCATTGATGCCCTGGCGGCCAAGGTTGCGAGCGAGATAGGAGGCGCCGACATCGTCTGGCTTGCCGCCGATCACGAGCAGCGTGGTCTTGGAGGCCTTCTTCAGGAAGGGCAGGGCATATTCCAGCGACCGCGCGGCCTGGAAGCTGCCGTTCCACGCCACCACCACCGAGTTGAAGCCGCCGCTGCCGGCATCGGGCGGCGCGATCATGACGGGCCGCGCGCATTCGTAGAGGGCGGCTTCGACGGTGGCGGGTGCCACGTTCTCCGGATCGGCGCCGGGCCGGCCCAGCACCAGCAGATCGGAGCAGCGGCCCATCGCCACCATGGCGTCGAGCGTCGCGGTCTTGGCGGCGGTGTAGGTGGCACCCTTGATCAGCGCCAGCAGCTCCTTGTAGGCGCGCTCCGATTCCTTGGCGCGCTCTTCCAGCCGCTCGTCGTCGAGATTCATGATCAGCGGCATCGCTTCGCCGCTCATGGCCAGCCCGCCGACCATGCCGCCCGCCATTCCGACCGGCAGGTGCAGCGCATCGACGGCGCCCTCGAAGGCCGCCGCCACGCGGGCCGCGAGGCGGAACGACATGGCGGCATCGGGGCCGCCTTCTGACACGGCCAGGATCGACTTGATCATCGCGGACTCCCCCAAAAGCAGGCATCGATTTAAAAGGGCGTAGCGCGCTCTTCAAGCGCAAACAAGCTAGCGCAAACCAACATTATGTTGGTTTGCGCTTTAGACGCGCGACGCTTGGGCGAGCGCCACCATCAATTCGCCGACCTGATCGAGGTTCTGTCCCGCCTTGGCGGCGGCGCCGAGCACTTCGTCGAGCGATTTGCCAGCGGCGATCGAAGCGGCGCCCCACAGCAGCGCCGAGCGCATGCCGCTCTTGCAGTAGGCCAGCACCTTACCCTCGCGTTCGGCGAGCAGACGGCCCAATGCCTTGACCTGATCGGGCGAAGCGCGCGGCCCGGAAAAGGGCAGGTCGAGAAAGACCAGGCCGGCTGCCTCGGCGGCGTGCTGCAGGTCGGCCGTACGCGGCTGACCGAACGTCGCCTCGCCGTCCGGCCGGTTGTTGACCACAGCGACATAGCCCGCGGCGGCGACATCTTTCATGTCGGCAGCCGTGAGTTGGCCCGATACGGCGACGCGATCGTCGAGCGGCATCAGTTGCAGCGACATGGACGTTACTCCGCGATGGAGGAAGGATGCTCGTGCTGGCGGATCCAGCGCACGACAGGCAGTGCCAGCAATACCATCAGGAGCTTGCCGACGATCTGGCCTTCGAGGAATTCCAGGCTGCCGAAGGCCAGCCACAGGAAGAGGAGACTGTCGGCGATCAGGCCGACGACGCTGCTTGCCAATACCGCCAGCACCAGGCCGCGCTGCTGCAGCGGCGTGTAGACCGCGAAGTCGGCGAGCTCGGAAAGCAGGAACGCCGCTCCCGAAGCCATGACCAGCGCCGGCGGCGCCACGGCGGCCGAAAGTGCTGCCCCCGCCACGACGGCAAGCAGCGCCACCGTGCGGCCGAGCCGGCGCTGCACCAGGTCGCGCAGTACCAAGGCGAGCCCGATCATCACCACGCCCGACGGCGCCATCAGCGGGCCATGGTGACCCCACGGCCACACCGGCACCAAACAGGCTCCGCCCGGCTCGCAGACCGTGCCGAGATGGACCACCATCCAGTTGGCGGTCGGAATGCAGGCGATGAACGCCAGGAAGTAGGCCAGGCCCTCGGCCTTCCGGGTGTTCACGGTCATTTTCGGCGACGCCTTCATTTTTCGGCTCCTAGCAGGTCCTTTTCGGTTCGGGAACCCCGACCCCGGACGGGCGTTGACGTGCCACAATCGCTTCATGGTGGGTCCCATAACGCTTATCGCTCGTCGTACTTTATTGCTGGGTGCCTTGGTCGTTCTTCCGGCCGGTCTTGTTCCCGTTTCGCCGGCGCGCGCCGTCGATGCCCCGCTCGACGCCCGGTTCGTGGGCTATCCCCAGTCGACCAACAATTTCGGGATCGCCTCGGGCAAGCTCGCGATCGACAGGTCGAAGAACGAGAACGTGCACGGCCTGGCGACCCGCATGATCGCCGAACACACCGATGCAGCCGAACGGCTCAACCAGGCGCGCGCCGACGCGGGTGTGGCCTACGTGCCCGATCCCACATCGCAGCCGAATACGACCGCCATCCTGAAGCGCCTCGGCGAACTTCAAGGTCCTGAATTCGACACTTCCTACGCCAATGCCCAGCTTGGCGTGCTCAGCGAAGCGGCGTTTCGGATCGACGTCTATGCACAGAGCGGTGGCCACGACGCGCTGCGCCGCTATGCCCAGAACGAGCTGCCACAGGTGAAGGCGCACCTCGAGGACGCCCGTCGCCTGGCTGGCGGTCGCTAACCCGCCGTCGCCCGTTGCCACGCCTCGTAGCCGCGTTTGCGCAACGCGCAAGCGGGGCAGATGCCGCAGCCGTGGCCCCAACCGTGGCGCGGTCCGCGCTTGCTCATGTAGCAGGTGTGGGTATGGTCGAGGATCGTCTCGACCAGCGCATCGTCGCCCAACTCGCGGGCCAGCGCCCAGGTCGCGGACTTGTCGAGCCACATCAGCGGCGTGTGCAGGGTGAAGCTGCGGCCCATGCCGAGATTGAGCGCCACCTCGAGCGCCTTGATGGTGTCGTCGCGGCAGTCGGGATAACCGGAGAAATCTGTCTCGCACATGCCGCCAACCATGTTGGCGATGTTCCGCCGCCAGGCCACCGCGGCGGCAAAGGTGAAGAACAGGAGATTGCGCCCCGGCACGAAACTGTTGGGTAGCCCGTCCTTCTTCATCTCGAATGCCATGTCGCGGGTGAGCGAGGTGTCGCTGATCTGGCCGAGCACGCCCATGTCGATGAAATGATCCAGTCCCAGCCGATCCGCCCACCGCGGGAAGCGGCGGCGGATCTCGGCCAGCACCACAAGCCGTTGATCCAGCTCGATTCGGTGCCTCTGGCGATAGTCGAAAGCGATCGTCTCGACATGCGCGAATCGCTCTAGCGCCCAGGCCAGACAAGTGGTGGAATCCTGTCCTCCAGAGAACAGGACGAGGGCCGCCCTTTGATCATGATGGGCATCGTTCATGGAGGGCTTTATGGCCCGCAACCTTTCTCCGCGCTACGCCGTTAGTCTTTGCCAGTCATGCCAGTCGAAAGAAGGGGGGAACGATGTTCGTCTCCGATATTCTCGCACAGAAGGGCGGTCTTGTGTTCACGGTGACGCCAGGCACCACGGTGGCCCAGCTCGCCCAGCAGCTCAGCACACGGCGCATCGGCTCGGTTCTGGTGATGGACGGGCGAGATTCGATCGCCGGCATCGTCTCCGAGCGCGACATCGTGCGGGTGATCGCTGCTCACGGCAGTACCGCTCTCGAGTTCGAGGCGAGCCGCGTGATGACCCGCGACGTCGTGACCTGCGATCCCGACGATTCGATCGACCACGTGATGGAGACCATGACCCGCGGCCGCTTCCGCCATCTGCCGGTGGTGCGTCACGGCGAGCTGCTGGGCCTGGTGTCGATCGGCGACGTGGTCAAGGCGCGGCTCGAAGAAGCCAAGCACGAGACCGAGGCGCTCAAGGCCTACATCGTCGCGGGCTGAAGGGCGGGGCTTACCCCGCCCCGATCAGACCTCGCGCCAGCCGGGTTTCGACGGATCGCTGAGCTTGTAGTTGACCGGACCCACGCCACAGATGGCGATGATCGCCGGTTCATTGTGGCTGCGGATCACTCCGTCGTAGTGCGGCGTTCCCGCGACGCGGCGGACGTGGCTGCCCGCCGGCGCGGGCACGCAGGCGGCAGGATCGAAATCGGCGCCGCTGTTGCACCACCAGATCCCCGACAGGACCATGCAGAACCGATCGGTCGTGTAGGTGTGGGGCGCGCTCATGTAGCCCGGCCACCAGCGGACGAGTGTGTAATAGAGGCCGGGTGCCGTGGGATCGCCGGTCAGTACGCACGACTCGACACTGCGCGGCGGATTGGCCGGGTTGGCCTTCCATTGCAATTCAGCCGGCAGCTTGATGATGGTCTCTGTCGGATTGATCGGACTGGCGGCGGCGCCCGACAGATCGAATGGTAGTGCCGTGAACAGCGAGGCGAGCACTAAATCCCGCCGGCTTGCGCTAAATTTCATGAGCAAGGCTCCCTAGGCTGCTATCCTGCCGGCAAGACTAGCCTAAAGAGCCGGGGAACGAACGATGGGTAAAATCGCAGCCGCCTTGATCGTGCTGGGCACGATGCTGGCGACATCGGCTGTCCGCGCCGAAGTCTGTGCCGTCATCGGTGGCACGGCCAATGTTGCCAACACATGCGCCTGTCCCGGCGGCAGCACGAAGAAGCCGATGCGGAATTCTTCGGAACATTTCATCTGCGACGACGGGACGGCGGCCGTGACGCAGGTCATGGCCGGCAAGGTCTGCTGCCTGTCGACGCCCGGCGAGGGGACGGAGTCGTGCAAGCAAATCGGCGCGAAATACGTGTGGATGACCAGGAGCGACTGTCGGGCTGCACCCCAGGGCGCCGAGTGTCCTGTGCGGCTGTGCCAATAGAATCCTCCGCGGGCTTTCCTCTGCTTAAGTTCCAGACCGATCTCCGCTAGGGTCGAACGTCCCGATTCGGAGATCGCATGTCATTTCCTCTGCAAGGCTAGGTTATCCGCCGTCACCACGTTATATAGTGAAGATATTTCAATGGGTTAACAGGGTTCCCGCCTCGCGACGAAATCCGGGGGACACAATGGGGACACAAGAGGAGCTAATCGGGGCCCTTTGCGTTCACTATCAAGCTGCCTGGAGCGAGCCATTGCGCGCGACGTCTACGAAGCGACTCAGATCCAGGGTCCGCACCGCAGTTCGATCCGGCCACACCAAAACGTAAGTACTGCCCTCCCTGGCGACGTGCGCCAGTATTGACCCATGATTTCGATCATAGAATACCGTCCACGGGTCTCCTTCGTCGCTTATCCCGTGCTCGCAGTCCATTGGTGGCCGTAGCTCCCGAAGAGCGCTGTGGATTTCCAACAGCGTCAACCGCTCGCTTGTGCTCCAGGTGCGGCCTCTGGTTGGGAAGGTGGTTATATTTGCCATCTGAGAGCTACGCACGGTCGCTACGATTCCTCCCTCGAATAGTCACCATTGCAATCCCTACAGTTCGCCCCGCCGCACCTATCCCAAGGCGATGCCGGTGCTCTTGATTACGCCGGCCGACGTCGACCAGTGGCTGACAGGCTCGATGGACGAGGCGCTGAAACTCCAGAAGCCGGCACCCGATAAGGCAATTGTCGTGCAGCCACCCGAGAAGAAGGCGGCCTAGCCACGCTGGCGGGCGACTAGGCTTGGGAGCGGCTGGAAGTCCGGGTCGGCCAGGGCAAGGGACGTGTAGGTTGGCTCAGCGGTTAGCCTGCGACGCCACCTGAAAAAAGGCGAGCGACGGCGTCACAGGGTCGATACCGTCCAGAGACCCTACCTGTCGCTGTCCGTGTGGCGCGGCAATCACCGCCAACATCAAGGCAGCCGCCACCCATACAAGGAACGTCGCGCTCTTCATGAGCGGGATTTAGCGGCGGATTTGGACGAAATAGCGACTTTTTCCGTTGTTCTTGAAGGCGGGCGAGGACGGGTTGTCGCATTAAGGAAAGGTTGGTTTTGGCTTGGATTACGGGTCGGTTGGGGCGCCCTCTTTGGGGGCCGCTTTCTGCTATTGCTGCTGCTGCATCTGCATGACGGTGCGGCTCACAATCGGCGCTAATGGAGTGGGAGTCTCAAGGTGTGCGGCCTGCCGCTCCAACGCGGATGCCTGCTCCTCAAGTTCCTCGCCGTATCGGATGATGCGCGGTCTATCAGCGTCCTCGGTATTTCGGTCATCTAACGAATGACATTGTATATCGGCGTCTGGCGCCGGGAGCTTTAGAGGAGCTTCGTCGCGTCACCCCGCGACGGCCGGATGGGCGCCTAAAGCACAGATTCCCGCAGCGTCTTACCGAAGACTTTGGTCCGCGAATTGCTCGCCTCGGAGATCACGATAATGAAGCTGAGCGACGATTACGAGGACTTCATCGAGAAGCTTGACCGCATCCACCCTCGCTACAACGAGACGATGAAACTCGCGCTCCCGCTGCCGGTGAAGGACGACGGGAAGGGCCTATAATTTTCGCCTAGGGCGCAGTATGCCATGGCAAGATACGGACGGGGAAATATGAACCTAAGTGATAGCGTAGAAGTGCATTCCGCCAAGGGACACATTGGCAATGGCATCATACATGACATGGGCCCAGGCAGAGCGACGGTCCTACTGACGCCCGCGAAGGCGGAGCAGTATTCGATTACAGCGCCGCTTGCTTGGTTCACGTCGACCGCGAGCGGCCCACGCTGGAAACTCACGTTGCCCTAATTGGCTAATTCAAACTGATGCAGTGCCAAAACATCTTGCGAGGTCCACATATGGAGAATGTCGGATGAAGTGGGTTGATCGTTTCGTCTCGGCGACCTTCAAAGGGTTCCTGATCATTTCCGGCTTGGCGACATGTCTGCCGCTCCTCTTGGCCTACAACATCGAGCTTGCGAACGGGCGTCTGTTCTCCGGGCTGCTTGAATACGGCCCGTCGAGCGTACCTGCCCTGCGCCATTGGGGCCTGATGGTTTTCAGTCTCGGCGTCCTGATGATCGTATCCGCCTTCCGTCCATGGCTGCGGTTCGAGACGATGGTCTTCGGTGCCGTTGAGAAGGCCTTCATGGTCTACCTGTTCCTGGCCAGCAGGGGGCAACCCTGGGCGCACGCCTACCTGGTCGGAGCCATCATAGATTCCACCTTCGTCCTCTATAGCATCACCTACTTTACCAGCAGCTATGGACGACCACATGAATGGACGAGTCGCGACGATTAATTCGCGGCAAATTGGATCTGGCCAATGACGCTTCCTCCAGATGGCTGCGCGCTGGTCTTTGGTTAGTGCGTCTGCGCGAAACCTGCCGCCCTTGAGACCGCCGCGCCGTCCAGCCTCGGCTTTTGGGCTTTTCGGCGTTGAAGTCTCGGCATCCTCGCCCGTGGCGATCTGCATGATCGCAAACGCGCGCTTGTTCAGATCGGCAGGCCTGCGCTCACCTTTGGGTCCCTTAGGCATTTGCCGGTAAGGACCATCTATAGACAACCCGGCCGTCCAATTCGACGTGGATGACGTCACCCTTGTCGGCGCACTCCTGCAAATGATCTCTGGCGTGAGACTCGACCATTTCCAAGGTGGACATAATGACGAAATACGGGTCGGAGTTTGCCAGGAGCGTTCCATCCGCTTGTGTGCGGAATATCTTGATGTCGTACTGCTGCATGCCCTCAATATAGGGCTTCGGTCGCGGCTCCGCCATGTTCGAGCCGTGTCAAGACCGGCCAGATTTCAAACTGATACAGTGCCCAAATTCCGTCACTAGATCTTGCATGCGAAAGCATCAAGTTCTTCAACTGATTTAGATTGAGTTAAACGTTCGATGCACACGCAATGGGACACGGTTCCATACAGCTCCGCATACCTCGCAGAGGAACTTTGCGTGAAAGGTACCGTTGAGTACTGCAACAATGGAGCGTTCACATGAAATTCAGCCCGATAGCCGCCCTTTTAGTAGTCATACTCGCCGTTACCGCCTGCAGCGCCTCAAGGTCCGGGGGTGTCGCTGACGCCGATTCCGTTCCCGGCGTAGTTTCGCCGGCGGGGCCGATAGCAAGTGCACCTGAAACGATGACACCAGGACCCGCGGTTCTGAACTCGGACAATCGACCGGTAGTTACGCGCAGTGGCCTAAACTCGGATCCCAACAATCCAAGTGGCGCGCCAGGGCGCCCGCCAAACTGAACGGCCTTCTAGTGGAACGAATCTAACACTTGATGCCCTCGCCTGACGGCGGCAACGCATCCCGACTGACGTGCGGGATGGGAACGAACGCCCAAGTTTCTGTCACGGGCGATGACGCTGGAAATATACCGCTCCGGCGCGCTACTTCCAACATCGTACTACGGCAGCGATGCGCGGGAGTGACCCCGCGACACCGCGCCGTGACATGCCCTACTTGCCGCGCTTGGGTTGCCGCCCGCCGATGGTGACGGGGGTAGTTGTCGGCTTGCCGATGGTGCGAAGCATCGTCTGCACCGTGCGGGTCGTCTTGCTGGTCGCCTTGGGCTTCGTCGCTAGCATGTGCCCCGGACTGTGGTTGTTTGGCATCATCTCTCTCCTTGAAATATCCTTCGATGTTGAGGGGTACGCTTACGCTACGCTGATTTCGTCCCGACATGGGCACTTTGGGAGAGCGGGACCGCGCGCGAGCACTGGTGCTGGACTCGTTGCCGGTCCGCGCCGCGCTCTCGCTCCCGCAATGCTGTTCTGATTTCATCTGCTACAGCCCTTCCCTTGGTAAACTATCTGTGTCCCTCCAGGCGGACCGTCAGAGGGTGGTTTTGTGCCCAAAGTGTCCGTGTGGGAGGACAGTTCGGCGCCATTTCGGGGCGAGTGTCCGCCCAGAGGGACAGCGCGTCCCTCCACGCGGACCGTCAAATGATTTTTTGAACGTTGTCGCTCGCTGTCCGGTGGCGGCTTCCATTTCATGAAGTCCCTGGTTCCGGCTCCTTTCGCATCGCCTATGGGATACTCAGTCAGGATCCACGCGGTAGCATCGCCACGACGTGACGCCATTTTCATCGTGTACTCGCCGCGCCGGGCTACACGGATAAAACCACGGGCGCAGAGGTCGAGTAAGCACTCTGCGGCCAAGGTCTTGCCAATGCGGACACGTTTGGCGGCCTCGCGCACGCTCAGGAACAGCGAGCCGTTGTTGTTGCCGAAGTAGAGAGCCTTCAACTCGACCAGGAGGGCGCGTGCGCCCATCGAAAGCGAGCGTCAAGGTCCATCGCGCCGCGGAGTAGACAACGGCGCACCGGCCGACGGCGATGATGCGTCACACTACGCCTTCTGCAATCGCAGCAATAGCTAGCCAGTCTGCAACGGCGGCCGTCGGGCATAGGTGCGAAATTCAGAATGCGACTCTCGCCGCGCACGCATCCCCACGGTCACCGCCCGGCCCATGAGGAAACCGGCACAGGCAGCCGTGCCGGCCGCCAGGATCGGGTGATAGGGCGAACCGGCCGGTGCCGCGAGGGAAGAGGCGATTTCGAGCGCGCCCATCGCCGTCAGCGCGACGGCGACCGCGCGTCCATCGCGCGCGTATTTCAGCCGTATCATGTGCCACTCGTGATCGACCTGGAAGTTGATGAAGGGACCCCGCATGGCGCCAACCGCCAACCCGATGGCGAACGCCGCACCCCACAGCAACAGGGGGTGCGGCCAGGTCGCCGGGAAAAGCAGAAGCACTGATGCGATGGCCAGTGCGAGCAGCGGCGTCGCGAACAGGCGCCAAAGCCGCATCGACCGCCCGCGCGCCTCGCGCAGCGCGCCGTACAGGCAACCCGCGGCGCACACGATGACGACAGCGTAAATGGCTATGGGGATAACGGGCACAACGGAGAACGTTCCGAGGGGCGGTTTGTTACTCCGAGCTATGCAATTAGCCGTGGAACCCGCGTCAGGCTCTGTCCTTAGAGCCATTGACCGCTCTAAATTGGACCCAGGGTCTGGTGACCTTTAGCCCGCAATACGAGCCCATCGGGCGCCAGTGCGGCCTTCAATCTGCATCACGAATTTAGACGGCGAAGCAGGGCGCGCGATTCACGTTGCAAGGCAGAGAGTCAGCGGTTCAGACCCACCGCCTCCTTCGTGTGATTGCCGTGTCGGTACATGCCATTGCGCTTTCCTTTCGGCGCCCCGCCACGCGCGTCTTGGAGAAAATGCCGGACCCGATCCCGGTCGACCGCCTATTCCGCGATAGGCAATTCGACGCGACGTGTGGAACCGGAGAGGCCGAGCCAGTCTTTGAAAACCGCTTCGATCATGGCTAGCATCCTGACGGTGGCGAGTTTGTGTCGTTCTCTAAGGTTAACGTGTGAAATCCCCGCCCCGAGTCGCCGCGCGTCGTCGCTTGTATCGAGGACATAAAATAATCGTGGCGCGGCTCCCTGCGCGGGCACCCGCCCGTCCGGAACTTGACTTGCAGTTGTTCGCCCCTCCCCAAGTCTACGTGATAGGTACAGCGATGCCGGGTCCAGGTCCCGTCCACGAAGTCGGGGTCGCAGGCGGGAACGATGGGCGGCGGCTGGGGGAGTTCGAGGGCAACAAATGTTCCTTTGTAGGCAGCGACCAGCTCGATAATATTGAAGGGCCCGTTCTCCCCGTCACGCGTCACATGAGACACCACCAAGGTCACGTCATGGGCTGTTCCCTGGCCGGCGTTGGTCACCGTGAACGCCTGGATGCTAGTTTGGAAGTGCCCCGGCGTCGTGTCCTCACAACAAACAGGGCCGAATGCTAGTGTCAGCTCAGGGAGGCGGAGGGGGATGTGCCGGAGAGTAGAGGGCACTGTCTGGGAATGAACAGGCCCTGGTCCCATCAGGACGGCCGCCGCGAGGCAGGCGATGGACAGTAAATATTTCACGCTGACCGTTTCCCCCTGACTTCATTTGCACGCAGCCAGTCTGCGTCGAGTCCATCAGGCAATCAACGTAGGAACGCGTCTTGTACGGGGCTGGGACGCCGAGACCATCGACGCGATGATGGCGCGGCTGGCAGTGCTGCGGAAGCAGATGCGCGACTAGAACGCCACCCGCCCGACCGGCGCACCCATGAACGCATCGACGTCGGCCTGGCTATAGAACAGCCTGACCACCTTCGGCCGCGATCCGCACACCGAGCACTTGAGCGGCAGGTGGTCGAGCTCGGTCATGTTGCCGTCGTGCGCGCCCAGCACCTTGCCGTCGACCAGGGCGCGCCGGCCGCACGGGCATTCGACGCCGAGAGGGTGATGAGAGTGGGCGAGGGTGTGGAGGTTGTCGGGCACGCGGGACGCTCTCAGCTTGGCGTCCCTGCCTACACCGGTTGATCTTTCCCCACGGCGGGAGTCCTAGCGTTGATCGGGCGCGCTGCCGAGTCGTTTTTGCGCCTGCCACTCCCAGGCTGGCAGGCAATCGTACGGCATTATGTGGGAAGCTCACCTAAGAACCGCAAATGGAATGAGCGACTTGGCGCTTTGGATGTATTCTGCCGCCAACGCTCCGAGAGGGCGAACTAGGGGGAGGGGTGCACGTGCACAGAATACTCGCGACGCTAATGCTGCCCATTGCTTTGAACGGCTGCGCTGCCGTGCTGGTCGGGGGCCTTTTCTATCATGACAGCAAGACGCGCGATCAGCGGCTGGCGTTCACAACAGACTTTCAGAAACAGAACCTTGAGCGGGAGAAGGCCGGTCTGCAGCCGTTGAAGTGGTGCGAGGAACTCTACAAATTCGATCAGTCATGGTACGCTGAAGATAAGAACTGCACTCCCGCTCCCGAGAATGCGAAACCTGCGTAGGACACTACTGCCGTTGCTGCGCTCGCCACTCCCAAGGCAACTCGCAGTCGTGCGCGTGGACTCCGAGCTTCGCCTCTTTGGCTTTGCGCTCATCCTCGACGTAGTCGCGACTGTACCGAACGAACGCCCAAGCCATTCCGGCGCTCACCATGGCGGCCTGGATGTCAGTTCCATCCGCCCAGCATCGCCCGATGGTTCTGCCGTATGACCTAAGCGGACGTCGCTTTACGAGTGGATCATTTACGGCAGTGCCATTGCATTTGGCCCGGGCAATCGATCCCGGATGACATCGTAGATAGAACTGCTCTTGTAAAAGAAGCCAAGCTCCGCGGAGCGATCCTCAAGTGGCCCCTCAGCCTGCGGCCGAAGCGAAGGACGGGAGGCATAGATGCCGATAAAGCGCGTCGCATTCCGCATTGCCTTAATCGATCCATCATCAGCGGCGTAGTGGGTCTTAGCACGCATAAATACCGGTCCCCCTGACATGCCGGTCCGCGTCGTAGCATCGATCACCACGCGTTCCTTCGTCCCCTCAACCTTCAAGTGTGGTTCCGATGCAATCGATCCCCTTTTCCATATTGGCGTATTCATGAAATGACTGTACGCGAGAGGGTATCCAAGGATGAAGACTTCGTTTCCGATTTCGACCGCCATGTCATTCTGGTTATTCCCGTTGACGGCAGTAAATGCGGATCGGTCCAGTGCGGAACCTGGTTCCAAGACCGCAACATCTATCTCATTCTTCAATCGATGCTGCCACCAAATCGCATGACCGTTGGGATCATATAGACTGATCCGCACTTCAGCGAACAATGCCTCACTCTCTCGCCCTCTGTATTCGGGTTCACCGGCCTTTAGAAGGAAATCGACTGAGAGGTGCGTCGGAACTAAGCCTGTGCTGCTAAGGATGATTTCCGGATCGTCAGCGTTTCGGCCGCACAGCACATGCCAGTTTGTCACAAGCCAGTGGTGCGGCTGCCCATCAAGAATGCCGACGTAAAAGAAGCCCGTCGCATGCGAAAGAATGTCCTCGCCGTGTAGTGCCGTGATTTTAAATGTCGAGAAGTTTAGCGGGTCGACGCCCGTGAGTACTGGAAGCATAGTCGTCCTCAATCATACCCTGCTCAGACAGTAGGGCTTTAGTCCTCGAAACCAGTCGACCCGGCCTTGAACTTCAACTGCTTGGCGTTGTCGCGCACGACGCCTACATCACTCTCTGCGAAGCCTTCGGACGCTTGGGCTTCGATCTCCAGGGCTCTGGTCGCTTCGGATCCTGCGGGCCAGCCATCGGCGCAGACTTGCTTGGTTTCCGGCGCGTCGATGCCCCACAGGCGATAGATCGTGGTGCCGAACTTGATGGTGTCGCCGTCAGTTACTGTTTGGGCAGCAACCGGTATCGCGACTAGCAGGCTCAACAAGCGCGCAGGCAGCGAGGGCCATGAAGTCATGTTAGATGCTTATTCAAACCCACACTCTTTCGACGTCGCACCGACAGCACGTTTGAGGCCCCTTTCGTTGAAGCAGCCTTTCGTCCATTGACCTGAATAGACTTGGCCAGTGGCGGATCGGAAAGTTCCGCGGCCATTCGGCTTGCCGTTTAGCCACTGACCTTCGTAGCGGCGATCATCTGGCCAAGTGTAGATGCCATTGCCATTTTGCTTGCCGTCGCGCCACTCTCCCTCGTAGCGGCCGCCGTCAGCAAAGGTGAATACACCTCGACCGCTGTATTTGCTGTCACGCCACTCGCCATCGTAGCGGCGACCGTCCGGCCAAGTGTGGATACCATGACCATTTTTCTTGCCGTCGCGCCACTCGCCATCGTAACGCTCGCCGTTCGACGAAGTGAAGATGCCACGGCCATTCAGCCCACTGTCGCGATACTCGCCTTCGTAGCGTTCTCCGTTCGGCATCGCAAACACGCCCCGACCGTTAATCCGGCCGTCTCGGTATTCGCCCTCAAAGCGTAAACCGTTCGCCGTTGTGTACACACCTCGACCAGCGAGTTTACCCTCTCGGTACTCGCCTTCCTGGCGACTAGCCGGCCTACCATTCAAAAAATAGTACAGGACGCCAGAACCCTCCGCGAGGTTGTTCCGACAACCGCCTGTCCAACTGATTGAATGCCAAAAGTTAGAGAAGACGCTCCAGACCTTGCACCCCGTCTTCGCGTCTGCGATCCATCCCGGCGATTGGGTTTGCGGCTGTACAAAAGTTTCCGTCAATTTTAGTTGAGTATCTTCACGTGTTTGGCGTGGATCCTTAGGAATTGCCAGGGGCGTGGAAGTCGCATCCCGTGGAGGCACCGAGGTTTCCGCTGGCTTGCGTTGGGCATCCTCGATCTTCTTTCGTTGAGCTTCGGCGGCGAGGCCGCGGCTGCGCGCCTCTTGGGCCTCCTTGAGTGCTGCCTCTCGATCGCGCAGTTTTGTCTCTGCTTCGCGCAGGTTCTTCTCCAGGGTCTTGATCGCCGCGCCGTTGAGGTCACGCTCTTCGTTCGTCTGAACGACACGCCGTCGTTCGATCTCTAGCGCCTTGCGCAATTCATCGACCTCACTGGCTGCTGCGCTGGCTGCGTTGGCCGCTTGTCTTACTCGAAGCTGCGCATCTGCGTCGTCGAACGGTACGCTGGGCGAGGCCTGCGCGTAGACCCGCGACGTTATCGCGGCCGAGAAACCAATTGCACTGCAGATCGCGAGGATCGCAGACGCCAGACCCAGAACCCGCTGGCGGGCGAGAGCGCCATCGGAGCAACGGTTGTTTATCGACGACGTCATTCTTTGCCTGCCGACGACAACATAGAATGTTGTCAGTCTTTCGAACACCGTGGCGCTTAGGTTAGCAGGAGAAAACCCGATGGCGCAGCCAGTGTCAGCGGGGTAAGCGGCAAGGCCTCGGCGTTGCTCCCGGACCGCGGCCCTTTGAAACTCGCGGCAGTTGAGGGCAAACCAATGCAGACCTTCCAAACCTGATGGGCCGCGTACGACGCTCGCGCCTGCCGGCTATGCTTTGGGTCGCCTTCGTCGCGGTTGTTGCCGCCGTGGGCTTAGTTTTACTGCGCGCCTGCGGGCTGTTGGTGCCGGCCTTGGGTTGGAACTTCTGTCCCTCCCTGCCGCTGGCGCTTTCCGCTGAAGCAGAGCATGGCGCGAACCTCAGCAAGCAAGTCCGAAAACTCGAACTTGAACTCGCCCGGAAGAGCCTGGCGTGCGCGAGCATTCAGTCGCCGTCCTTGCCGTCACTCGAACTGCCGACCCATCCTGGGGCATCGCGCCCGCAGCAGACCGCCCAACTAAAGCCACCGCCATCGCCAGTGCTTAAGATGCCGGAAAAGCCGACTGAAAATTATTCGTTCCTCAAGGGATGCTGGCGCACCGATCCCTTCCGGCACTCCCCGAGGAGACCGGCGCCGGGAGTCTCAACCTATTGTTTCGACGACAAGGGCAACGGCCAGCTCGAGTTTCACCGACCGAGCGAGCCCGGCTATTCGTGCCGCGCACCGGCGCAGGCCCGATTCTCTGGACAGGAAATGATTATCCGAGATTCTGATACAACTTGTACCAACGGAGGTCGCTGGTGGGCGGATAATCTCGTGTGTCGTCGCAGCGAAGGTGGCATCGCTCAGTGCAGCGGCACATCGCACGACGATATTGGACCTACGTCTTGGACAGTGCTTCTCAATCGGGTGCAGTGACCTTTGTGACTGGCGCTGCCGGCCCCGCCTGGTGTCCGGATTGGAGCCGATTGAGTCTCAGAGAAGCAGCCATCATCGCAATGGCGCGCGTTGTGTACCGTTCGCCCTTCTCACGAATACGGTAATAGGTTCGCCAGTGCATCTTCGCGGGCTTGGCAGGAAATGGTAAGATCAAGTTTGGCGACGCACCGAGTCTTCGCCGAATGCGTTGCGCGATCAGACGCGGCCGCTCAGGCCTAGCCTCGAGCTGGCTTCGGTAGCCTAGCCCGTGACACGGCCGACATAGGAAGCGCCCCCGGTACATATAGAGCTTCGCGCACCGCTGGTGACAACCGGGACAACAGAACCAAGGACGTGTTCCACCGTAGTGACACGGCGTTCGCGTTAGGACGATCCATTCGGTGCGGTGCTGCCCTCGTTCCGTAACGTCTCTGAGCGTAACGTGATCGTCGTGGATCTCTATATCGATGCTACAAAGCGCGCTGCCGCCGCGGTGCCAGCGCCATGAGACGCAAACGCCTGTTCGGCTTTTCTGCCCCAGGCGATGCAAATCGCGAATGTCGATGGCCGGGCAATATTCACAGCGGTGGCGTCCGCCTCGCCCACCTGAGCGGCTGCGGCCCAATTCCGAAATCATTAGGTAGCCGCCAGGGTACACGACGTGCGCCTAGAGATGTTCGATATACCGCTCGCCGTCCCTCACATTGACCTTCCAGATGAGATCCTCGAGCGCGTCCAGCTGTTCGTCGGTGGCCTTGATTCCCGACTTCATGAGCGCCCACGGCAATACCCGGTAGAACATTTCCGAGAGGACTTTCTGCGACGGCGTGTATTTGCCCTTACGCCACTCGGCCAGCCGCGAATACGTCAGTTTGATACCGCACTCCCGGTTCAATTCCTCGATCGCCTCACTCAAAGTGTGGCGGTAGCCATTTTTCTCGGCCTCTACCCAGGAACTAACGAGCTGTCTCATTGTTTTCACCTGTTAGCAATGCGGCGGTGAATATGCACGCCGTGCGCCTAACGGCGCCGACAGCACCAACGGTGGCGCCAACGGCTGCGACGAAGGCAAAGGTTGCAATGGCTTCGGGGGCGACTGCGGCGCCGATGGCGAAGGCGGCGACGCCTACTGCTGCGATGGGCATGCGCTTCTCCTGCTCAGGGACGCGGCGGCGTCATCACGACGCTGCACTCGATGGAAATTGTAACACGTTCGTGGCGCAATGAGCGACTGAATGAACTCGAACGCCGCGTCCGATCGATTCTAATAATGATTTCGTCCCGACGTAGGCAGCTAGGCTGCATGACGCTGGGAATGAGAGAGCGGGACCGCGCTAAGGATCGGGGGAGAGAGGGGGAGAGTGTCTGATTAAGATTGGGGGGCAAATCCGTCCCCTTTGCTGGCGGGTGCAAATCGGTACATCGCCGGATCGTGCTTGCCTCTGCCGCCGGACGTGAGCTGCACCAGCTCACAGAGCTTGCGGGTCGCGTTCCGATAACGTCGCTTGTCCCAAGATCCGATCAACCGATGCCGTTCCATCGCCAGCGGTGACGCCGCGAAGGCTCTACCCAGCCGGCCACTGTGGGCCTGCCGCAGAAGTGCCAGCAGAGCCATCGCGTCGGTTTCCCCTGCGACCAGGAGGCGAGCAATCGACGCTGACGGCAGAATGATGCTGCTGTCCGCGCCGGGAACCATCAATCGATCGTTCATCTTGTACTGCCACGCGCTCCGCACAGCGCGTAGGATTTCGGCATCTGGCAGAGGCGGTTTCGCCAATTCGGCATTTGCTTCCTTCAATTGCGCCAACAGGGCCGCCGCTGACTCGGCGGCGTGAGCCAAGGCCAGCGCCAGCCGGAAAAGACTGTCATTGCGCTGGCCGATCGCGGCCGCGTTACCGGCGAGAGATGATGCAGTCTGTTTCTCGATCGGTGCGGGCTCGAGACCGTGAAGTGCGCCTCTGCGGATGGCAGGCAGGTTCGCAAGATCAGCAAGACCTCCATGGACAAACTCGTACTTGCCGCCAGTGGTCCTGGTTGAAGGCGGGGCGACCGCAAGGCCCCCTTCCCCCAATATGTCGATTGCGTGCCCCCGGATCGGTCGGATACGGCGTCGCTCGCCATCGTGCCTGTAGTACACATGGTGTTTGCCACTGGCGGTTCGCACGATGACGGGCGACGGGCCGAAACGGTCGAGGGCATATTGCAGCTCGGAGCCTTCCGCGCTGTCGATGTCCACCAGCGTCAAGCGGTTGTGTCGGCCGCACCAGAAGCCGAGGTTGGCGTCGGGAAACTTTGGCGCGATCTGGAGCGCGGCTTGCCGCCCGAATTTTCCGGGATGGCGGACAAGCGGTCGCTTGCCATCTTCCCCGCCCAGCGGCAGAGGTACGATGCCAGCGTTGGCATATTCGCGGGCCGCGTCCTGGTAGGCCATCACGCCGCCTCTTGATGCAGATTAGCATCAAGGCACTCGACCTTGCTGCGCAAGAAGTACCTCCCGTGATGGCCTGGAAAGTCGCCTCCGTGTGGCTCGGTTACGGTCTCGATAATGAAACCGCGCTTCCGTAACTTGAACACGTAGTCGCTCGTCCTCGGCGCCGGATATTCGATCGTGGTCAGCCCAACAGCGCCGGCCTTGATTAGCTTGCAGAGGGTGTCTTCAACACGACCGGAAAGGTCGTGGATCTCCGGGTCACCGCTGGGATGATATAGCTGGTAGCGCCCGCTCATCGGTTGCCCCCCACTGGGAAGCCGGCAAGTTCGGCAACCGCACGCGCCGTGGCAGCGGACTCGATGCAACAACGGCGACGCACCATTCGGGTGGCCAGGGATGCGTTATCCCAACGGCGACGGTCGGCATGGTCAAAGAGGGGGAGCAGCGGTTGAGCGTTGCTTTTACGCGTACTCGGCGGTAATTTTGTCATCTCGTTTAACCTTGTAAGAAGGGGTTGGACGAATCGCTTCGCCCCGCTCGCAGTTGAACCCTGTGAGCGGGGTTTCTCTTAAGCGGCCTGCCGGTCGCTGGTGGAACTGCGAATGGGGCCGAGCCGCGCGATGGCATACGCGTCGAGTATGGGCTGATCGTAGATGGGGAATCTGCCGTCGAGCCGGAAGCCCCGGCCCCCACCAACGACGGCGAGTTTAGCGAGCGTATTCGGGCACAGCGTTACGCCATGGACCTCGCGCAAGTACTCGCTGGCTTGCTGCCTGCGCATGCGAGAAGGCCACTTGGGTGACGTGGGAGCAGTGGAAGCTTGAGACATGTTGCCCTCAGTCGGTTGAATGTGGGCAACATCAATAAGCATAACGAAACGCGCGATATAGACCGTCTGCCCGGGAGGAGGTGTGCCTAATTCCGCTTCTTGTGCTGAGGCTTTACTGGCCACGGGTCGGGGTCGGATGCACCCCATAAAGCCTTCTCCGCCGTTCTTTGTGAAATGCCGGCGTCCCCACATACCTCTTCGGCACATCGCCTCTTCGTCGACCATTTTCCCGTTAACCAGTGCTTGAGCACTTTCTCGCGATTTTCTTTGTCATGTGCATGTCTTGCTGCCGCACCAGTCTTTGCCACTTGGGACGCCTGTGACGCCTGCTGCTCCAGCATTTGAGACACCACCCTCCCGGAACCCTTGGAGCCGCCTTCGAGTGTCCTCGCGATGTCCTCAAGTGTGGGCGTCGTGTACTCAGCAAGGGTCGCCAACTCCTTCAGCGCATCCATTTCAGATGCATATGGGTCACCAGTAAATCCGGCCTCAAACGGATCGCGTAATCCGGAAGCGTCGCGCGCCTGGTGCTGACTTTCGAGCATCTTTGGCGACAGTCCGATTCCTTTCAGAAGGTCGTCAATGGCCGGATCTTCCGTCATCTCAGGCGGGAGCATCTTGGCGAGCGCTACGCGAATGCGCCTCGTAACAAGCCCCGGTTGGTACTCTTTGATCTTGGCAAGAGCGTTCAGCAGATGCTCGAGCCTTCGTCGCCGGGCTTTCCATCGTGAGTCGATATCCATTGCGCACGTCCGTATCGGTGCATCCGTAGAGTGGTCGGCGCGGCGGCCCTGTACGGTCAGGGTTTTCGGCGGCCAAACCTAGCCGCGCCGATAGAAATTCTATCACGACGTCGCTCGATCCGCCTTTCGGCGCTCAGGCATCTTCACCACCTTCGCCGGCTTCCCGCCGCCCAGCGCGTGAGCGATGGCGCCGGCGACGCGATCGGCGGCCGCCAGCAGCGTGGCGTCAACGACGTGCACGTACCGGCTGGTCATGGTGCCGCGCGAGTGGCCCAGCATCGCCGCAATAGTCGGCTCCGAGCAGCCCAGCGTGTTGGCCGTCGTGGCGAACGAATGCCGCAGCGTGTGCAGGGTCACGCCCTTGAGTTTGCTGCGAGCGAGGATCCTGCCCCATGCGCGCCGCAGAGCGACATAGGGCGTTCCATTCGGACCGCTCGCAATCACCAGGTCGCTTTCGGGATGGTGCGAAAGGCTGGCCAGCAAATCGGCTGCTGGCTGGCCCAGCGGTCGGATGCTGTACCCCTCTTTCGTGTTCGTGAGCCGGAGCTGGCGCGCTTCAAGGTCAACCTCCGGCCAAGTGAGCGATACAACCTCGCCTTTCCGACAGCCGGTCAACGCGAGCAGCCGTACCGACTGTATGGTGAGGGCGCTTTCGCCTTCACGCTCGGCGGCGGCCAGCGCGGCACCCAGCGCCCGATAGTCGTCCATCGAAAGGAACGCAGTGCGACGCTGGTCGGCCGGCCGCTCTATGCCTTTCACGGGGTTGTCGGCGCGCAAGCCCTGCCGCACGGCGTAGGAGAAGATGCCGCCCAGCAAGCCCACCGTTCGCGTGGCCGTGCCGCTGCCGCCCGTCACATGCACAGGCCGCCCGGTCTTGGTCTTGACCACCTTGGCCGTCTTGCCGGTCTGGACGGCGTGCAGGAACCGGCGCACGTCGGCTTGCTGTACACCGTCCACTGGCATCGTCCCCAGGAACGGGATGATATGGCGTGCGACGCGACCTCGATCCGGACCCAGCGTCGTTTCCGACTTCGGGCATTTGCCCTTGCCCAGGATGAGGCCCTTGTCGGCGTCGGCCAGGTAGTCGCGGCAAAGGTCGGCCACTGTCATCGCCCCGCGCTCGGCATTACGTGTCGCGGAGGGGTCTTCGCCGTCGGCCACGCGCCCAAGGGCTTTGCGTGCCCGCTGGCGCGCTTCGTCGGGTGTCAGCACCCCCACTCGCCCCAAGGCGAGCTTTCGAGTCCTGCCGGCCGAATTTCGGTACTGGACGAGCCATGTGCGAACGCCCGACGGCTTGGCCCTGAGCGCGAAGCCTGCAAGGTCATCATCTCGATACAGCGTGTCGCGCGTGACAGGCCGTAGAGCATCAACGAAGCGCTTGGTAAGCTTGGGCAAGGCAGCCTCCGGCAAGGGCTACTCCCGACGAACCCCTTGGCCGGGGACACACCGGGGACACAAATGGGGGAAAACGCCGGTAATTCCGATGTTTTCCGCTTGATGCTCAGAATAGCTGTAAACAGCGGTTTATCAAGGGATATCCAACGTGGGAATAGATCAGAAAGCTGGGGAAAACCCCCGGGCCTTGCCTCTGCAAGGCAAAGTCGCGCTGGTTACCGGCGCTGGTAAGAATATCGGCCGCACGATTGCGCTGACGCTCGCGCGCGACGGCGCGGCGGTCGTCGTCAACGGCCGCGCCGACAAGGCCGCGGTCGACTCCGTGGTACGCGAGATCGAAGCGGCCGACGGCAGGGCGATGGCGGCGATGGGCGACGTGTCCGATCCTGCCGTCGCGCCGCGGCTGGCGGCCGAGGCCGCACAGAAATTCGGCGGCGTTGACATCCTTGTGAGCAACGCCGGTCTGCGCCGCCAGACCTCGTTCCTCGACATGTCGTTCGAGGAATGGCGCGAGATCCTGTCGGTGGCGCTCGACGGCGCTTTTCTGCTGGCCAAGGCGATCGTGCCGCAGATGGTGGCGCGCGGCGGTGGCGCCTTCGTCGCCCTGTCCGGTGTTTCCACGCACGTCGGCACACCCAATCGCTGTCATGTCTCGGCGTCGAAGGCGGGCCTCGAAGGCCTTATGCGGGCGCTCGCCGTCGAGCTGGCGCCGCACAAGATCACCTGTAACGCGCTGTCGCCCGGCGCCATCGACACCGCGCGCGCCGCCGCGGCGGGGCCGCGCCCGGTGGCCGGCCGGCCGATCCCGCTCAAACGTTTCGGCACGGTCGAGGAGATCGCCGCCATGGTGCGCCTGCTGGTCGGGCCCGAAGGCACCTTCATCACCGGCCAGACCATCCATGTGAACGGCGGGGAGTTCCTGACATGAGAACTCGGACGATCGTCATGATCGCGGCGTTGATCGGCGGCGTCTCGTCGGCCGCGGCGCAAGACAGCGGCACGGTCAAGATCGGCGATGCCACCAAGCGGACCTCCGGCACCATCACCGCGATGAATATCGGCGACGTTGCCTGCTATCTCACGCTCAAGGACGAGCGCGGCGCGGCGTTCGAGGAGATGGCGACCTTCGGGATTTGCGAGAAGCCTGCGCTCGTCGGAAAGCGTGTGACGCTCACCTACCAGCTCAGCAAGGTGATATCCGCCGAGTGCGCGGGCGACGTCAATTGCAAGAAGACGCGCACCGTTGCGCTGGTGAGCGCCGCACGCGTGGTCGACAGCACGGCCGGGGCCAAGCCGGCAGCGCCCCAGAAGTCTTTCTGTACACCCGCCGAGGTCGTCATATTTTCCTGCCGCACCGGCACCCGCATGGTCTCGGTTTGCGCCTCCAAGGACGCCGGTCTCAATAAGGGCTATCTGCAATATCGCTTCGGCAAGGTCGACTCGTCCGAGCCGCTCGAGATCACGCTGCCCGAAGGCCAGGTTGCGCCGGCGAAGGCCGCGACCGGCGAGGTCGTGTCGTTCGCCGGCGGCGGCGGGACGTGGCTGCGCTTCACCAAGGCGGCGGTCACCTACACGGTCTATAGCGGCATCGGCAATTGGGGCCCCAAGGGCGAGAAGCGGACCAAGGAAGGCCTGGTGGTCGAGCGTGCCGGCAATCCGGTCGCCGGCCTGAAATGCCTCGACCTGACCACCAGCCTGCTGGGACCGGACTGGTTCGAACAGGTCGGCATCAAGCGCGACGACCAGGATTTCGTATTCCCGGATTGATGCCGCACTATGGCAACTGACTAAACACGAGCGGGAGAAGGGGCGGCATGCAGGGCTATCTGGTGGTCTTCATCGGCGCGGGCGTCGGCGGCGCCATCCGCCACGGCATGAACATCTGGGTGGCGCGGCTTTTGGGCACGCATTTTCCCTCGTACACACTGGTCATCAACATCGCGGGCTCGCTGGCGATGGGGTTGGTCGCCGGCTGGTTCGCGCAGAAAGGCGGCGCGACGGGCCATATGCGGCTGTTCCTCGCCACCGGCATCCTGGGTGGCTTCACCACCTTCTCGGCCTTCTCGCTCGATGCCGTCCTGCTGTGGGAACGTCATGAGCACACCCTGGCCGCGCTCTATGTCGGCGGCTCGGTGGCGGGCGCCATTGCCGGACTCCTGCTCGGCCTGTGGATCATGAGGACGGCCCTGGCGTGAACCGCCAGCGCTTCGATGTGGTCGTTGCCGGCGCCGGTGCCGCCGGACTGATGTGCGCCATCCGCGCCGGCCAGCGCGGCCGGCGCGTCGTGGTGCTGGAGCACGCCGACAAGGTCGGCAAGAAAATCCTGATCTCGGGCGGCGGGCGCTGCAACTTTACCAACCGTGACAGCCGGCCGGAGGCGTTCCTGTCGGCCAATCCGCATTTCGCTAAATCGGCGCTGGCGCGCTACACCCAGCACGACTTCATCGCCCTGGTCGAAAAGCACGGCATCGCCTGGCACGAAAAGACCCTGGGTCAGCTGTTCTGCGACGGCTCGGCGCGTCAGATCGTGGCCATGCTGCTGGACGAAGCCGCCGCCGTCGGCGTCGACGTCCGCGTGGCGCACAGGATTTCCGCCATCGAGAAAGTCGACGGCTTCACGGTGAAAACCGACCATGGCGACTTCACCTCGCAGTCGGTCGTGCTGGCGACCGGTGGCCTCTCCATCCCCAAGATGGGCGCGACCGGATTTGCCCATGACACCGCCCGCCGCTTCGGCCTCAAGATGACCGAGACGCGGCCGGCGCTGGTTCCGTTGCTGGCAACGGTGCCGGATCTCAGCGGCGTATCGCTCGACGTGGTGGCGAGCCTTGGCCGCACGAAGTTCCGCGAGGCCATGCTGTTCACCCATCGCGGCCTTTCCGGCCCGGCGATCCTGCAGATTTCGTCCTACTGGCGCGCCGGCCAGGAGATCGCGGTCGACCTGTTGCCCGATCTGGACGCCGCAGCGTTCCTCAAGGAGCGCAAGCGCGCGCGACCGAAAGCCGAGCTGCGCACGATTCTGGGGGAAGTGATGCCGCAGCGCCTGGCGCAGGTGCTGGCCGACGAGGGCGTGATCGGCGAACGGCGCGACAAGGATCTCGAGACGCTCGCGACTGCTTTGAAAGCCTGGCGCGTGACTCCAACCGGCACCGAGGGCTACGCCAAGGCCGAGGTGACCCTGGGCGGCGTCGACACTGCAGGGCTATCGTCGAAGACCATGGAAGCCAAGAAGGTGCCCGGTCTTTATGTCATCGGCGAAGCCGTCGACGTCACGGGCTGGCTGGGCGGTTACAATTTCCAGTGGGCCTGGTCGTCTGGCTGGGTGGCGGGCGAGGCGGCGTGATAGCGTCAGCAATGCCCCGATTTCGTATTTTGCTTGTCCTGTTTCTTCTATTGGCGGGCACCGCTGCCGCGCAGCAGCGTGCGCCGTCCGACTATCGCCAGAGCGCTGCCGTGCTGGCGCACTATCCGCCGGTTCCGGATATACGTCTCGACAGTCCCGCCTTTCGAACGCCGGACCCCACACTCACCAACCAGGAGGCGATGGCTGACTTTCTCGCCACGCTCGTCCTCGACTCGCGGCAGGCGCGGCTCGGCAGCCTCGGCCGCTCGACGCAGGGTCGCGACATTCCCGTACTTTATCTCACTGTCGAAGGTCTCGCCGATCCGGCGGCGATCCGCGCCCTCGGCCGTCCGGTGGTGTGGCTGATCGGCCAGCAGCACGGCAACGAGCCGGCGGGCGGCGAGGCCATGCTGGCGCTGGCTGCGGCGCTGGCCAGAGGCGATTTGGCGCCGCTGCTCGCCAAGGTGAGCGTTGTGATCGTGCCGCGCGCCAATGTCGACGGTGCGGCGGCCGATCGTCGTGTCGTGGCCAGTGGCGCCGATCCCAACCGCGATCACCTGCAGCTCAGTCAACCCGAGGTCCGCGCGTTGCATCAGGCGATGCGCGTTTTGCCGCCCGACGTCGTGTTCGACCATCATGAGTTCAGCGTGGCCTGGCGCTGGGTCGAGAAGTTCGGCGCGCTGCAGGGCTCCGATGTGATGATCCTCGAGGCGACGCACCCCACGATCCCCAAGGCTCTGACCGCCATCGCGCGCGATCTCTATCGCCCGGCCCTCGAGGCCGCCATCGCCAGGCACGGCCTGTCGAGCTACGACTACCTCACCACAGCGCCCGATCCGTCGGACCGGCGCGTGTCGCTCGGCGGCACGGCCGCGGGCATTGCGCGCAATACCTTTGGGCTGCGCGGCACCGTGTCCTATCTGATCGAGACGCGCGGCGTCGGCATCGGCCTGCAGTCCTACCAACGCCGCGTTGCTACGCACTATCTGCTGGCCAAGGCGGTGCTGGAGACCAGCGCCGCCGATCCGCAGAGTCTGCTGAAGCGTCTCGCCGAGGCGCGCGCCGCTGCGGCCAACGACCGCTCCGATCTCGTGGTGTCGCACAAGGAGGGCGAGCGCGATGTCGAGTTGCCGCTGATCGACCCGCAAAGCGGCGCCGCCAAACCAACCAAGGTGCGGCTGGTCGACAGCCGCGACATCCGGCCAGTCGATGTCCGCTCGCGGCCGCGCGGCTATCTGGTGCTGCGCGGGCGTGAGGCGGCCGCCGATCGGCTGGCGCTGAACGCGGCTGCGACGTGCGTGGTGACGACGGCGGCTTCCGCCATGGTTGAGGCTTACCTCGTGACGCGCGTTGGCGCCAAGGCCGGCCGCGAATCGATCAACCCCGACCAGTCGGTGCGCGTACAGATCGTGGTGCGGCCTCTCGATGTGCCAGCCGGCGCCTTGTTTGTACCGATGGCGCAGCCCGCGGCAGGCATCGTCGCCGCCGCCCTCGAGCCCGACTCGCCGGGCAGCTACCTCGGCGTCGGTGTCATCCCCATGACGGCCGACGAGACGCAGGCGCCGGTCTATCGGGTAATGCCCGATACAAGACTGGCATTGCGTCCACGCGACGGTGCGCCGGCAAGGCCCTGTGACAACTAAGAGCCGTCAGCTTATCATCGTCTTTGCGTAGTAGGCCGCGACCTCGCCGGGCGTGGCATGCCAGACGTTGCTGAACCGGTCGACCCGGCGCAGCGCCTCGTCGAGATATTTTATGCGATGCGCCATGCCCATCAGCCAGGGATGGACCGCGAGGTTGAAGACCTGGCCGCCTTCCTCATGCAGCTGCTCGAAAGCTTCGCCCACCAGGTCGGGATAGCGCGTGGTGCTGATGCGCCGGAGCCACAGCTGCTGGACGTCGTCCCATTCCGGCTGGCTGGGCAGGGAGACGAACTTCCGGCCGGCCACCTTCATCGGGTAGGGCTGGTCGTCGTTCGGCCAGTCGAGCACGTAGTCGAGGCCGGCATCGGCCAGCAGCTGCGGCGTGCGCGGGCTCTCGCCATAATCCTGGCCGAGCCAGCCGGTCGGCCGCACGCCCGCCGCCTTTTCGATCGCGGCAATGGAGTTCGCGATCTCGGCCTTCTCCTCGGCCTCGGTCATCTGTGACGTGATCATGCGATTGGCCGAATGGCCGTGGGCGATGAGCTCGTATTTGCGCTTCTTGCACTGCTCGACCAGGTAGGGATAGCGCTCGGCGGCCAGTGCATTCACCGCGACGCCCGCCCTGATCTGGTAGCGGTCGAGCACGTCGAACACGCGGAAGATGCCGGTCCGGTTGCCGAAGTCGCGCTGCGTCCAGGTGCGGTAGTCGGGAGTGTAGCTGCCGAACTCGCCTGTCATGCGCGGGTCCTTGTAGCTCTTCTCGTCGGGCAGCAGCTCCCAGTATTCGAGATGCAGGATGACGTACGAAGCGATGCGCGCGTTTTTGGGCCAGGTGAGGCGGGGCCGCTCGGGGAAGGGCGCGTAGTCGTACAGGGCATGGTCCATGCCGGGCTTGAGCGGCGGCGGATTCTTGGGAACGGAGGACGTGCTCATCTCACGCCTCCTTGCCGAGGTGTTGCTGATAGGCCGTGAGGCCATTGGCTGTGTACCAGTCGAGGATCTCCTCGGCGGTGCAGATCCATGCGTCCTTGTGCTTGCGGATGTAGCCGAGCGCCCGATCGAGATGTTTCAGGCGGTGCGGCGCTCCCATCATGTAGGGGTGCAGCGCAATGCACATCACCCGTCCGTTCTCGTTGCCCTCGCGATAGACCGTGTCGAAATGGTCGACGATCATCTGGGCAAATTCCTCGGCCTCGACCGGCTGGCGATAGATCAGCGCATCGTTGAGATCCATCGTGTAGGGCACGTGCATCAGCACACCGTGCTTGGTGGCAAGCGGCGTCGGCTGGTCGTCGTGATAGAAGTCGCAGATATAGTCGAGGCCGGCCTGCTTCACGAGATCGGGCGTGTTGAGCGTGTTGGAGATGGCGGGTGAGAACCAGCCGCGCAGCTTGCGGCCGGTCAGCCTGAGGTGCGTGGCCTTGCTGTGCTCGATGACCTCGCGCTCTTCTTCCTCGCTGTAGTTCCAGTGGTAGCGCGTGTTGAGGTAGCCGTGGCTCATGTACTCCCAGCGCCGCGCTTCCATGGCCTCGAGGATCTCGGGATACATCTCGATCACCGACATCGACAGCGACACGGTGCAGCGCACGTTGTGCTTGTCCATCACGTCGAACATGCGCCACAAGCCGACCCGGTTGCCGTAGTCGCGGCCGCCGTAGCCCAGCACGTCGGGATGCGGGGTGCGTGGCCACGGATTGCGCACCCGCACCTCGGCCGGCACGTATTCGTAGTGCTCGATATTGGGGCAGAGCCACACCGCGACCCGGGCGCCGTTGGGCCACGAGAGCTTCGGCCGTTCGACGACGGGCGAATAGCCGTACCGGTAAGGATCCATCGCTAGAGTCTTTCTGTGGTTGGCCGGGCGAGTTGGTACGCCCAGTGCATCTTGGAGTGCATCATGGGTTGCGCCTCTCTTCAACGTCCCTATCCTGCTCGCATGGCGGACCGCATACGCTTCTCGCTCAACGACCGACCGGTCGAGCTGTCCGGCGTCTCGCCGATGACGACGCTGCTCGACTGGCTGCGCGATCACCGCGGGCTGAAAGGCACCAAGGAAGGTTGCGCCGAGGGCGACTGCGGCGCCTGCACGGTGGTGCTCGAACGTGCCGACGGACGGCGTGAGGCGATGAATTCCTGCATCGTGCTGCTAGGCCAGGTCGACAGCCAGGCGGTGCGCACGGTCGAGGGCTTGCTCGGTCCGGGTGGCGCGCCGCACGCGGTGCAGGTGGCGATGGCCGATTCGGACGCCACGCAATGCGGCTTCTGCACGCCGGGCTTCGTCATGTCGGCCTATGCCTTTGCCGCCGGCGGCGAAAAGGCCGATCCCGAAACCATCCACGATGCGCTGGCCGGCAATCTCTGCCGCTGCACCGGCTACCGGCCGATCGTCGAGGCCATGACACGGGTGGCGGGCCTGGCGATCGAGCCGGCATCGCCCCCGCCGCGGCGAACGGCGGCAGCCGTGTTTGAGGAGAATTTCCACGCGCCGCGCACGCTCGCCGAGCTCCTGAAGCTGCGGGTCGAGCGACGCGGCGCCGTGCTGCTGGCCGGCGCCACCGACCTCGGTCTGTTGGCCAGCCGGTCGCGCAAGCCGCCTCGGTCGGTGATCCACGTGGCGCACGTGCCGGAGCTCACGGCGATCGCCGAGGACAAGGAACAGATCACCATTGGTGCGGCGGTCACCTATGCCGACGCGATGCCGGTCTTGATCGCAGCCTATCCGGCACTGAAAACCTACCTCGCGCGGCTGGGCTCGCGGCAGATCCGCACTCTGGGGACGATCGGCGGAAACATCGGCACTGCCTCGCCGATCGGTGACATGCCGCCGGTGCTGCTGGCGCTCGAGGCCAAGCTGCTGCTCGTCTCGACGCGCGGCGCGCGCGAGCTGGCGCTCGACGATTTCTTCGTGGGTTACCGCAAGACGGCGTTGGCAGCGGACGAGGTGATCCAAAGCCTGTCGATGCCCAAGCTGTGGCCGGGCGAGGTCTTCTTCTGCGACAAGATTTCGAAGCGGCGCGACCAGGACATCTCGACCGTGGCGGCGGGTTATCGCCTGCGCATCAAGAACGGCAAGATTGAGGACGTGCGGATGGCCTTCGGTGGCATGGCCGCGATTCCGAAGAGAGCGCACCATGTCGAGGCGTTGTTGTTAAAGGACGGGCTCATTGCCGCCTCCGCGTCGGCGCTACCCTTGGATTTCGAGCCGATCGACGACTGGCGTGGCACCGGAGCCTATCGCATGAAGGTTGCGGCCAATCTGCTGCGCCGCCTCGCGGTACGTATTGCTGAACCGGAATTCCCGGTCGAGGTCGAGGCGCTATGAAGGGCGGCATCGGTAGCGCCGAGCGCCACGACAGTGCGCTGAAGCACGTCACCGGCCAGGCGGTCTATATCGACGACATGCCCGAGCCGCCCGGCACGCTGCATGCCGCCCTGGTGCTGAGCCCCGTCGCGGCGGGCCGCCTGCGCAAACTCGATCTCTCGGCGGCGGCAGCGTCGCCCGGTGTGAAGGGCGTGTTCGCGGCAAGCGACATTCCCGGCCGCAACAACATCGCGAGCCCCGGCAAGGAAGAGCCGCTGTTCGCCGAGGACAAGGTCGAGTTCGCGGGCCAGCCGCTGGCGGTGATCGTGGCCGACACCCTCGACCGGGCGCGCGCCGCCGTCGAGCGGGCGGTGGTCGAGATCGATCCGACCGAGGCAATCCTCGACATTGCCACGGCGCTCGCCAGGCAGGCCTATGTGCAGGCGCCGTCGACGATCCTGCGTGGCGATCCCGATGCGGCGCTGAATTCAGCGCCGCACAGGCTGAGCGCCGAATTCAGCGTCGGCGGGCAGGAGCATTTCTATCTCGAGGGTCAGGTCGCCTTCGCCTTGCCAGGCGAAGACGGCGATCTGATCGTGCACTCCTCGACCCAGCATCCGACGGAAGTCCAGCATGTTTGCGCCCAGATCCTGGGTTACGACTTCAACCGGGTGACCGCTGTCGTGCGACGTCTCGGCGGCGGCTTCGGCGGCAAGGAGAGCAACGCCTCGTGGGTGGCGGGCGCGGCGGCGCTGGCGGCGGCCAGGACCGGCCGGCCGGTGAAGCTTCGCCTGCCGCGCGAGATCGACATGATCGCCACCGGCAAGCGGCACGGCTTCGACTACCGCTACACGGTAGGCTTCGACGGCGAGGGCCGCGTGCTCGCGCTGGACGCCTCGCTGGCGGCCGACGCCGGCTGGAGCCTCGACATGACACCGGGCGTGATCGCCCGTGCGCTCACCCATGTCGACAACGCCTACTGGATTCCGCACATCCGTGCCGTCGGCTACGCCTGCAAGACCAACAAGCAATCCAACACCGCCTTCCGCGGCTTCGGCGGTCCGCAGGGCGTCGTGGTCATGGAAGACGCGATCGACCGCATCGCGCGCTATTTAGGCCGCGACGCCAACGAGGTGCGCGCGCTCAATTTCTACGACGACAAGAACAACGAGACGCCCTACGGCCAGAAGCTCGAGGAAAACCACCTGCCGCGCCTGTGGTCGGAGATCAAACGTGGCAGCGAGTGGGACCGTCGGCGCGCCGAGGTCGACGCCTTCAACCGCACGAGTCCACTCTTGAAGCGCGGACTCGGTCTGTTCCCGCTGAAGTTCGGTATCTCCTTCAACATCCCTCATATGAACCAGGCCGGCGCGCTGGTGCATGTCTATACCGACGGCTCGATCCGCCTCAATCACGGCGGCACCGAAATGGGGCAGGGGCTGTTCGTCAAGGTGGCGCAGGTGGTGGCCGAGGTTTTCAAGGTCGACATCGAGCGCATCCGGCCCTCTGCCACCTCGACCGCAGAAGTGCCCAATACCTCGCCGACCGCAGCATCGACCGGTTCCGACTTGAACGGCTGGGCGGCCTACGAGGCGGCCAACACGATCAAGACCCGCATGATCGCCTTTGCTTCGGAGCATTTTGGCGCCAGCCAAAGCGAGATCGAATTCACCGACGGCACCGTGCGCATCGCCAAGCCGGGCAGCAACCAGGTCGTGAGCTTCGGCGAGCTGGCCAAGCTCTGCTGGATGGGCCGCGTGTCGCTGTCGGCCACCGGCTACTACAAGACGCCCAAGATTCATTGGGATGGCGCGGCGATGAAGGGCCGGCCGTTCTTCTATTTCTCCTTCGGCGCCGCGGCCGCTGAAGTGGCGATCGACACGTTGACCGGCGAGAGCCGCGTGCTGCGCGCCGATCTGGTGCAGGATTGCGGCACTTCGCTCAATCCCGCGGTCGATCTCGGCCAGATCGAGGGCGCCTTCGTACAGGGCCAGGGCTGGTTCACCTGCGAGGAATTGTGGTGGGACGCCGAGGGAAAGCTGCGCACCGTCGGCCCCTCGACCTACAAGATCCCGGGCAGCCGCGACGTGCCGGCGATCTTCAATGTGAAGATGCTCGACAATGCGCCGTCGAAGGAAGCGACGATCTTCCGTTCCAAGGCGGTCGGCGAGCCGCCGCTGATGCTGGCCACGGCGGTGTGGAATGCGCTCAAGGACGCGATCGCCGCGACCGGCGACGGCAAGACCGCGGTGCGATTGGATGCGCCGGCGACGCCCGAGCGTGTGCTCTCAGCAATCGATCAGGCGCGAATTCGACTCCCGCGGGGCCTGCGATGAGCCGCTACTGGAGTGCGGTCGTTCATTCTTTGCGGCCCTATGTGCCTGGCGAGCAGCCGGCGATGGCGAGTGTGGTGAAGCTCAACGCCAACGAGAACCCCTACGGCCCGTCGCCTCGGGTTGCGGCCGCCATATCGGCCGAGGCTGGTGAAGCGTTGCGGCTCTATCCCGATCCGGGCGCGGTGCATTTGCGCGATGCATTGGCCAAGCGGCACGGTGTTGACCGTGAACAGATATTCGTCGGCAACGGCTCGGACGAAGTCCTGGCGCATAGCTTCCAGGCTCTTCTCCGGCATGACGCGCCTTTGCTGTTTCCCGATATCACCTACAGCTTCTATCCGAGCTATTGCAGGCTGTATGGCGTCGACTACCGGGAAGTGTCGCTCGACGGAGCGATGCGGGTTCGCGTCGCCGACTATCGACAGTCCTGTGGCGCGATCATCCTGCCGAATCCGAATGCGCCGACCGGCATCGCGCTTCGACGCGCCGAGGTAGAGGCGTTGGTCGCAGAACATCAGGATCAGGTTGTCGTCATCGATGAGGCCTACGTGGATTTCGGCGGCGAGAGCGCCGTTCCGCTGGTTCGTTCCTATCCCAATCTGCTGGTGATTCAGACATTCTCCAAGTCGCACTCGCTTGCCGGTCTTCGCGTGGGCTTCGCGATCGGCCAGCGCGCTCTCATCGAGGCCTTGGAGCGCGTCAATGACAGCTTCAATTCTTTTCCGCTCGACCGGCTTGCCTTGGTGGGGGCGGTGGCGGCCCTCGAGGACCAGACATGGTTCGAGCACAACCGCCATCGCATTATCGCCAGCCGCCAACGTCTTGCCGCAGCACTGCTTGAGCTCGGCTTCGAGGTGCTGCCATCTGTTGCGAACTTCTTGTTTGTCCGCCATCCCGGCAGGTCCGGCGCGAAGCTCGCCGCCGATCTGCGGAGCCGCGCTATTATCGTGCGCCATTTTGCGGGGGATCGGATCGGCAACTTTCTTCGCATCAGCATCGGCACGGATGCCGACAATGATCGGCTGATCGAGGCTCTTCGCCTGCTTGTTCAGTGATTGCGGAATTTCGCTATCTGGCGATACATCCAAACGAAGCGTGGTTAAGCTATTCTGGTCGACAAGCTCTGATAATTGGGAGGATCCAATGGACGTACGTATGGACGGCCGCGTGGCCGTGATCACCGGCTCGAGCACCGGTCTTGGCCTCGCCATGGCTAAGGAATTTGCCGCCTCGGGCGGCTCGGTGGCGCTGCTGGCGCGCAAGGCCGATGCCCTGGCCACGGCCAAGGCCGCGGTCCAGAAGGCCGCCGGCAAGGCCAACACCAAGGTCGAGGCCTATTCCTGCGACGTCTCCAAGGCGGCGCCGATCGCCGACACCTGGAAGAAGATCCAGGCCGACTTCGGCAAGGTCGATATCGTGGTCAACAACGCGGGCATCAGCCACGCCAAGGCCTTCGACACCGTGACCGACGAGGACTGGCAGGGCGATCTCGACCTCAAACTGTTCGCCGCCATTCGTCTCTGTCGGCTGGCGCTGCCCGGCATGCGCGAGCGCAAGTGGGGTCGCATCGTCAATGTGCTGAACATCGGCGCCAAGGCGCCCGGCGCCGACAGTACGCCGACCAGCGTCAGCCGTGCCG
>PLYQ01000008.1 GCA_003153415.1 Rhodospirillales bacterium | reverse complement strand
GCGGTCGAAGACGCCGAGATCAAGAAGCTTGTCACCAAGCAGGAGGAAATCGGCCTGCAGGGCGTGACTGACGGCGAGTTCCGTCGCGCCTGGTGGCACTACGACTTCCTCGCAGGCCTCGACGGCGTGGAGCTGGTGAGTGTGGCGCACGGGCTGCAGTTCAAGGGCACCGAGACCAAGGCCGAGGGGCTGCACGTTCACGGCAAGGTCGATTTCTCGGCATCCCACCCGATGATCGAACACTTCAAGTATTTGAAGTCGGTCGCCAAGGCGACGCCGAAGATGACCATTCCGTCGCCGACGGCGCTGCATTATCGCGGCGGCCGACAGGCGATCGACAAGTCGGCCTATGCCACGATGGAGCCGTTCTTCGAGGATCTCGGCAAGGCCTATGCGAAAGCCGTGCGCGCCTTCGGCGAGGCGGGCTGCACCTACCTGCAACTCGACGAGGTGTTCGTTGCCTATCTCTGCGATCCGGCGCAGCGCGACTATCTACGCGACCGCGGCGACGATCCCGACAAGCTGCTGCACATCTACGCCGACCTGGTGAACGCCGCCTGTTCGGGCCGCACACCCGGCATGACCATTTCCATGCATCTCTGCCGCGGCAATTTCCGCTCGACCTGGATGGCGCAGGGCGGCTACGAGCCGGTGGCCGAGATCCTGTTCAACAAGATGGGCGTCGACGCCTATTTCATGGAATACGATTCAGAGCGCGCCGGCGGCTTCGAGCCGCTGCGGCTTCTCCCGAAGAACAAGCACGCCGTGCTCGGCATCATGACCTCCAAGACCGGCGCGCTGGAAAGCAAGGACCAGCTCAAGCGCCGCCTCGACGAGGCCGCCAAGTTCACCGACCTCGACCGGCTGTGTCTTTCTCCTCAGTGCGGCTTTGCCAGCACGGAGGAGGGCAACCTGCTGGCCGAGGGCGAGCAGTGGGCCAAGCTTTCGCGCTGCGTCGAGGTGGCGAAAGAGGTCTGGGGGTAGGGCGGCGTCTCACGGTTGTGTGATGTGGCGTTCTGATTACGACGGCCGGTGCCGGCTGTTGCGGTTGCTTCTCCAACAAGGGGGAGGAACTCAAATGTCCAACCACTGGTTTATTGCTGGTCTCGGAATCGTCGGGCTTGGCCTCGTCTCAGCAAGTGGCGCCGACACGCAATTGCTCGCGCGCAAGGATCTGTCGCTCGCCACGGTCCTCGCCATCGCCACGACCGGTGCGGAGATGTGCAAGGGCAGGGCTACACCGTCTCGGTGACCGTGGTCGGCCGCAACGGCGAGATCATTGTGCGGCTGCGCGGCGACAACTCCCCGCCGCACACCATCGAGAACAGTTTCAAGAAGGCCTACACCTCGCGCACCTTTCGCGTGCCGTCGGGCGAGATGGCCAAGCGCTTGAAGGACAATCCCACCGCGGCCTTCGTCTTTCTCAGCAACGTCGTCGCGGCCCAGGGTGCGCTGCCGATCAAGATCGGCGAGGATGCGATGGGCGCCGCCGGCATCTCGGGGGCGCCCGGTGGCGAGAAGGACGAAGCTTGCGTCAAGGCCGGCCTCGACAAGGTCGCCGACGCGCTGAAGTAGGCCTATTTGCCCTCGAGCTGCTGGTTCAGCCGAACCTGGACCTTGTTGGATTCGATGAACTGGTGCGCGGTCTTGCGCGTGGCCTCGTCGGTGACGTTGCCGACGATGATTGCTACCACGAGATCGCAGTTGTAGGAGACCGCGATGGCCTCGGCGAGACGTTGGGAGCCGTCCTTCATCTTGAGGCGATAGAACCTGGAGCGACCGAACAAGTCGGTGATGCGGATGCGATTGCCCCCCTGCAATGGCGTGAAATGCTCGTCGAGCAGGTCGATGTCGGTCACCCTGTCGACCTCGGAATCCTCGACGACGCCGGTGTCGCAATTGCCGCAGAAGCCGAGCTTCGGCCTGATGTAGATCTCGACCCCTTCGCCGCGCCAGGCTTGGCCCTTCGGCCAAGCGTCGCGCGGGAACGGCCAGGCGATCTGGTGCCAGCCGGTGTTGTCGACATACCAGTTGGCGAAGACGGATAGGCCGGCCAGCCCCGCCACCAGCCCCGCCGCCATCGACGTCTGGAGGAGCGTGCGGCGGCTCAGCATCAGCTCACTTCAGTCCCGCCACCTGGCGCGCGCTGCCGGTCAGTTCAAGGATATGCATGCCGGTGTTGGCGCGATCGACGATGTAGACGTAGCCGCGCGCGTCAGTCTCGACATTGTTGGTCTGGATGGCGGTCTTGCAACGGTCCTTGCCGTCGATCTTGACGCAGCGCTTGTCGGTCTTGTCGGTGATCGAGGGGATGAAATAGCCGACTTGCTTAGGATTGAAGGGATCGCGGATGTCGAGGGCCCGTACGCCGGCATTGAAGAAGGCGATGAAGGCCATCTTGCCGTAGTACACCGGCTCCATGCTCTCGTTGGAGGAGTGTGAGCCGAAACGGCCGCCGCGCTGGCAGAAATTGCCGCTGGCTTCCGGCACGGTCCAGCTCGAGATCATCATCGGCCGGTTCTCGATCGAGACGTCGGCGAACCACACCATCTGCCGCGCCTCGAGACACTCGTTCAGGATCGCCTCGTCGACGATCATGACGATGTCGCGCTTGCCGCCGTCCTTGTCCTTGGCGAATTCGGCGATTGGCATCTGCAGCATGGGGAAGGTGGTGTGCGCGCCGTTCCATGACGACATCAGCAGCCGCGAGATCTCGGGCGCCCGCAGGTTCTCGGGCGTCGGCGCCGCGGGTCCCTTCAGCAGTTTCTCGCGGTCGACGATCTGCACGACGCCGCCCTTGTTGGTGCCGTAGCCGAAATAGACGCGGTTGCCCTTCGGCCCGGTCGAGATCGGCCCGTGCAGCTCGGTCGGCACCACGCCCGTGGCGCCCGGCTCCTGGCCGGGCAGGCCGAAGTCGCGGATCTTCTTGGGATGCGCGGGATCGCTGAGGTCGTAGATCTGGGTCATGCGGCGCGTCCGCCAGTCGGGTGCGCCCGAGACCAGGAAGGCGATGCCGGTGTCGCATTCCCACCAGTTCTTGTGCGTATCCTTCAGCCCGTCGAGCCGCGCCAGCAGCACCGGATTGGCGGGATCGGCGACGTTCCAGATCTCGTGCGCCTCGCCGCCGAAGGTGCGGAGCATGTAGACCGCGGCCGGATCTCCCTTGGGCAGGCTCTTGCCGTCACATACCCGCACCATCTGCGCACCGCCCGCCTCGTAGGTGCCGGGGGCGCCGGGGATATGGCGCAGGTACTTGGGTTGCGCCGGATCGGTAACGTCGACGATCGAGGTGCCGTTGGGTTCGGCGTTGCCGGTCAGGGGATTGACCGGGGTCGGAATGTCGTCGGTGCCGCCGTGATGGCCGATATAGGCGATCCAGCGGTTGCCCTGCTGATGGATCGTCGGCTGGTAGGCGCTGCGTGCCTGCAGGTCGCTCCACCCGGCCAGCCGCATGTTGGAGGCTTCCGGGGGCGCGCCGACCTTCTGCTGCTGTGCATACGTGGTACTGGCCAAGCCGAAGGCCAACAGTGCCGCGCTCAGAATTGCGTGCCGCATCATGGCGCTCTCCCTCAAAGGCAATCGTTGTTGCCCCGACTATAGTCGCTTGGGCGAGGGTTGAGCGAGGCGCCTTCTACTTTTTGGCACCGCCGTCGGTCTTCATGAGAGTCATCGGTCCCGCTGCCAGCGCTTCGCAATTGAGGCCGCCGCGCCTGCGGCCGCCCGGCGTCGGCAGAAGAAACTCCGCCACTTCGGGGACAGGCTCGGTGTCTACGTGGACCACTTTGGTCATGGCCCAGCCCTGCAGCGAACTCGCAGCAAACGACGTGAAGACCATCCCCAAGCCAAACATAAGGATAGCCACCAGCACGTGGCGCATACTTCCCAGTCTCCCAGAGTCGTCCCGATTCAGCCGCTTCCCGCGGCTGCCCGGCCTTATGATGCGCAAAAAAACTCGCTTCCCAACGAGCCCCGGCCGGAACTTTTTGCGGTCTCG
>PLYQ01000257.1 GCA_003153415.1 Rhodospirillales bacterium | reverse complement strand
ATGGCGCCGTCGCCGATCACGGCGATGACGTTGTTGTTGCCGCCGGCCAGATCGCGCGCCACAGCCATGCCGAGGCCGGACGAGATCGAGGTCGAGGAGTGTGCCGCACCAAACGGGTCGTATTCGCTCTCGGCCCGGCGCGTGAAGCCCGACAGCCCGCCCTCCTGGCGAAGCGTGCGGATGCGCGACCGGCGGCCGGTGACGATCTTGTGCGGATAGGCCTGATGGCCGACGTCCCAGATCAGCCGATCCTTCGGCGTGTCGAAGGTGTAGTGCAGCGCCACCGTGAGCTCGACCACGCCCAGCCCGGCGCCGAGATGGCCCCCTGTCACGGAAACCGCGGAAATCGTCTCCTGGCGCAGCTCGTCGGCAAGCTGGCGCAGCTGGTCGACCCGCAGCCGGCGTATGTCGGCAGGTATATCGACGGTATCGAGGAGCGGCGTGGGGCTCGGCCCGGTCATGGCAGCACTATACTCCTGCAGGATCGCTCATGCGCGCCGGGCGACGACGAAATCGGCGGCTTGCTTTAGCAGATCGGCCGCCCCGCCGAACGGCTCCAGATGCCCGGCGGCCTGTCGCGCCAGCAGGATCGCCTGGGCGCGCGCCCGTTCCTGGCCGAGGATCGACACGAAGGTGGCCTTGCCGGCCGCTGCGTCCTTGCCCGGCGTCTTGCCGAGCTGAGCCACGTTACCCTCGACATCGAGCAGGTCGTCGGCGATCTGGAAGGCAAGGCCCAGGTCGTGCGCATAGGCCGAGAGCGCGGCGCGCGACGGCTCGGCCGCCTTGCCCAGGATCGCACCCGCTGTGCAGGAGAACGAGATCAGCGCGCCGGTCTTCANNTCGAGCATCTGGCCGCCCACCATGCCGTGCGCGCCGGCCGCCCGTGCGAGCTCCGACACGAGTGCCACGCGAACTGCGGAATCTCCATGGGTGTCCTCGTGCGCCAGCACCTCGAAGGCCAGCGCCTGCAGCGCGTCGCCCGCCAGGATCGCCGTCGCCTCGTCGAACTGCTTGTGAGCCGACGGCTTGCCGCGCCGCAGATCGTCGTCGTCCATCGCCGGCAGGTCATCGTGGATCAAGGAGTATGCGTGCACGAACTCGATGGCGCTGGCGGTGCGCAGCGCCGACGTCGCCGACACCTTGAAAAGCGTGGCGCCGGCCAGCACAAAGAAGGCGCGCAGTCGCTTGCCGCCACCCAGGCTGGAATAGCGCATGGCCTCGAAGACCCGCGCCTCACCGCTCTCACCCCCTGGGAATTGGCGTGGCAGCAGGCGATCCATGGTCCGCTCGACCGACTGGGCGGCGAATGCCAGGGCTGCATCGAACGCGCGATGGGACGACAACGGCATGAGACGGACTCAGCCCGAAGGGCGTCAGCCGAGGTCGGCAGGCTGGCTGCTGACCGTTCCGTCGGGCGAGAAGTTGATCTTTTCGACCTTCATCTTGGCTTCGGCGAGCTTCTGCTCGCAGTGCTTCTTGAGCATGGCCCCGCGTTCATAGGCCGAGATGGCCTCGTCCAGCTTCACCTTGCCCTGCTCGAGCTGCTGGACGATCGCCTCCAGCTCCTTCAGCGCGTCCTCGAACGACAGGCCGGCAATATCCTTGGGCAGTGCGGGTTCTTTCGCCACTTCGGCCTCTCCTGAATGGGCGCGGATGGTAGCCGGACGCGCCTCCCGGGGCCAGCGACCACATCATCTAGCGGTGCAAATCGCCTTAATTCGCGAGGCTTTTGCGGCTTCTACAACTGCCGCGATTGAAACACGCGTCAGGGTCATGGCGGCCTTGCACGTTCGCAGGACAAAACCCGCCGTCCCGCATTGCGGCGTTGCAGTGGCAGTGGCAGCTTTGATTTCGCAGAAAATAAACGGCCATTCAGGAGTAAACGCACCATGGGCAATGTGAGCCATCTCGTCACGCGAACCGCCGCTTTCCAGAGCTCCGTCGAGAACGGGCTCGCCGAAGGCATGCCGGCCAAGGATCGGCAGTTCGTCACAGCGCTTGCCCGCGGCCTCGACATTTTGCGCGCCTTCCATGCCGGCGAAGGCATGCTGGGCAACCAGGAGATCGCCCATCGCACCGGCCTGCCCAAGCCGACCGTGGCCCGCCTCACCCACACGTTGACCGAATTGGGTTACCTCAACTACATAAGGCGCTTCCGCAAATATGAGCTGGGTGCCTCGGTGCTCGCTTTGGGCTATGCCGCGATCTCGAGCATGGATGTGCGCCGCGCCTCGCGCGCCCCGCTCGAAACACTGGCGCACGCGCTCAACGCCTCGACGGCGCTGGGCGGCCGCGACCGTCATTCGATGATCTATCTCGAAGCCTGCCGCGGCCCCTCCGTGGTGGCGATCACCCACGATGTCGGCACCCGCGTGCCGATGGCCAGCACGGCGATGGGCCGCGCCTACCTCTTCTCGCTGCCCGACGCCGACCGCAACAAGCAGGTCGACGCCATCCGCCGCCGCTGGCGCGACGACTGGACCAAGGTCAAGACCGGCATGGAGCGCTCGTTCAAGGAACTGGCCGACAAGGGCTTCTGCGTCACCTGGGGCGAGTGGCTGCCCGAGCTGTGTGGCGTCGGCGCGCCGCTGCGCAACACCGACGGTACGGCGGCCTACGCCGTCAACGCCTCGGCGCCGATCTACCAGATCAGCCGCGACCGGCTCGAAGCCGACTGGGGCCCGCGCCTCGTGAAGGTCGCGCGCGACATCCGCACCGGCATGGCCGCCCAGCCCTCGGCCGCGACGCCGGCGCCGGTCGCCGTCGCGCGTCCGGTCACCAACGGCCAGAAGCCGCCGATCGCCGCGATGGCCCGCCGCTAAGCCACCAGACATCGAGATCCAACCAAGACGACCGGCCGAATGGCCGGTTGTTTTATTTGGTGGAGGTGAGCTTGTAGCGCAGCCAGACCGCGCCGCCGTCGAGCACTTCGTGGCTCGCCAGGGTCATGCTTTCGATCGGCGCTGGACCGAGGTCAACGTCGCCAGAGTTGAAGACGCTGGGCGCGCCCGAGCTGCCATCGATCGCCGGGCTGATGACGAGGCTCACTTCGTCGACAAGCCCCGCGCGCAGCAGCGCACCGTTGGCGCCGCCGCCGCCCTCCAGCAGGAGCCGTTCGATGCCGAGCTCACGATGGAGCGTCTCGAGGGCTGCCGCAAGATCGATCGCGGTGGCGCCGGCGAAGATGTAGGAGACACCATCGGCGCGCAGGCCGGCGAGATGCCGGTCGGACACGGCCTCGGTCAGGATGACCAGGATCGGATCGCCGCCGATATCCCTGCGCGCCCAAACGGCCTTGCCGTGAGCGTCGAGGAAGATGCCCCAGGCCTTGGCCTCACGCTGGGCGAACCAAGCCTGGCGCGGAAAGACTTTGTCGCTCGGCGGATATTCGGTGCCCTTGGCGAATTCCTGCGCCGTGACGCGGCCGCACAGCCATGAGCCGCCGCCCAGTTGGTCGTGCAGCTTCTCGAACAGGCCGGGCACGACATTGGCCTTGGGCCGCCAGCGGCTGCCCCAGATCCGGCCGTCGACGCTCATGACCATGTGGCAAATGACGTATGGTTTCATGCGCGGACCTTACCGCCGCCCGTGGCGACGGCAAGGCCGGGCGCCTAGAGTGGCGCCATGGCGAAGGCGTCAACACAGGCCGCGGGCCATCTCCGGATCGACGGGGTCTATGAGCTCGGCCATGTGCTTCATGTTCTCGACGCGGAGCTTCACGGCTTCTCGCGCAGCGACATAGAGCGCGTCGAATGCTTCTGGACCTTCGGCGACCTGCACCAAAGTACGGCGGGGTTCGTCCTGGTGCTGCGCGACGGGCGCCGCGCCTATGTCGACTTCCGGCACTGGCATGCCTTCGAGCAGGAGGAGGACTTCAGGATCGGGGTCGAGTTCCTGCGCAGCGATCAGCCGTATCCCGCATTGTCGTCGCCGCAAGAACCGCTGGGTGGCTGGTTATTGAATACCCGGCACCTCGGGAAGCTGCTCGCGAGCTTGCCACCCGCTCAAAACTCGACGGGATAAGGCGACAGCTCGCCGCTTTCGTAGCGCTGCGGCAGGCCAGGCGTGACGTTCTCCCAGACGTAGAGCATGGAGCGTTTCCTGGAGTAGCCCTGATGGCGGATGTCGGCCGGCATGGCGGCGACATCGCCTGCCTTCATCGTCACGCGGGCACGCGGCGAGCCGGTGTTCTTGTCGCCGACATCCCAGACGATTTCGTCGGACAGCTGGATGAACCATTCGACGCGATCGTTGCCGTGGAACACCGGCAAGATGTATTCCTCGGTCGTCGGACAGGCGAGCGAGGCCTTGCACACCGCGGTGACCGACGGGTTCCAGGTGACGTCGGAGCGGCTGAGATACTTGAACAGGCTGAAAGCGTGCAGTTGGCCCTCGAAGCCGGGCTCGGCCACGATCTCGGGCTCGTCCTGCGAGACGTCGGCAAAGGCCCGGTTGATCGGCATGTCGTCGCGCAGCGGCGAATCGCCCGGCAGGCCCGGCATGCGCTGGGTGGCGATGCGGGTGCGCTGGATCGCCGCGATATTATCGCCCTGCTTGGTGCCGAACGCCGTGCCGGTCTCGACGGGTGCTGCGAAAGGATCGAAGCCTTCGTTGACCCAGTCGCGCAGGATGGCCTTGAAGGTCGCCATGATGTGGCCCGCGTCGAAGCGCTCGGTGTAGTCGACGCCCGCCTCCTTCATGACGCCATTGAAGCTGCCGGCGTACATGTCGACCTGGCCGTAGAGATTGCGCGTGCCGATCACGTGGTCGAAGTTGACCCAGCCGTAGAAGAAGTTCCACGCGACGTCGCGCATGCAGGCGCGCAGGAAGGCCTCGGCCGACATCTGGTGCGAGCGCGTCTGGCCCTTGGCCGGCCAGCGGATGGTGACGAAATATTCGTCGCGCGCCAGCTCGAACTTGCCGAGCTTGAACGTGCGATAGCCGTTCTCGTTGCTGGGATCGGTCGAGACGACGGTTGTTGTTGATGCCACTGCAGTCGACGACATCGCCCGCTCCCCTATTGTAGGCAGATCTGCGACCATTTCTGCTGGCTGAGCTCGCCCAGAATGGTCTGTTGCAGGATGACGCCGAGCTTTTTGGCGGTGAAGCGGTAGCCGCAACCCGCCGGCAATAAAGCCTGATGCCCGCGCCGCAACCTGATCAGCCCCATGCGCTTGCCTTTCGGTGTTTCATGGGGCGCCTCGCCGATCAAAACCGCGCCGTCTTTCCCGGTTGGAGGTGCTGCCAGCTTCACCAGCTCGATCTCGACTTCGCCGTCCATGCAGAGCGCGAATTCATCGTGGGCGCAGCCGAACCACGGCGAGGTGCCCTCGGCGCGCATCACCTCCTGGACATACTCGAGGTTCTTGCCGACCACCACGCGCTCGTAGGGCTGGGATTTCGACGCGACCTCGAAGATGTTGGAAAAGACGTAGTGCTTGGGATCGCCGCTGACGATCTCGATGCTGCCCTTGTGATAGTCGGCGATCGAGCCGAAGACCGTGGTGGACGCCATGCTCCTCCCCCTGCGCTATTGGACGGGACTCTAGGAACAGGACGCTAGGCCTGCAACCGGGCAATCGACGACGGGCTTCGCTCTGCTTCCTGAGAGAGGCGCGTGCTCAGGACACCACGGTATGGCCGCGCACGAAATCGTTCAGGCCGCTGCGGTCCCTGCCGCGCGCCAGCAGCAAGGCGCGGGTATCGTGGGCGTAGCCCGGCTCATCCCGGCGTTCGGCGCCATCGTGGTCGAAATGGCTGGTCGCGGGCATGAAGCGCAGCGCATAGCCTGCCCGTGGAACGGCGCCTCGGTTATGGGTGGCGCCGTGGATGGTATAGACGTCGAACATGACCATCTGGCCCGGCTCGAGCTCGACGTCGACGGCCGTCCTGTCGTCGAATTCCGCGCGGGCGAGGCTGCGGCGGACGATCATGTCCTTGCGGTCCTCGAAGACATGCTCGCCGATCCGCTGGGCGGCGTGCGAGCCCGGGATGACGCGCAGGCAGCCGTTCCTGACCGTGCTTTCCGTGGCAGCGATCCACACGCTGGTGGTCGCGAGCGGCTTGATCGGCCAGACCTGGCCATCGCGATGCCATCCGGTTTCCGGTCCGCTGATNNACCTTGACGCCCTGCACGCCGCTGCCGGGCACATGCGGCCCGACGATCGACTGGTCGAGCAAGGTGGGATTGTCCTCGACCAGATGCGAGACCGCTTCCTGCAGCCCGGCGAGATCGCGGCCCTCCAGGCGCAAGCGCGGCACGATGTAGCCATCCCGCCGATAGGCGGCCATCTCCTCGGGGCTCAGGATGCCCTGCGGCATGCGTTCCTCCGTCATTGCATCGGCCGATCGCCCTTCACCGACGTGCGGTGCAGGTAACGATCGCCGACCGCCTTGTAGTCGGGAATGGCGTAATGCGCCGTGCAGCGATTGTCCCAGATCACCAGGTCGTGCGCGCGCCAGCTATGGCGATAGACCAGCTCGGGCGCCGTCGAATGCTGGAACAGGAAGCCGAGCAGCGCGTCGCTTTCCGCCTTGGTCATGCCGACGATGTGCGCGGTATAGCCCCGGTTCACGAACAAGGCCTTGCGGCCGCTGTCGGGATGCGTGATCACCAGCGGATGGGTGGCGCTCTTGGCGGCGACGGCATCGCCCTTGCCCGCGAACTCGCGCCCGTAGCTGGTGTCGCCCGCATTGGCCATGGCGTGGACCGCCTGCAGCCCCTCGAGCAGCCGTTTCATGGTCGGCGATAGCGTCTCCCAGGCCTGGTAGAGGTCGGCGAACATGGTGTTGCCCCCGACCCTGGGAATCTCGATGGCATAGAGGATCGAGGCCTTCGAGGGAAAGGTTTGCCAAGTGCCGTCGGCGTGCCAATAGGTTCCGGCATCTTCGCGCCCCAGCGGCTCGTCGTCCTTCTTCTTGTTGGAGACGCGAAAGATCTCGGGATGACCGGGAAGGCTGTACTTCTCAATGACCGGATTCTCGGCAGCCGAGGCGAGCTCGCCAAACCGCCGGCTGAAAGCGATCTGCTGCTCGGGCTTCAGAACCTGGTCGCGGATGATGAGCAGTCCGTCGGCATCGACCCAGGCCTGGTGCAGTTCGCGGAAGAGGTTGTCGCCCACCGGCTGCTGCAGGTCCGCGCCGATGACCTCCGCTCCGATATGCGGCGATACCGTCTGGATGGTGAGACCCATGAACGTCTCCTATTCGGCCTTGATGCCGACGGTGCGGATCAGCTCGCCCCAGCGCTCATACTCGGCGGCGATGAAGACCTTGAACTCCTCGGCGCTGCTGCCGATTGGCTCGGAGCCCTGGTCGTAGATGCGCTGGCGGAAATCCTTGTCGGCAAAGGCCTTCTGCAGGACTTCGCTCAGGCGATTGACGATCCGCGGCGGCGTTCCGGCGGGCGCCAGCAGGCCGAACCAGCCCGTCACCTCGTAGTCGGCGAGAGCGCCGCCCAGCTCGGCAATCGGCGGAACGTTCGGCAGTGCGGGCCACCGCACCGAGCCCGTGGTCGCGATCGGGTAGAGTTTGCCCGCCTGGATGTAGGCCATCGAGGTGAGGACTTCGTCGAAGCCCACCTTGATGTGGCCGGCCAGCAGATCCGTCATCATCGGCGCGCTGCCCTTGTAGGCGACCGGCGGCATGTCGATGCCGGCCTTGGCGCGGAACACCTCGCCCGAAAGCTGCTTGGAGCCGCTGCTGTGGCCGTAGAACAACAGCCCGGGCTTGGCCTTCACGTAGGCGATCAGCTCGGGCAGCGAGCGCACGCCAAGATCGGGATGGACCAGCAGCAGGTTGGAAATCTTCACGGCCAGCGAGATCGGCGCGAAATCCTTCAGCGAGTCGTATCCGACCTGGCCAAACAGAAACGGATTGACCGTGAGCGCGCCGGAATTGCTCATCAGCAGCGTGTAGCCATCGGCCGGCGCCTTGGCCACGAAGGCGGTGCCGACGCTGCCGCCGGCGCCCGCCTTGTTCTCGACGATGAAAACCTGCCCCAGCGCGGCGCTCAGCCGCTCGGCCACCGTGCGCGCATTGAGGTCGGCACTACCGCCGGCCGGGAACGGCACCACGATGGTGACCGGCCGCGTCGGATAGGCGTCGGCACTCTGCGCCGATGCCGCGAACGCCCACGCAACGCCGAGAAGACAAGCGGCACAGGCAAGCGCCACGCGATATGACGTCATGAGGTTTCCGTCCTTGTTCTTCTTGGCGGCTATCCGGCCAGCCACTGCAGTTCGCTAGCCACTCCGTGTGCAAGCATACTTCCTAAACCGTCCTGAAAACGGTCAACGGTGGCCCAGGGTTTCGCTAGCCAAACGCACCTTTGTGGTCGCGGATGCCAGCGCGGTGGAGTGGTCGGCAGGCCCTAGGCCAGCAGCGCGTAGAGCTCGGCGTCCGCCGTAGCGCCGTAGATCTCCCAGTTGATGCCGGCGGGCACGAGCTTCTCGGCCGTGCACCAGGCGAACACGGTTTCCCAGGCGCCGGGCAGGCCATCGAACGAGCCCTTCATCGAAAAATGCACGGCGCGGCCGGCTGGTAGATCGGACGGCACGACGTCGCCCACGGCCTGGAACGCGCGCGCGACGATGGTGCCCATTTCCATCGGCAGCATGCCGCCCGCGGGCGGCGTCCAGCGCGTGCAGGTGCGGCCGAGCGGACCGGCGTCGAGCGTCGGCAGCACCGCCGCCAGGCGCGCCCGCGCCGAGCGCTGGGCATCGGGGATCTTGGCGAACGGCACACTCTCGCGCACGACGGCGGTCAGCTGGCGTTCGACGGTGACGATGGTGCAGGTGGACGATGGCATCTGGCTCTCCGTATCACTTAACTATATGGTTAAGCGATACGGACGCCGGCGTCTTCTGTCAATTGGGCTGGGCGCCCAGCGGCAGCCGCGCCAGATGACGATGCGTCGTGCGGCCGAGCAGGCTGTGCACCAGGACGACTTCGCGCACGGTCCAGCTGATCGGCTCGATCGGCTGCTCTGGGATACGATGGCCGTCGCGCAGCAAGGTGAGATGGGGCGTAAAGCGCCGCGCCGGCTGCGGCCGGCCATCGAACGCATCGCTCAGACGCTGCTGCAGAACCTCGAGGCCGATGACGCTCTCGTCGCCGGACAGGACGAGCGCACCGTTGCGGAAGCTGAGCGCGCGATCGAACGAGACTCGGAACGACGGCATCACGACGCTCGCCGCGCGTTCCGTGACGGACTCCGCGAACCCGGACGGCAGGCCTGACCCGTCGCCGACGTGGAACAGCGTGACGTGGAAATGCTCCGGCTTCAGCGGCTTGCCTGTGAGTCCGTGCCCGATCCTGAGATGCCGGGCGACCTGGGCGATGCGAGATGCCGTCTCCGAGTCGGGAAGGACGGCGAGGAAGAGACGATCCGTCCGGGCGGGTCCGATCTGCGCGTGCCGGCGGCGGGCGCGTCGCGCCGGCAGCGTCGACGGCCCGTCGCTGCCGACACCGAATATCGGCCGGAAAGTCTCAGACGAGGCGGCGAATAGGTCGTGCACTTGGCTCTCCTCCACAGATTGAATGTTCTCTATATGTTCTTTCTGTGGAAAAAAGCAAGCTCCTCGTGAAAAAAGCCGATTTTACGAGCTTACTTGATCGTAATGCTCGTGCTGCCCAGTCCCACGAACTCCGTCTTCGCCACGCCCGGTCCCGACAGGAATGCCGGCGGATGGACCGAGCCCGTGAGCACGACGTCGCCGGCCTTGAGCTGCTTGCCGTGACTGTTGAGCTTGTTGGCGAGCCAGGCGAGCGAGATCAGCGCGCTGCCCATCACGGCGCTGCCCGGGCCGCTGCCGATTTCCTTGTCGTCGAGCGTTGAGCGGCCCTTGAGATTGGGGAAGTCGAGCTTCTGCCAGTCCTTGACCTCGGTGCCGATCACGCAGGCGGCCTGCAGCACGTTGTCGGCGATGCGCGCGGGGCCGCTCATCTTGCCGACGTCGACGTAGCGGTTGTCGACCAGCTCCATGCCGCAATGAAGAGCCGCGACGAACGGCCGGATGCTGTCGGCGGTGTAGGGCGTGCCGCCCGCCGGTGCGTCCTTGGCCATGCGCGCCACCAGCTCGGGTTCGATGCCGGGCTTGATGGGCCAGCCCGGCTCGAAGGCGGCGCCGCTCTGGCGGATGCCGCTCTGGTAGATCGCGGCGAAGACGGGGCCGCTCAGCTTCAGCGGCTCGTACTGCTGCGGCAGCGTCAGCGCCACCTTCCAGCCAGCCACCTTGTCGCCGCTCGCCGCCACGATGTCGTGCACGGCGAACTGGACCTTGTAGGCATCGGCCTCGGTGAGGCCGGCGGTCGCGGCGGCGACGTCCATGGGTTTGCGCGAGCGCCGGCCCGCGGCGAGTGTGGCGGCAAGGGCTGCGATCTGCTGGGCGTCCATGGGTTCCTCCGTTGGGTCCTGCGGTTTTTCTACGGCCGGGCAAAGGTGATGAGGCGATGCCCGGCGAAATTGAACATCGGCACGACGATCAGCACCGTAAGGCTGATCAGCAGGTAATGCACGCCCGCCCGCTCCATCGCCCAGGCGATCAGGAGGTTGAGCAGCAGGCCCACGGTGTTGACGATGAAGAAGCGCACGGCGTTGGCAGCCGTCGGCCGCGCGCCGAAGCTCCACAGCGCGTTGCCGACGAAGGACACCAAGGTCGCAAAGACGAAGGCGAGGAAAGCGCCGAGCAGCACGCGGCCGCCGAAGCCATCGACGACCAGCGCCATGACCGCGAGGTAGGCCACGGCCGCGACCAGGCCGACCAGCACGAAGCGGATGAGCTGCGTGGCCGTGTCGGCTGAGACGCCGAACCATCCGAGAACGCGGACGCCCAGCGCCTCAAGCCACCGCCATGCCGACATTGTCTGTCAGGCAGCAGCCTTCGCGGCGTGCCACTTGCCGTAAAAGCTCTCGTTCTTCGCCGCCATGTCGCGCAAGAGCTTCGGCACGGCGAACTGCGAGCCGTACTTTTGCGCCAGCGCATCGCACTCGGCGACGAACTTCTTGATGCCGACCTGGTCGATCAGGCTGATGGCGCCGCCGGTCTGCGGCGCAAAGCCCAGCCCCATGATCGAGCCGACGTCGCCGTCCTGCGGATCGGTCAGCACCTTGCTTTCGAGGCAGCGCGCCGTGTCGACCGCCTGGACATAGAGCAGGCGCTTCTTGATCTCGCTCTCCTTGGCGGCCTTCTCCTCGCCCTCGCCGTAGAGCAGTTTGGGATCGGCCGGCCAGTACTTCGAAAGTTCCGGCCACAGCCGCTTCTTGCCGTCGGCCGGATAGTCGTAGAAGCCCTTGCCGTTCTTGCGCCCGAAGCGCTCGAGCTTCTTGACCATCAGCTCGAGGATGTCCTCGGTGCCCGACGGCTCGTATTTCTGCCCCGCCGCCTCGGCGTCGCGCTTGGTCTGGTCGGCGATCTTCCAGGAGAGATCGATGGCGACCTCGTCGTTGAGTGACAGCGGTCCCACCGGCATGCCGGCGAAGCGCGCGCAATTCTCGATCATCGCGGCGGGAATGCCTTCCTTCAGCATGCGATGGCCTTCGGTGATGAAGGCGCCGCACACGCGGCTCGTAAAGAAGCCGCGGCTGTCGTTGACCACGATCGGCGTCTTGCGGATCTTCTGCACGAAGTCCATGGCGCGCGCCAAGGTCTCCTGCGAGGTCTTCTTGCCGACGATGATCTCGACCAGCGGCATCTTCTCGACCGGTGAAAAGAAATGCAGCCCGATGAAATGCTCGGGCCGGCCCGACGCTTCGGCGAGTCCGGTGATCGGGATGGTCGAGGTGTTCGACGCAAAGACCGCGTCGGGGCTCAGCACCGCTTCGGCCTTCTTCGTCGCCTCGGCCTTGACGTCGCGGTTCTCGAACACCGCCTCGACCACGATCTGGCAGCCTTTCAGCGCGCCGAAATCCGGCGTTGCCGTCACACGCGCCATCGCCTCGTCGCGCTTCTCCTGCGTCAGGCGTCCGCGCTTGACGAGCTTGTCGAGCTCGCCCGCGATATGCGCCTTGCCCTTGTCGGCGGCCGGCTGGTCGCGATCGACCAGCACGATCTCCAGCCCCGCCTGCACCGAGACGGTGGCGATGCCGGCGCCCATCAGGCCGGCACCCAGCACGCCGATCTTCTTGTACTCCTGCTTGGCGACGCCCTTCGGCCTCCGCGCCAGCTTGTTGGCTTCCTGCAGGCCGAAGAACAGCGTGCGGATCATGCTCTTGGCCACCGGATCGCGCAGCAGCGAGACGAAGTAGCGCGTCTCGACTTTGAGCCCTGAATCGAACGGCAGCATCAGCCCTTCGTAGACGCAGCTCATGATCGCCTTGGGCGCCGGATACACGCCGTTGGTCTTGCCCGCGATCATGGCGTTGCCTCCGATGAAGGTTTGCAGCCCGACCGGGCTCCACACCTGGCCGCCGGGGAAGCCCGGCACCCTGAAACCCTTGCGGTCCCACGGCTGCACGGCGCGGCCGTCGATCGGCTTGGCGCCCTTGCCGGCATATTCCGGCACGACCTGTTCGGTCGCCGCCGCCATCAGCCACGCCTTGGCCTTGGCCAGCAACTCGCCCGCCAGCACGACCTCGTGGATCAGGCCGAGGCCCTTGGCAGCGTCGATCGTGAGATCCTTGCCTTCAAGCAGGATCGGCGCGGCGTTCATCACGCCGATCAGGCGCGGGATGCGCTGCGTGCCGCCGCCGCCCGGCAGCAGGCCGATCTTGACCTCGGGCTGGCCGACCTTGGCACGCGGATTGGCCGCGGCGATGCGATAGTGGCAGGCCAGGCAAATCTCGAAGCCGCCACCCAGCGCCGTGCCGTTGATCGCAGCGACCATCGGCTTGCCGCCGGTCTCCTGACGGCGGAACAGCCTCTGCAGCTGGCCGAACTGTTCCATCAGCTTGGCGGCGTCGGACGTGTCGGTGCCCATCAGCATCTCGAGATCGGCGCCGGCGATGAAGTCGGCCTTGCCCGAGGCCACGATGATGCCCTTGACCTTGTCGTCCTTCAGCGCGTCTTCCAGCGCGCCGGCATAGGCCGTCATCGAGGCCTCGTTCAGCACGTTCATCGTGCGGTTCGGCATGTCCCAGGTGATGGTGGCGATGCCGTCACTGTCGACTTTGTAGGTGATCATGGTCGGAGTTCCTTACACGCGCTCGATGATGGTGGCGGTGCCCATGCCGGCGCCGACGCAGAGCGTGGCGAGGCCAGTCGAAAGATTGCGGCGCTCGAGCTCGTCGAGCAGCGTGCCCAGGATCATGGCGCCCGTCGCGCCCAGCGGATGGCCCATGGCGATGGCGCCGCCGTTCACGTTGATCTTGTCGTGCGGCATCTTGAGGATCTGCAGGTAGCGCAGGACGACCGCGGCAAACGCCTCGTTCAGCTCCCACAGGTCGATGTCCTTCACACTCATGCCGGCACGCTTCAGCGCCTTCTCCGACGACGGAGCGGGCCCGGTCAGCATGATCGCCGGCTCCGAACCGATCGAGGCGAAGGAGCGGATGCGGGCGCGCGCCTTCAGGCCGGTCTTGGCGCCAAATTCCTTGGTGCCGATCAGGATGGCCGCCGCACCATCGACGATGCCCGACGAATTGCCGGCATGGTGGACGTGGTTCACCTTCTCGACCTCGGGATAGCGCTGCAGGGCGATGGCGTCGAAGCCCGGCATCATCTCGCCCTGCATCTTGAAGCTGGGCTCCAGCGCCGCCAGCGTCTGCATGGTGGTCTGCGGCCGCATGTGCTCGTCGTGCGCCAACAGCTCGATGCCGTTCTGGTCCTTGACCGGCACGATCGACTTCTTGAAGTAGCCGGCGTCCCAGGCGGCCTTGGCGCGCTTCTGCGATTCCACCGAGTAGGCGTCGACGTCGTCGCGGCTGATGCCGTACTTGGTGGCGATCAAGTCGGCCGAGATGCCCTGCGGCAGGAAGTAGAGCGGAATGGCGACCGCCGGATCGACCGGCCAGGCGCCGCCGTCGGAACCCATCGGCACGCGGCTCATCGATTCGACGCCGCCGCCGATCACGGCTTGGCTCTGACCGGACATGACCTGGGCTGCCGCCATGTTGGTGGCTTCCAGCCCCGAAGCGCAGAAGCGATTGACCTGCACGCCCGCCACGGTCTCGGCGTAGCCCGCCACCAGAGCGGCGGTACGCGCGATGTCGGCACCTTGCTCCCCCACCGGCATGACGCAGCCCAGCACCACGTCGTCGACCAGATGGGTGTCGAGCTTGTTGCGATCGCGGATCGCCTGCAGCGCCGTGACGGCGAGGCGGACCGGCGTCACCTCATGCAGGGAGCCATCCTTGCGGCCCTTGCCCCGNNTGCGCCGGGCTGGCGCGAGATCCTTCGCTACGCTCAGGATGACAATGTTGCTGTTCCTTACAGTGTGCGCCCAATGAGTTCCTTCATGATCTCATTCGTGCCGCCGTAGATCTTCTGCACGCGCGCGTCGGCGTAGAGGCGCGCGATCGGGTATTCCCACATGTAGCCGTAGCCGCCGAAGAACTGCAGGCATTCGTCGACGACCTCGCACTGCAGGTCGGTGGTAAAATACTTGGCCATGGCGGCGGTGGCGACGTCGAGTTCGCCCTTGAGATGCCGCGCGATGCAGTCGTCGATGAATACGCGCGCGACATGGGCCTTGGTCTTGAGCTCGGCCAACTTGAAGCGGGTGTTCTGGAAATCGATGATCTGCTTGCCGAACGCCTTGCGTTCCTTGACGTAAGCGATGGTGTGGGTCATCGTCGCCTCGATGGCGGCAATCGCCTGGATGGCGATCACCAGCCGCTCCTGCGGCAGCTGCTGCATCAATTGCGCGAAGCCCATACCGGTGCCGCCCAGCAAATTGTCGGCCGGCACGCGCACGTTGTCGAAGAACAGTTCCGACGTGTCCTGCGCCTTCATGCCGATCTTCTCGAGATTGCGGCCGCGCTTGAAGCCTTCCGTCATCGTCTCGACCACGATCAGCGAGGTGCCCTTGGCGCCGAGCTTGGGATCGGTCTTGGCGACCACGATCACCAGGTCGGCGAGCTGGCCGTTGGAAATGAAGGTCTTCGAGCCGTTGATCACCCAGTGATTGCCGTCCATCACGGCGGTGGTCTTGACCGACTGCAGGTCCGAGCCGGTACCGGGCTCGGTCATGGCGATGGCGGTGATCAGCTCGCCCGTGCAGGCCTTGGGAATCCACTTCTTCTTCTGCTCTTCGTTGCCGTAGTGCAGAAGATAGGGAACGACGATGTCGTTGTGCAGCGAGAAGGCCGGCCCCGAGGCGATCGCGCGGCCCTGCTCCTCGATCAGGATGGCGTTATAGAGGAAATCCGCGCCGGCGCCGCCGTATTCCTCGGGCATGGACATGCCCAAAAGCCCCTGCTCGCCCGCCTTGCGCCACAGCTCGCGCGGCACAATACCGTCCTCCTCCCACTTCAGGTGGAAGGGCACGACTTCCTTGTCGAAGAACCGCCGGCAGGTATCGCGGAACATCTGGTGTTCGGGCGTGTAATGGGCGGCCAACGCTGTCACGGCGCGATTTCCCCTCGATTTTTCGCGGTTCTTCGGTCCGACTTTGGGCCGCCCGCCTACGCTTCGCCAGTGACCCTTAGCTAGTTTCCCTTTACGTAAACGTCAATCTGAAAATGGGAGCCGATCCGGCCGGACTCGCGTCAGTTGGCGATGTCGCCGATGACGCGATACCACTCCGCCTCGACATCGAAAATGTCGGCGGGATTGCGCGAGGCTTCGAGCCTGGCCGCGAGCTCGGCCAGGCGGGTCGCGGCGACGGCCTGGGCGGTGCCCTTCAGCTTGTGAGCGAGCCGCGCCAACGTCTCGCGGTCGGCGGCGGCGTCACGGATTTCGGCCACGAGGTTGGTCCCGGAAAACGCGAAGTCGCGAAGGAGGCCGCTGATCGCGTCCTCGCCGCCCGGGATCATGAGGGCCAGCGCCGCCCGATCGATCGGACTGCCACCGGATGGTCTGAGCAAGCCGGCGGGCGGCACGGGCTTGCTCACGCCGATCCAGCGCTCGACCGTCTCGCGCAGCCGCGCCAGCGTCACCGGTTTGGTCAGGTAGGCGTCGAGCCCGGCCGACAGCACATGCTCTTCATTGCCCTTCAGCGCATTGGCGGTCACCGCCACGATCAGCGTGTGCCGGCCACTGCCGGCGGCCGGCTCGTCGGCGCGGATGCGGCGGGTCATCTCGAGCCCGTCCATGCCGGGCATATGGACGTCGGTCAGCACCAGCGCATAGGGCCGCGAACGCCACTTGGCGAGGCCTTCGATGCCGTCGGTGGCGGTGTCCGCCGTCACGCCAAGTGCACCCAGCTGGCCGACCAGCACCTGCAGGTTTATCTCGGAATCGTCGATCGCCAGGACCACGCCGGCAGCGGCCGTGGTCGCCTGCACGACGTCGCGCTCCGGCTTCGGCTCGGCCGGCGCCGAGGCGACGGCAAGATCGAGCATCACGGTGAAGGTCGAGCCGACGCCGGGCGTGCTTTCGACGCGCACCTCGCNNGCGGGTCGTCGAGCCGTCGCCCTGCGAGAAAGGCTGGAACAGGCGCTCGATCTGCTCGGCCTTCATGCCGATGCCGGTGTCGGCCACCGAGAGCGCAACCCGCGCCCGGCCGTCCGCGACCCGCTCCAGCCGCGCATTGATGCGAATATCGCCGGCGTCGGTGAATTTGATGGCGTTACCGATCAGGTTGAGCAGGATCTGACGCACCCGCTTGGCGTCACCGGCCAGCCAATCCGGCACCTCGGTCGCCACGCCGGAAACGATCGCCAGTCCCTTCTGCGCCGCCTGGGCGGCAAGGGTCTCGACCCCGTCCTTCATCAAGGCAGCGAGTGAGAACGGCGCCACGTTGAGCTCGAGGCGCTCGGCCTCGATCTTGGAGAAATCCAGCACGTCGTCGATGACGCCGAGCAGCGCCGTCGCGGAGGCCTGGATCGTGCCGATCAGGCGCTGCTGATGCGGCGTCAGCGGTTCGCGCTCGAGCAGCTCGGCGGTGCCGATGACGCCGTTCATCGGCGTNNGTGCGGATCTCGTGGCTCATCGTCGCGAGGAAGGTCGACTTGGCGCGACTGGCCGCCTCGGCGGCCTGTCGCGCACGCTCGCTTTCGGCCTGCTGGCGCCTGAGCTCGGTGATGTCGCGGTAGACGCCGAGCTTGAGGCCATCGCCGACCGGCCGGAAACTGTACTCCACATGGTAGCCCGAGGGCGTCGCACTCTCGTATCGGGCGCCCGTCGGGTGGACAAGCCGATCGAGCCGTTCCTCGAAGGAAACGAGCTTGCCATCCTCCACGACGTCGTGGCCCAGCTCGAGCCGGCGGCGGAGAATGTCGTCGGCGATCAGTCCGATCTGCGAGTCGCCCGACTCAATGCCGAGCAGCCTGTCCGCCGCGCTGTTGGCATAGATGATCCTGCGGTCGGCATCGAAAAGCTTGACGCCGTCCGTCATGCCCTCGAGCACGAAGTTCATCAGCCGCTGCAATTTCTCGATGGCATCGCGGGCACGTTCGGCTTCGCCCTGCCGCTGCTTGAGCTCGGTGATGTCTCGATAGACGCCCAAGGTGCGGCCGTCGCCGATCGGACGGAACTTGACCTCGACATATTGGACATTGGCTATCCGACAATTGCAGATCGTAGTGCCCACCCTGCGGGTTGCCGAAGTGCTCGAGCCGCTGGTCGAGCGCCGGAACCAAGGCGTCGCGTATCGGCCCGCCGCCGCCCTGCGCGGCGATCCTTCCGCGCAGGATGTCCGCCATCGGCTCGCCGAGATCCGAGCCGTCCAGCTGGGCCCCGAATATGGCCGTCAGCGCCCGGTTCTCGTAGACCAGCCGCTCCCCGGCGTCGAACAGCCTGACGCCGTCAGTCATGTTGTCGAGCACCATGTTCATCAGCCGCTGCGCGGCGGCGCTTTCGTCGCGTGCGCGCTCGAGCTCGGCCTGCCGGCGGTTTAGCTCGGTGACGTCGCGATAGACGCCCTAGGTGCGCCCGTTGCCGGCCCGCCGAAAACGGATTTCAACGATCTTGCCGTTAGGCTGCGCCACTTCATATCCGCCGCCCTGCCCGCTGCGGAACTGTTCCAGTCGATGCTGGAAGTCCTGGCTTGAAGAGAGGCTCGGCAGTATTGCCCCTGAGATAATGCGCTGCCGGAAGATATCCTGCACCGGCAAACCCATTTCCGGGTTGGCGATGGAACCCAACATCTCGGCCACGGCATTGTTCTCGTAGACCAGCCGCTCGTCCGCATTGAAGAGCCGTACGCCGTCGGTCATGTTGTCCAGCACGGTCGTCACGAGCTGCTGCGTTGCGGCGATGTCCGCCTGCTGGCGCTTGAGTGCCGTAATGTCGCGTAGCACCGACAGTTTTCGCCCGTCGCCGAGCGGCCTGAGGTAGACCTCGATATGGCGCCCGTTCGGCAGGAGGCGCTCGTAGTGGCTGCCGGCGGCGTTGCTGAGACGCGTCGCCATGTCCTCGACCGAGGTTTCCTTTCCATCGACGGCCAACGGAATTCCCGCGGCGACCTGCGCTCGCAAGAGGTCGGAGAGGCTGATGCCAATTTGCCAGGCATCGCGCGAAACGCCAAAGATTTCCTTCACTGCCTCGTTTTCGTAGGCGAGTCGCTGGTCACCATCGAACAGGCTGACGCCGTCGGTCATGCCGCCGAGGACGGCTTCCATGAGCTTCTGAGCCGCGGCGATTTCGGCCTGTTGTCGCCGCAGCTCGGTGATGTCGCGCAGCACGCTCAAGGTGCGCCCGTTGCTCAACGGGCGGGTTTGAAATTCGACGTGGCGCCCGTTCGGCAGCTCGCGTTCGTAACGGCTGCCCTGGGGAGCGACCATGCGCGCCACGACGTCCTCGACCGATATCGTCTTGCCGTCGATGACGAGCGGAATGCCGCCGGCAACCTGCGCCCGCAGGATTTCCGCGATGGTCATGCCGAGTTGCGAGTCGTCGGACGAAATGCCGTAGATGCCGCGCACCGCCGCGTTTTCGTAGATGAGCCGCCGGTCGGCATCGAACAGGCGCACCCCGTCGGTCATACCGCCCAGGATGGAATCCATGAGAAGCTGGGTGTCCTGAATCTCGTCGCGCGCGCGCTCGAGCTCCTCCTGGCGCTGCTTGAGTTCGGTGACGTCGCGGAAAATACCCAGCCGACGGCCGTCGCCCACCGGACGTATGGTCGCCTCCATCTTGCGACCTGAAGCCAGTTGCACGTCATAACTGCCGCCGTCGGGATTGAAGAACTGGGCCCTTCGTCCCTCCAGCTGATCGATGGGCTGGCCGCTGACCGAAGCCTGGTGGGCCTCGGCAATCCGCTGTCGGAATATTTCCTCGATCGACAGTCCCAGCTCGGAGGACGCCGCGCCCGACCCGAAAATCGCAGGGATCGCGCTGTTTTGATAGACGAGGCGCGTGTCGGTGTCGTAGAGCCGCACGCCGTCGGTCATCGTTTCCAGGACGGTGTTCATCAGCCGTTGCGCTGCCGCGGCATCGTCGCGCGCGCGTTCGAGCTCCGACTGCCGCCGCTTCAGCTCGGTGATGTCGCGGTGAATGCCGAGCAGCGAGCCGTCGGCAAGAAGAGCGTAGCTGATCTCGACGTCGCGGCCGGACAGGAGCCGGCGCTCGTAGCGGACGCCTTCGGGACGGGTAATGTGGGCCACCCACTCTTCAGCCGACAGCGCCTTGCCGTCGATGACGACGCCGTCTCCCGCGTCAACCAGCGTTCGCGCGAGCGCCTCGATTGTCTTGCCGATTTCGGCCGCCCCGGGGGTACCGGCGAACATTCGTTCGGCGGCGGCATTGAAATAGCTCAGCCGGTGCTCGGGATCGAAAAGCGTAACCCCGTCGGCCATGCCGTCCAGGATCGCATCGGTCACGCCCTGTTTCTTGACGATGCGTTTGGAGCGCCGGGCGAGATTCATGTCGATACCCCAAGGTCCCACGCCACGCAGACGCGACCCCACACGTCACCGGCCGTCGAGTCGGGCTGCTGCATGCAGCGGTTTGTATATTGGCTTTGTATCGTCGATGTGTCGCGGCCGTCGCTTGTGTTTCGCGCCTGCCGCCGGAGGTGCGGAAGATGCACGATTTTGCCCGGCGCGGCACGGCTGAACACGCAGGATTCGGCTGACGATTTCCTCGCCGCGGAAGACGATGCGCAAAATTTCGGGCGCCGTTCGGGCCCTGTTTCCGTACGCCGCTCATGACCGGCCTTGGCGGCTTTGTCGGCCATGTTGTCCTTTTGGGTCCCCACGAACAGGTGCTCGGGGTTTATGCAAGTCCGCACGTCGCAGCGATGGCAGACGTACAGACCGGCGGGAATTGAACCGTACTTCGCCATCCAGGCGACGCGGTGCGCCTGCCAGAGCCGGCCGGACCACCTGAGGTGGCCGTAGCCATTGGTGCTGCGGCTCGCCGTCCAAAGAACACAGCCCGTCTTCGGATCGGACATGCTGCGATGATCGAGCCGCTGCTTCAGCGACAATTTGGGCGAACATCTGAGAGGGTACATACAAGGTACTCACGCGGTTAGAGCCCCACTGTACGCCCACCACCCCGCAAACCCCGATTATGGTCCTTAGCGATGTTGCTTCGACAGCTTCACCAGGCCTCCGATGCCCGCCGCCGTTGAATTGCAAAAAGCCGGCGGCCTGTCATGATTGCCCGATAGGGGAGATTTTTCGATGCTGAGGCCTCTGATTCTCGTGGCACTCCTGGTCTTGGGCGGCTGCGCCGACGGCGCCCGCGTGGCTGGACGCCAGCTCGCGACCAACACCTGCGCCGCCAGCACCGGCACCGTCGGCCCCTGTTACGACGGCACGGACCGCACCGACCGGACCAACCGCGACAATGTGATCGACCAGACCGACCGGACCAATCGCGACAGTGTGGTCGACCGGACCGACCGGGCCAACCGCGATGACGTGACCGACCGCACGGTGTGGTGCGCAGAGCCCGCGATGATGATCGTCGCGCCGTCCTTCATGGTGTTCTTCGATTGGGACCAATCGAACCTGTCGGCCCAGGCGCAGGCCATCATCCGGCAGGCCGCCGCTGCCTACAAGGCCAAGGGCGGCGCCCAGATCACGGCGACCGGCCATACCGACCGCTCGGGTTCCGAGACCTACAACATGGCCCTGTCCCTTCGCCGCGCAAACGCCGTCAAGGACGCGCTGGTGAGCGAAGGCGTCAAGGCCTCCGACATCTCCGTCGTCGGCGTGGGCGAAGCCCAGCCATTGGTCCCGACGCCTGACGGCGTGCGCGAAGCCCAGAACCGCAGAGTGCAGATCGTCTTGCGTTAAGGCGATCGCAACAACGGACGGCTCTTCATTGCTGGGAGCGCGCCACTCCNNCACTGGAGTGGCGCGCTCCCAGCGAAGGCTCTCTACTCCACCATCGTCGCACTCATCCCCAACTGCGCCCGCCGGCGCAGCCACTGGCTCGGCCGATAGCGGTCGTCGCCGGTGATGGCCTGGAGCTCGACCAGGATCGCGTGGCAGTCCTTGACGCCCAGCCAATCGGCGAGCGCCAAGGGTCCGCGCGGGTAGTTGAGGCCGAGCGTCATGGCGGTGTCGACGTCGGCCGCCGAAGCGATGCCGATCATGGCCATCTCGCAGCCCAGGTTGGCGATCATGGCGCACATGCGCTGGGCGATGAAGCCGGGCGAGTCCTTGATCAGGGTCACCTTGGCGCCGGTGCGCGCCAGGATCGCGGCTGCCGCGTCGCGCACCACGTCGTGGGCGCCGGGTGCGCACATGATAGTGAGGCGCTTGGCGATGTCGCCCGTGAGGTCGACCGCCACGGTGCGCCGCGGATCGAGGTTGCGCTCGACTGCCGCCGTCGTGCAGTCCTTGCCGATCGGCGCCACCAGGATCGGGCTCTTGCCGTCGTCGACGGCCAGCGCCTTGGCGCCGGCGGCCATGACCAAGCCGACCAGCTTCTCGTTATGGCTGTCCATCACCACGACGCTGCTGGCCGGCACGACCGACGGCACGTGGTCGGCGCCGGGATCGATCTTGGCGCCTTTCGCATCGTAGCTGTACCAGCCGCCGCCGGTCTTGCGGCCAAGGCGCCCGGCCGCAAACAGGTTCTCGTGATAGGGGCTGGGCGTCATGCGCCGGTCGTGGAAGAAGCCTTCGTAAATGATCTTGCGCGCCGGGAAGTTCACATCGATGCCGGTGAGGTCCATCAGCTCGAACGGGCCCATGCGGAAGCCGCAGCTGTCACGCATCACGGCATCGATCTGCGAGGGGCTCGCCCGGCCCTCCTGGTAGATCCGCAGGCCCTCGGTGCCGATGGCGGTGCCGCCCAGGTTGACCAGGAAGCCCGGCGTGTCGCCCACGATCACCGGCACGCGGGTCTGGCGCTTGCCCAGCGCCACCATGGTATCGATCACCCAGGGCGCGGTGTCGGCGGCGCGGATGACCTCGACCAGTTTCATCACGGGCACGGGATTGAAATAGTGCATGCCGCAGACGCGGTCGCGATGCTTCAGCGAACGGGCAATCGAGGCGATGCGGATCGAGGAGGTGTTGGAGGCGATGATGGTCTCGGGCGCCAGCACGGATTCGAGTTCACCGAACAGCTTCTGCTTGACCTCGAGATTCTCGAACACCGCTTCGACGACGACGTGGCAGGCTTTCAGGTCCTCGATGTTGTCGGCGATGCCGAGATTGGCGTCGGTTTTGGCGACGTCGGCATCGGTCAGCCGGCCCTTGGCTACCAGCCCCTTCAGCGTCTCGAGGATCGCAGCCTTCGCCTTGGCGGCTCCGCCCGCGGCAGCGTCGAACATGATCGCCTTCATGCCGCCCTGCGCCGTCACCTGCGCAATGCCACGACCCATCGCGCCGGTTCCGACCACGCCCACGACGAGATCGGGGCGGTTCACATCCAAAGTCATACGTCCTCCAGAAATTCTGTCACCCTTCGCTTAAGCTCGGGGGTTACCCCGAGCGACTCAGGACGACAATTTGCCTTTCAGCCCGCCGGCGATCTCGTCCAGCACCGCCGGATCGTCGATGGTGGCGGGCATTTTCCACGGCTGGCCGTCGGCGATCTTCTGCATAGTGCCGCGCAGGATCTTGCCCGAACGGGTCTTGGGCAGGCGCGCCACGACCAAGGCGCTCTTGAAGAAGGCCACCGGACCGATGCGGTCGCGCACCATCTGGACGACGTCGCGCACGATCTCGTCATCCGGGCGATTGACGCCCGCCTTCAGCACCAGGAAGCCCAGCGGCACCTGGCCCTTCAGCTCGTCGGCAATGCCGACGCAGGCGCATTCGGCGACGTCGTTGTGACTGGCCAGCACTTCCTCGATCTGTCCCGTCGACAATCGATGGCCCGCGACGTTGATCACGTCGTCGACCCGCGTCATCACCGAGACATAGCCGTCGGCATCGATGAAGCCCGCGTCGCCGGTCTTGTAGTAGCCGGGATATTCCGTGAAGTAGGCCTCCTTGAAGCGCTGGTCGGCGTTCCACAAGGTCGGGAAGGTGCCGGGCGGCAGCGGCGGCCTGGCGGCCAGCGCGCCGACTTCGCCGCGCTTCATCGGATGGCCGGCGTCGTCCAGAACCTCGAGATTCCAGCCCGGCGCCGGCACTGAGCACGAGCCCGGTTTGATCGGCATCGGGTCGAGGCCCATGAAGTTGCCGCAGATCACCCAGCCGGTCTCCGTCTGCCACCAATGATCGGTGATCGGCACGCCGAGCATCTGCTGCGCCCACTGGATGGTCGGCGGATCGCCGCGCTCGCCGGCGAGGAAGAGTGTGCGGAACTTCGACAGGTCGTATTGCTTGAGCAGCTTGCCGTCGGGATCTTCCTTCTTGATGGCGCGGAACGCCGTGGGCGCGGTGAACAGCGCCACCGCCTTGTGCTCGGAGATCACCCGCCAGAAGGCGCCGGCGTCGGGCGTGCCGACCGGCTTGCCCTCATAGAGGATCGAGGTCGCGCCATGGATCAGCGGGCCGTAGACGATGTAGCTGTGGCCGACCACCCAACCCACGTCCGACGCACACCACCAGACTTCGCCGGGCTCGATGCCGTAGAGGTTCTTCATCGACCAGGCGAGCGCCACCGAGTGGCCGCCATTGTCGCGCACCACGCCCTTAGGCTGGCCGGTCGTGCCCGACGTATAAAGAATGTAGAGCGGGTCGGTCGCCTTCACCGGCACGCACGCATGCGGCCGGGCGGCCGCCACCGCCTCGTTCCAGTCGATATCGCGACCGGCCACCAGGGTGGCTGGCGCCTGCGGGCGCTGGAACACCAGCACGCGCGGCACTTTGTGTTTCGCCAGCTCGATCGCCTGATCGAGCAATGGCTTGTACTGCACGATGCGGCCGGGCTCGATGCCGCACGACGCGGTCAGCACCAGCTTGGGCGTGCAATCGTCGATGCGGGTCGCCAGCTCGTTGGCGGCAAAGCCGCCGAACACCACGGAATGCACCGCGCCCAGCCGCGCGCAGGCGAGCATCGCCATCACCGCCTCTGGGATCATCGCCATGTAGATGATGACCCGGTCGCCCTTGCCGACACCAAGTGCGGCAATCGCGCCGGCAAGTTTGGCGACGTGGTCGCGCAGCTCGCGATAGGTGAAGCTCTTCTTGGTGCCGGTGACCGGCGAATCGTAGATCAAGGCCGTCTGGTCCGCGCGGCCGCGCTCGACGTGGCGGTCGAGCGCGTTGTAGCAGGTGTTGAGCTCGGCACCGGCGAACCAGCGATAGAACGGCGGGTTCGACGGATCGAGCACCTTGTCCCAGCGCTTGGTCCAGTCGATCGCACTGGCCTGCTCGGCCCAGAAGCCTTCCGGGTCGCTCAGCGAACGCGCGTGAAGGGCGCGATATTTGTCGCCTATGGCCATCGTTCCTCCCGCGGTTTGATGCGCCAGGATCGCTCGACTGACAAGGGGCGGAACCGGTGCGTCATTGCGTGCTGATCGGGATTCCCGCCGCCTTCACCAGCGCCGCGTTGGTGGAGATTTCCTTCCTGATCTCGGCGTCGAATGCCATGGGCTCCATCAACATCGGCTCGGCGCCAAGCTCGGCCAATCTCGCGCGCACGTCGTTGTTTTCCAGCACCTTTGCCGTCTCGCGGTAGAGTTTGTCTACAATGTCGCGCGGCGTCTGTGCCGGCACGAACATGCCGACCCAAAAATTGTAGTTGGAGTCGGGAACGCCCAACTCCAGCGTGGTCTTGACGTCGGGCAACGCCGCCGAACGCTTTGTGCTGCCCATCTGCGCCGTGGCCCCGCAAGGCACCAGGCTCAGCGCCAGGAGTGCTCCCCACATCCGTTTCATTGCTGCTGACCCTCGNNCCTGTCGAAACAACTCGACCATCACGATCGCAAAAGTATACCGTTCCCCTGCTTCGAACGGCTAACGGGAAACGGGTCATGGCCAAGGGCAAGAAGTCGAAAAGCGGATCGACAAAGGCGGGCAAGGGCAAACGCCCGGCCAAGCGAAAGGTCGCCAAGGCCAGGAAGCCGGCCGCAAAAAAGAAGCCGGTGATCGCCAAGCCGTCGATCGCGCCGCTCACCCTGCGGCGATCGGCCAAAAGCCGTCCCTCGGTGGCGCGCATGCCGTCGGCGCGCCCGGCCCCGCACAAGGCGCCCTGGCAGACGCACAATATCTACGAGCGCGACCTCGAACGGAACGCCGCCAACTACGCAGCCCTGACGCCGCTGCAGTTCATCGAGCGCACGGCCAGCGTCTATCCCGAGTCGATCGCGCTGATCCATGGCAAGCGTCGCCAGACCTGGGCCGAGACCTACACGCGCTGCCGCCGGCTCGCCTCGGCGCTCGAGAAGGTCGGCATCGGCACCGGCGACACGGTGACGATCATGGCGCCCAACATTCCGGAGATGTACGAGGCGCATTTCGGCGTGCCGATGTCGGGTGCGGTGCTGAACTGCCTCAACACGCGCCTCGACGCCGCGATGCTGGCCTTCATCCTCGACCATTGCGAGACCAAGGTGCTGCTGGTCGACCGCGAATATCATCGCGTGATTACCGAAGCGCTGTCGATCGCCAAGGTCCAGCCGCTGGTCGTCGACATCGACGACCCCGAGTGCGACGACCGCGCCCAGATCGGCGACACGACCTGGGAAGAGTTCATCGCCACGGGCGATCCCGACTATGCCTGGGCCTATCCCGCCGACGAATGGAATGCGGTGTCGCTCAACTACACCTCGGGCACGACCGGCAATCCCAAGGGCGTCGTGTTCCATCACCGGGGTGCGGCTCTATCGGCCTACGGCAACGCCACGCAATGGGCGATGGGCAACCATCCGATCTATCTCTGGACCCTGCCGATGTTCCATTGCAACGGCTGGTGCTTTCCCTGGACGCTGGCGCTGGTCGCCGGCACCTCGGTCTGCCTGCGCCGGATCAGCGCCAAGGCGATCTACGATTCGCTGGCCGACAACGACGTCAGCCACATGTGCGGCGCGCCGATCATCATGCAGTTCATCATCGGCGCCAGGCCCGAAGAGCGCCGGGCGCTCAAGCGCAAGGTCGAGTTCATGACCGCAGCCGCGCCGCCGCCTGCCGCCGTGCTCGAGGCGCTGGAGAAGGAGAATTTCCGCGTTACCCACGTCTATGGCCTGACTGAGGTCTACGGCCCGGCGACGATTTGTTCGTGGCACGAGGAGTGGGATGCGCTGCCCTCGCACAAGCGCGCCCAGCTCAAGGCGCGTCAGGGCGTGCGCTATACCGCCGAGGATGGCGTCACCGTGATGGATCCGATCGCCATGAAGGAAGTGCCGCGCGACGGCAACACCATGGGCGAGGTGATGTTCCGCGGCAATCTGGTGATGAAGGGCTATCTCAAGAATCCCAAGGCGACCAAGGAGGCCTTCGATCACGGCTGGTTCCACTCCGGCGACTTGGGCGTGCTGCACGAGGACGGCTATATCGAACTGCGCGACCGTTCCAAGGACATCATCATCTCGGGCGGCGAGAATATCTCCACGATCGAGGTGGAAGGCGTCATCATCGAGCACCCGGCGGTCGCCAATGTCGCGGTCGTGGCCAAGCCCGACGAGAAATGGGGTGAGACGCCCTGTGCCTTCGTCGTTTTGAAACCCGGCGCGTCAGTCACCGTCGAGGAGATCGTCGCGCACTGCCGCGCCAATCTCGCCGGCTACAAATGCCCGCGTCATATTGTGTTCCGCGACCTGCCCATGACTTCGACAGGCAAGGTGCAGAAGTTCGTGCTGCGCGAATGGGCGAAGGCGGTCTGACGGCCCCTAGCCGTCATCCCGAGCTTTCGCAAGGGATCTCTAGTGCGAGACCGGTCTTGCCGTGCTCAGCCGGGTGATCTCGTCTTTGATTTGCAGCTTGCGTTTCTTGAGGCTGCAGATCGTGTCGTCGTCGGGATAGGGGCGTGTACTTTCGTGGTGGATCGCTTGCTCAAGGGTGGCGTGCTTGACCTTGAGCGCTTCGATATGGTCCACGGTGCTCATAGGCGACCTCCGAGCTGGTGGCGGACAAGCAAACTCTGACTCTGACTTTGGGCCGAGTCACGCCGAATCAAGGCCTTTCCACAGTCTGTGCATAATTCAGATAAGATGGTCAGCATGTCTGACCCAAAGCGGCTTGTTATCGGCATTTCCGGCGCCTCCGGCGTCATCTACGGCGTGCGGCTGCTGCAGGCGCTAAAGCCGTTGCCGGTGGAAACCCACCTGGTCATGACGCGCACGGCAGAAGTGACGCTCGCGCATGAGACCAGGCTGAAGGTGAGCGCGGTCCGACGGCTGGCCGATGTTGCCTATCGCGTCGACGACCTCGCTGCGGCGATTTCGAGCGGCTCGTTTCGGACGATGGGCATGATCGTGGCCCCCTGTTCGATGCGCAGCCTGGGCGAGATCGCCCATGGCATCACCAGCAATTTGCTGACCCGGGCCGCCGACGTCGTGCTGAAGGAGCGCCGCAAGCTGGCCTTGGTCGTACGCGAGACGCCACTGCATGCCATTCACCTGCGCAATATGGCGACGCTCGCTGAAATGGGCGTCCTCATCGCCCCGCCGGTGCCGGCCTTCTACAACAAGCCCAAGACCATCGATGACATCATCGACCATTCGGTCGGCCGCGTGCTCGACCTGTTCGATTTAGACACCGGCAACGTGAAGAGGTGGAGTTAGCGTCCCTCCCCAGTCTTCTGGAGAGGTGGCAGCGTCATACACATGACCCGTCGCCGTAAGACGGCGACACCTCCCCAGAAGACTGGGGAGGAAAGTTTATACTCCCACGGCGTTGCCAATCTCGCGGGCGCTGAGCATCGGAAAGGTCGCCGCTATCAGGGCCAACACCGCCGCCCGATCTTTCGCGTCGGGCACGACCCCCAGGCACACGGCATAGACGCCGAGATTTCCCACTGCCGCGCGCAGGCGTTTTTCCAGTGGCCGATCGCGGTCGGCGGGCGGCGCGTAGAGGCTGGCGAGCTTCAGCTGCTCGACATGCTCGGCCGCCAGTTCGGCGTCGGCCACCCGGCGGCGGGCGGCATCGACGGTTTCCGGCAGCGCCTCGGTCCACGGCCGGTCTTTCAACAGGCGGCGGACCTGGCGCAACGGCCGCACGATCTCGGCCTGCCAGACGTCGCTCACCTTGAGGATGGCGCGCAGCCGCTCGGCGCTGAGCGTCGGCCGGCCCGAGGCACCCAGCCAGCAACAGAACAGCAATATATTCACGTCGCAGCCGCGCCGCTCCTGCAGATCCAGGCACGCGTCGGCCACCCCCTCGCCGGCATAAATTTCCAGCGAAAAATTCCAGAACGGATGGGGCAGGAAATCGGACATCGAGCCACACTTCCCTTTGGGCGGG
>PLYQ01000322.1 GCA_003153415.1 Rhodospirillales bacterium | reverse complement strand
CGCGTCGCAGGTCACTTCCAATCCAGCGAACAGCGAATGCAACCCGGGACATGCCATTCCCACGATTTGGGATGTGCCGAGAAGCGCAACCACAGGCGCTGTTCCGAGCACACTGCACAGCGTAGGACACAGCGCACGCACCTCCCCGAGATCCGCGCCGATCGCGACCACGCCCGCCCGACCTGCCATTTGTTCAAAGGTTTCGTCACGTGGGCGTTCCAGATGCTCCGGCTGAACCGTCATCGACAGAGCGGTACGGAAAGATAGAGCGCCCGGCTTCGATGACAGCCTCACCGTAGCCACTGGAATGTCGGCGACAAAAACGTCGATGCGAATCGACGCATCGCTTCGCTCACGACTCTTGAGGTGCACTATGTCATCGATAAAGACGGGTTGAAGAAATCGCGCCTTGATGCTCTGAATCTTCATCCCGGGTGCATGGGCGACAACGGAATCCATCGCCCACAGCAGCACATGAATGCCGTGCACGATCGGGGTGCCGACTTGGGTTCGACGAGCGAAGGCAGCGTCGAGGTGTATCGGGTTCCAGTCAGAAGAAATCCGTGCGAAGATACGCTGATCGCCTATACTGAAAGTACGACTGAAACGCATCTTGTCGTTCATGTTGTTCAGCCGATCAGTGGAGTTGGTTCAGCTTGTCTATCGCAGCCCGGAAGACGCCATCCAGGGAGGGCTGCAATCGGCCATGCAAGCCGAAAGCTGGAAGGAAGTGGTTGACCTCGTAGCCGCCGTTGCGGGCATCCCGGTCGGTCGGCCAATAGCCGAACGCGTCGCCGAGGTAACCGACCGGAGTTGCGCCGGCGAACGGGATCATCCCACGGAGGCTCGTCAACGGTTCAGCCGCGACCGCAACAATGTCGATCATCGAAGCCACACGAAGGCGCTGGAAACGGACGGGACGATCATCGGCTTCGCCACTAACCAGCCTTGACAGCGGTACTGTGCAAGAAGCTGAGCCAAGCGAGATCACTGCCTGTGGTTCAGCCGCCGGAGGAAGTGGCGGGCCTGCGAACGCCGCCGCTACGTCGCCAGCAAGAGCCTCCGCCCAATCCCGCCACTCGGCCAACGTGAAACCATCGAAACTGGGACCAGTGAGAAGCGTATGCCATGTCCGGCGCAGCAGCGACCGCTTCTCGGGAACGCGCGCACGAATATCGCCGGCAAATCCCTGAAGGAACATTACCGGGATCGTCACGCCATAGTGCTGACGCAAGCGGGTGCGCACGACGCCGGGGAAGTCGGGGCTGACATGGAGCGGCCGTGCAAACCCTGTCGGATGACAAGCATAGCGCCACAGGAGTGCCACAGGTTTGCCGGCGGCATCGGTTGCGGTCCATGCGTCGATCGTTGGGTCGATCGGGCCGTTGGGATTTGGCGCCATGCAGACCTGTGGACCCACAAGGCGGCGATTATCAAGATGGGGTAGAGGCCATCGTCGACGCCGATTGATCGCGGCGTCGCTCGCGCCGAGGCGGCGCTCGACTATTGCGGGACAACCGGGACTCGCGACGACACGATCAATGACTTCCTCGCAGGACGCGACAACGAACGCCGCATAGGCCGCATCGACCCACCCAAGCGCCGGCTTGGTATCGTCGATCGAGGGCGCAAAGTGCGTGTGCGACGCGAGCACGAGTAGATCGTCGGCTCTCTGGCCATGGCAGCGGACAAAGTGCTCGGTGAGCGCGGCGTGCAAGGCCGGTCCAGCGAACAGCGTGTCGAGCGTGAGGATAACGGCGCAACGCGTGTCGTCGAAACGAAAAGCCACCGCATTCGCTTCAAGCGGTGCGTCGATTCCCGAAAATGGGGCATGCCGGTCGCCAAAGCCAGCCAGCGGCACGGCGCGAGCTGGCGTGATGTCGATGCAAGCCGCAGCCGCTCGCAATGTGCCGTTCGTCGCTATAGCGCGCTCGTCAAAGCGGCGATAATCCGACTCTGGGTCGCCTCGTCAAGGTAAGGATGCATCGGCAAGCTAAGCGTCTCCTGCGACAAACGCTGGGACACTGCAAAGGCGCCTGCTCCCGGGAAATGGCGATAGGCGGACTGCTGATGCAGCGGCGTCCGATAGTAGACGGCGGTCGGCACGCCCGCCGCCTTCAGCTTCGCCGCCACCTCGTCGCGCCGGCCGCCGGGAATGCGAAGCGTGTACTGCGCCCATACCGAAACCGCGTCGGCCGGCACCGTCGGCGTGATCACGCGATTGCTGAGCGCATCGGCATAGCGCGCTGCCACGACCTGACGCTTGTCGATCTCGTCGGCGAAGATGTCGAGCTTGCAGGACAGGATCGCGGCCTGCAGCGTGTCGAGCCGGCTGTTCACGCCGATGCGAACATTGTCGTATTTGTCGGTCCCCTGCCCGTGCACGCGGAGCGACCGCAGGGTCGCAGCAAGTTCCGCGTCGTCGGTCAGGATCGCGCCGCCGTCGCCGTAGCNNCGGCTTGGCCGGAAAGAAGCTGGTCGTGGTGACCGGTGCCAGGGTGCCGACTTTGCGTCCCCGAAGAGTTCCGCCGAAGCTTTGCGCGGCGTCGGCGATCAGCAGCAAGCCATGTCTGACGCAAAACGCATTGAGCGGATCATAGTCGGCGGCGAGCCCGAATAGGTCGACCGCGAGCACGGCGCGCGGCGTCAGCCCCTTGTCCTTGGCCGCCTTGAGGCCGCCCTCGAGCTGGACCGGGTCGATGTTGAAGTCGGCCGCTTGCACGTCGACGAAGACGGGCGTGGCGCCGACCAGCGCTACCGCCTCGGCCGTCGCGGTGAAGGTGAAATCCGGCACGATGACCGCGTTGCCCGGCCCGATGCCCTTGGCCATCAGGGCGAGCTGGATGGCGTCCGTGCCATTGCCGCAGCTGATCGCAAAACGCGCGCCGCAGAAGGCTGCCAGCTTCGCCGCGAAGGAAGCGACGTCCGGTCCAGAGATGAAGGCGCCATGATCGAGCACCCGCGCGATGGCGGCATCAATCTCCTTAGCGATGCGCCGGCGCTGGGCTTGCAGATCGATGAAGGCAATCGGCTGGGTCACTTGTGTCTCACTTGGTGGCGATCTCCTCCAGGCGTTCCGGCCCGGCCAAATGGTAGCGCCGCCCCTCCCGGGGGCAGACGAGGTCTTTGCCCAGCTTGTCGCCGGAATGGCCGACCCAACCAATGCGACGCGCCGGCACACCGGCCATCAGGGCAAACGGCGGCACATCCTTGGTCACGACCGCACCGGCAGCAATGAAACTGTATTCGCCCAAGGTGCTGCCGCAAACAATGGTCGCATTGGCGCCGATGGTGGCGCCGCGTTTCACCAAAGTCGGCAGGAACTCGTTCTTGCGCGCGACCTCGGCGCGCGGAAACATGACGTTGGTGAACACGCACGACGGGCCGCAGAACACGCCGTCCTCCAGGGCGACGCCTGGATAGATGCTGACATTGTTCTGGATCTTGCAGCGGTCGCCGATCGTCACGTCCGGCCCGATGCTGACGTTCTGGCCGATCACACAATTCTCGCCGACCCGAGAATTCTTGAGCACATGTGTGAAGTGCCAGATCCGCGTTCCCTTGCCGATCGTGCAGCCGTCGTCGACCGCAGCAAGCGGGTGCACGAAATGGTCCGACGAATGGGCCGCCGTCGCCGCCCCGACATGCGCCACGATATCGGCAAGCGGGACACTTTGCTTGCTTTCGAGCGATCGTTGTCCCGCCTCGAGTACAGCCAGCACCGACAGGCCCTCCCGTCCGTCCGTCCGCGGTGTAGAAGCGTTGGCAACGCACTCCAGGAAGTGGGAACACTCGTCGCGCAGGGGTTCCGATTCCTCGAGCGCGACGGCGCGGCCAGCCGCCTTGCGTGGTTCCGGTCGGCCATCGATCCAGTCGATCGAATGGGAATACATCGTCAGCTTATCGCTCCAGGGCTGGCCGTCATCGAAGACGGCCATCGCTTTGTCGCCGATGACGACGAGCTTCTGTTCCTTGAAGGGATGGAGCCACGACACATAGACATGGGCGCCGACGCCGCTGGCGAAGCGCAGGTGCATCAAGGTCGTGTCGGCGATCGCCGGATGCAGATGAAAGGAGCCTTCCGTGTGCACGCTCTCCGGCGCCTCGCCGGCAAGCGTCAGGATCATCGAGATGTCGTGCGGCGCGAAACTCCAGAGGATGTTCTCCTCGCGGCGCACCTTGCCGAAGTTCAGGCGGTTGGAATAGATGTAGCGCAGGCGGCCGAGTTCGCCGGCTCGCACCATCTCCCGCATCTTGATGAAGGCGGCATGATACTGCAGCAGGTGGCCGACCATGAGCAGCAGACCACGCCGCTCCGCTTCAGCCACCAGGCCGCTGCCCTCGGCGTGCCGCAGCGCCAGCGGCTTTTCGACGAAGACGTGCTTCCCGGCATCGAGGGCTTCACGCACGAGCCGGGCGTGTAATTCCGCAGGCGCGGCAATGGCTACAGCATCGACGGCCGGATCAGCCAGGGCCTTCGTCCAGTCGAGCGCCGGCACGGAATGCTTGGCCGAAAACGACGCCGCAACGTCCGGACGCGGGTCGACGACACCCGCCAATCCCCCCAGGGCACTGAAATTGCGCACCAGATTGGCGCCCCAGTAGCCGCACCCGGACACCACGACGCGCGGTGGCCGCATCGTGACTTTTTGCTGCGACGGCACTGATTCCTCACTAGATGTAGGAATTCAATCTACAGACAAGTTGCAGTAGGGCGCAAGATCAAGTCCTGTAGCTTACTGGCGAGACAACAGCCCATAACCAGCCCGGCGAACCAATGACGACAGGAAAGCTCCAATGAACCGGCGAATTTCCGTCATCGGCCTGGGTTATGTCGGCCTGCCCGTTGCCACCACCTTCGCCTTGAAGGGCAATGTCATCGTCGCCTTCGATATCGACGCCCGTCGCATCGCCGAGCTGTCGAAGGGCCATGACCGCACGGGCGAGGTCGAGGCCGTAGCCCTTCGCGCGCCCGGCCTTAAATTCAGCTCGAACCCAAAAGACCTGCACTCCGCCGACTTCCATATCGTCACTGTCCCCACGCCAATCGACGCCAGTAAGACGCCCGACCTCGCACCGCTGCGCTCCGCTTCGGCCACGATCGGCGCGGCGTTGAAGAAGGGCGACATCGTGGTCTACGAATCGACTGTCTACCCCGGCGTCACCGAGGATGTCTGCA
>PLYQ01000003.1 GCA_003153415.1 Rhodospirillales bacterium | reverse complement strand
CTCGACGAGCCGACCACCGGCTTGCATTTCGAGGATGTGCGCAAGCTCCTCGAGGTCCTCCATCGCCTCGTCGAGACCGGCAACACCGTCCTGGTGATCGAGCACAATCTCGAAGTCATCAAGACCGCCGACTGGGTCCTCGATCTTGGCCCCGACGGCGGCACCGGCGGCGGCCGGCTGATCGCCGAGGGCTCGCCCGAGGAGATCGCGAAGGTGGCCGAGAGCTACACCGGCCAGCACCTCGCCCGCCACCTGCCGCGCAGTGCGGCCGCCAAGAAGCGGGCCTAGGGCCGCCCGTCCTAGGCGTCCCAAAGTGGGACGATTGGCCTAAAGGCCAGTTTTATCGATATCGGAGCCGTCCCAGGAGGGTGGGACGGCCTGGGACGATTTGGAACAATTTGAGCAATAAAATTACGTGCTGCGGCGCCAGTCGATCCGCCCGAGGTCGTAGCCGAACTGGCGCTCGACCACGGCTGGGGTGGCATCCGAGGCATCCCCCTGGCGGCCCGCCACGCGGGCCTGGGCCACGTCCTTGGGCACATCCAGCCATATCCCCTCGAACGGCACGCCGACCCGGCGGCCCAGCGCTTCGGCCGCCTGGCGCTCGTCCTGGCGGGCGAAAACGGCGTCCAGCACGACGCTGTGGCCGGCCCGCAGCACCCGCTCGGCGCGGGCGAGGATCGCGGCATAGTTCCTGGCCGATGCTTCGGGGGTGTAGCTGCCGGCCGGCAGGCGCTCCTCCAGCGCCACGCCGGCCAGGCGCTTGCGTTCGACGTCGCTGCGCACGATCACGGCGCCCGGCGCGCGGCCGATCTGCGGGGCGAGTTTCAGCGCCCGGGTGGTCTTGCCGCTGCCCGACAGACCGCCGATCGCCTTGAGGACCGGCGGCGAGGGCTGCAGAAATTCGAGCGCCATGCGCTGGTAAGCACGGGCGGTCCCGCTGTCCTTGCCGCCGAGCGCCGCGCTTGACGCATCGACGAAAGCACGCACGGCGGCGCGGCGCGACAGGAAGTGCGGCAACAGCGCCAATGCCGCGTCGTGCGGGGCGGAGGGCAGCTCGGCGATGCGCCACAGCCACTCGTTCAATAGCCGGTTGGCGAGCGCGCCGAGCCGGCGCTCGCAGAGATCCATCAGCGCGAAGGCAAGGTCGTAGAGCACGTCGATGCTGGCCATCCGCTCGGAAAATTCGATGGCGTCGAACGGTACCGGCTTGCCGTCGATCAGCACGATGTTGCGCAGGTGCAGGTCGCCATGGCATCGCCGCACCGCGCCGGCCGCCGACCGGCGTGCGACCAGGTCGACGAAGGGCTCCAGCGCCGCCGGCAAGGCCACGGCCAGCGCCTCGTTGACAGCGGGATCGAGCCGCTCGCCCTGCTCGCGGAGCTGGCGCACGTCAGCGGCAACCGACTGCCGGTAGTCGTCGGGTCCGGAGAAGCCGACAACCGGCTTCAGGCCGTCGTGGTAGGCAGCGACCCGGGCGCCGAGCGCAGCCATCATCTCCGGAGTCAGCGCACCGCGCGCCGCCATGCGGTCGAACAGGCCGTCCTCGTCGAAGCGGCGCATGACGACCAGCCAGTCGAGCGCGTCAGTGCACGGCTCGCCAACCTCTCCGAGCGCCAGCTTGCCGTCGGACCCGCGCCGGACGGCCGCGACGCCGAGGTAGATCTCCGGCGCCAATCGGCCGTTGATCGCGATCTCGGCGGCGCACATCGCCGCCCGACGTTCGACCGTCGAGAAGTCCATGTAGGGGAACTTCACCGCGCGCTTGAGCTTGTAGGCGCGATCGCCGGAGAGGAAGACCACGGCGCCGTGCGTGTCGATGCGGCGCGCCGGCGCCAGGCGGGCGCTCAGGAACTCGACGACCTCCGTCTGGTCCTGCACGACGAACGAAGGACGATCTGCCATCGCGTCAGTCGGCGGGCCGGCGCGGTTCGGCGTCGTTCCACGGGTCGATGTGCAGGATGATCTCGGCCTGCGGGAAGGCGTCCTGGATCGCCGCCTCGATGGTATCGCCGATGACGTGGGCGCGGCCGAGCGACATGGTCGGCTCCAGCACGACGTGAAGCTGGATGAATTTGGTGAGCCCGGACGACCGGGTACGCAACTCGTGCACACTGCGCACGACGGAGTGTGTGTGGACGATATCGAGGATGCGCTGGCGGTCGGCCTCGGGCAGCTCGTGGTCCATCAGCACGTCGAGCGAAGCGCGTCCGACGCCCCACGCACCATGCATCACGTAGAGCGCCACCAGGGCCGCGACACCGACATCGATCAACGGCTGGTCGAACCGTCCCGACAGGAACAGGGCGGCGCCCACCGCCAGATTGGTCACGATGTCGGTCACGTAGTGTGCCTTGTCGGCGCCGATGGCGATCGAGCCGGAGCGTCGAACGACGTAGTTCTGGAACTCCACGAGGCCGAGCGTGATGGCGATGGCGAACGCGCTGATGACCAAACCCACCATCTCACGCTGCACTTGATGCGGATGAAACAGCCGGTCACCGACCGTCAGCAGCAGCCCGCCGCCCGAGGCCGCGATGAAGCCCGCTTGAGTGAGCCCGGCCAGGGCCTCGGCCTTGCCGTGACCGAACCGGTGATCGGCATCGGCCGGCGTCAGCGCCTGGCGCACCGCGAGGAAGGTGACCAGGGAGGCGACAAAATCGAGCGAGGAGTCGACCAGCGACGACAGCATGCTGACCGATTCGGTCATCAACCAGGCCAGCGTCTTGGCGCCGATCAACGTCACCGCCACCGTCATCGACGCTATGGTGGCGATCCGCATCAGGCGCTGAACGTCGGCTGTCATCATCGGCTCAGGGGTAAAGCGTTCGCGTCGCCCACGGCTCGCCGGGCGCACTGCGGCGATATTCCAGCCGGTCGTGCAGGCGGAAGGCGCCGTCCTGCCAGAATTCGATCAGGACCGGCTGCAGGCGAAAACCCGACCAGTGCGCCGGCCGTGGTACGGTGCCGATGACGTGCCGGGCAGTGAATTCCGCCACCCGCTTCTCGAGGGCAAACCGGCTCTCCAGCGGGCGCGACTGATCGGAGGCCCAGGCACCGATCTGGCTGCCCCGCGCACGCGTGGCGAAATAGGCGTCGGCTTCATCCGACGTGGTCGTCGATACCGGCCCTTCGAGGCGGATCTGCCGGCGCAGCGATTTCCAGTGGAACAGCAGCGCCGCCTTGGGATGAGCCAGCAGATGCCGGCCCTTGCGGCTCTCGACGTTGGTGTAGAAGACGAAGCCCGCGGCGTCATAGCCCTTCAGCAGCACCATGCGCGCCGACGGGGTGCCATCGGGGCCCACCGTGGCCAGGGTCATGGCCGACGGCTCGTTGGGCTCACCCTTTTCGGCTTCGGCGTACCAGTCGGCGAACAGGGCCAGGGGGTCGGCTTTCTCGCGGATCATGACCCACAATATGCAGGGCCACCAAACCCGTCCACCACCGGCATCTTGTCCCCAGCGCGCGGCCCCGCTAAGAACAATGCATGTCTCCTCCCGCGCAATTAATGGCCGGCAAAAAGGGCCTGGTCATGGGCGTTGCCAATGAACGGTCGATCGCCTGGGCAATCTCCAAGGTCTGCCACGAGCATGGCGCCAAGCTCGCCTTCACCTTCCAGGGCGAGGCGCTGGAGAAGCGCGTCAGGCCGCTCGCCAAGTCGATCGGCTGTGAGAAGATGGTCTACCCCTGCGACGTCACCGATGCAGCCAGCATCGACGCCACCTTCGCCGCGGTCGAGAAGGAGTGGGGCGAGCTCGATTTCCTGGTCCACGCCATCGCCTTCTCCAACAAGGACCAGCTCAAGGGCCGTTATCTCGACACCACGCCGGACAATTTTGCGCTCACCCTGAACGTGAGCTGCTACTCGTTCACGTCAGTGGCGCAGCGTGCGGTGCCGCTGATGAAGAATGGCGGCAGCCTGCTCACGCTGACCTACTACGGCGCCGAGCGCGTCATCCCGCACTACAACGTCATGGGCGT
>PLYQ01000249.1 GCA_003153415.1 Rhodospirillales bacterium | reverse complement strand
AGGTTGAACACCTTCCAGCCCGACAGCGGGTAGTGGACGATGTGGCACTTGGGCCCGGCCCACAAAGTGGCGGCGTTCCAGCGCAGGTCCTCGGGCATGCGCTCGAGCGGGATCACCGAGCGGTAGGTGGTATGGCCCGAGACCCTCGGGTTGCCGTCGCCCACCACCTGGCTGCGCACGTTCGACCACAGGCCATCGGCGCCGATCAGCGCCGCGCCCGTCACCGTCTCGCCGCTGNNAGCAGCACGCCGTGCAGGTCGCCGCGATGGACCACGGCGTAGGGGTTCTTGTAGCGGGCGCGGAATTCTTCGCCGAGGTCGATATGGGTGATCTCGCCATCGGCCAGCGAATCCATCAGGCGGAGCTGGTCGATATAAACCGCCATCGCCCGCGCCGTCTCGCCGACGCCCAGCCGATCGAAACAGTGGAAGGCGTTGGGCCCGAGCTGGATGCCGGCGCCGATCTCGCCCAGTTGCGCCGACTTCTCCAGCACCAGCGAGGCAATGTTCTTTTGCGCCAGCGCCAGCGCTGCGGCCAAGCCGCCGATGCCGCCGCCCGCGATGAGAACCCTATCTAGGGCCACCGATCACCTTGTCGTCGTGCAGCTTGCCGATCTCGTGGGCCGGCAGGCCCAGGATACCCGACAGGATCTCGTCGGTGTGCTGGCCGAGCACCGGCGCCAGCTTGGGCGGCTCGCGCTTCACCGCGCCGAACTGCAGTGGCGTGGCGGCCACGGGATAGCGGCCGATGCCGGGCTGGTCGAGCACGGTGAACAGCGGATTGTCGATCAGCGCATCCTTGTCCTGAAGCAGCTCGCGGAAGGTCTGGTAGGGCGCCCACAGCGCGCCGGCCTTCTTGAGTGCCGCCCCCACGTCCGCGGCGGTGTGTGCCGCGACCCACGGCTCGATCACGGCGCAAAGCTCGGCCCGGGCGTTCCAGCGGCCGGCGTCGCTCTTGAGGTCGACGCCGGTCTTCTTCTCGATGGCGGCGAATGCTGAGGCGAAGCCGCCGGCCGCGGCCAGGGCATCGACGTGGCGATCGGAGAAGATGCAGATCATGACGTAGCGGCCGTCACTGGTTTTGAAATCGCGGCCGAAGGTGCCGAAGATCTCGTTGCCGAAGCGCGGCCGGTCGACGTCGTTGACCGCGGCTTCGCCGATGTAGCCCAGCGCCGAGGTGGCGGCGAGCGCCATGTCCTGCAGCGGCAGCACGATCCTCTGGCCCTGGCCGGTCAGGCGGCGATGCCGCTCGGCGGCCAAAATCGCCATGGCGCCGGCATAGGCCGTCGCGAGATCCCACGGCGGCGCCACGGCATTCACCGGGCCGTCGTGGCCGACCGGACCCGTCACCAGCGGAAAGCCAGTGATGGCGTTCACCGTATAGTCGACGTGCGCCGAGCCATCACGTGCGCCCACGATGTTGAGCGCGATCAGGTCGGCGCGCTTCTTCGCCAGCTCCTCGTAGGCAAGCCAGCCGCGCGCCGGCATGTTGGTGGTGAAGATACCGGCGCCTTCGCCCGGCGCGGTGATCAGGGCCGTGAGCAGCTCGCGGCCCCGCGGGCTGCNNCGGCCGTCCTTGGTGATCGGCCAGCGGTCGTTGTCGAGGCCGCCGCCGATATCGTCGAAGCGGATCACGTCCGCACCGAGTTGCGCCAAGGTCATGCCGCCCAAAGGCGCGGCAATGAAGGCCGAGCCCTCGACGATGCGAAGGCCGGCAAGAATGCCAGTCATGTGCGTTTCCGTGTCTTATGCTTTTTTTCGATCAGGCAGATTGTTCTTACGCTTGTCGAGCCACCAGCCGTATTCCGGATTCCACAGGTCGAAGCTCGTGTCGCAGCCCAGCTCCTGCGCCGCATGCAGTGCCCAGAACGGGTCGTAGAGCGCCTGGCGGCCGATCGCGATCAGGTCGGCGTCGCCCGCCTGCAGGATGGCCTCGGCCTGCGGTCCGTCGAGAATCAGGCCGACAGTCATGGTCGCGATGCCGGCCTGTCGCTTCACCGCCGCCGAGAACGGCACCTGGAAGCCCAGCGAGCGCTTGACCGGCAGGGCGGTCGAGAGCCCGGTCAAGCCGCCGGAAGAACAGTCGATCACATCGACGCCCATCGCCTTCAGTTCCTTGGCGAAGGCCACCGTATCCTCGACCTCCCAGCCGCCCGCACCGTCGACCGTCGAGACGCGGATGAACATCGGCTTGTGCGCCGGCCAGCCCTCGCGCACCGCGCGCGCGGCGGCGAGCGGGAAGCGCATGCGGCCGGCGCGGTCGCCGCCATATTGGTCGTTGCGCGTGTTGCTGACGCGCGACAGGAACTGCGCCAGCAGATAGCCGTGTGCGCCGTGGATCTCGATCACGTCGTAGCCCGCCGCGTCGGCACGACGTGCCGCCTCGCCGAACTTCTTCACCAGCCCCTCGATTTCGTCGGTGCCGAGCTGCTTGGGCGTCGCGTAGCCCTCGCCCGCCGCCAGCTCGGAAGGCCCGACCACCTGCCACCTTTGCCAACCCGCGCCTTCCGGCCCGAGCTGGCCCGGCTTGTCGAACGAGCGCGGCGTCGAGCCCTTGCGGCCGGAATGGGTGATCTGCGTGCCGGCAAGCGCTCCCTCCTGCTTGAGGAACCGCACCAGCCGCTTGTGGCCCTCGATCTGGCCGTCATCCCACATCCCGAGATCGCCTTGCGTCACGCGGCCGCGCGGTTCGACGGCACAGTTCTCGGTGAAGACGATGCCGAACTTGCCGAGTGCAAACTTGCCGAGATGGACGAGGTGGTAGTCGTTCACCTGGCCATCGGTGGCACGGTACTGCACCATGGGCGAGACGACGGAGCGGTTGGGCGCAGTAACGCCGCGCAGCTTGAGCGGCGTGAACAGCATCGGTCTTTGCAAAGGTCTTACTCCCCGGCGGGATGGCCCCGAATACCGGGACCATAGACCGGCAGGACGGCCCAGGCCTACCGTTCCGCCATGCTCGGCTTCGTCATCCGGAACGGAGCCGCGACGCCTGGAGGTTGGAGGGAACACAACCTCTGTCGACATGTTCCCTATGCAGGGGCGAGGGTCCTGACTTTTTGTCGTACCTGCTCGTCAAGGACTTCCACAGCCCCGTGAAAGGACTTCCCCGTGAAGAATGTCTTGAAAGCCGCGGCAATCGCCCTCGCGCTTGCCGGCGCAACAGTGATGACCGTCAGCACCGCCAGTGCCGCCGACATCTCAGTAACCTTCAATCCTGGCACCGTCGCCTACGGCTACAACGACGGTTACTGGAACCAAAGTCACCAATGGAACACCTGGCAGCAGCCGGAGCACCGCGAGACTTACAGGAACTCGAAGGGCTCTGAATACCACGACTGGGCGCATACCCGCGATGCCGACCAAGGCTGGCATGGAAAATAGATCGTCCTGACGGGAAAGCTTTCTCCCGAGCTGGTCGTTCGCCGGCGGGCCCCGCCTCATTGGAGGCGCGGCCCGCCGGCGAACGCGCGGCTCTCGGCCAGATCGCCGCTGAAATCCACTCAGACAGTCATGTGACCGCGCACCGCTTCGGCGTCGAAATTCTCGCGCGTGCCCGACATGACGATTTCGCCGCGGTCCATGACCGCGAAATCGTCGGCCAGTTCATGGGCAAAATCGAGATACTGTTCGACCAGCAGAATTGCCATGTCGCCGCGCTGGCGCAGGTAGACGATGGCGCGGCCGATGTCCTTGATCACCGAGGGCTGGATGCCTTCGGTCGGTTCGTCGAGCACCAGGAGCTTGGGCCGCATGGTGAGCGCCCGGCCGATCGCGAGCTGCTGCTGCTGACCACCCGATAGATCACCGCCGCGGCGCCGCAGCATCGACTGCAGTACCGGAAAGAGCTCGAACACCTCGTCGGGGATGGAGCGCTTGTCGCGCTTGAGCGGCGCGAAGCCGGTCTCGAGGTTCTCCTTCACCGTCAGCAACGGGAAGATCTCGCGGCCCTGCGGCACCAGCGACACGCCGCGCCGCGCCCGCTCGAAGGGCGGCATCTTCGAGACCTCGGTGCCGTCGAAGGTGATCGAGCCCGAAGCGATCGGCTGCAGGCCGACAATGGCACGCAACAGGCTGGTTTTGCCGACGCCGTTGCGGCCCAGCAGGCATGTCACCTTGCCGATCGCCGCCGACAGCGAGACCGAACGCACGGCATGGGCGGCGCCATAGAAGAGATCGACGTTCTTGACCGAGAGCATCTCTCAACGCCCCAGATATACTTCGACGACGCGCTGGTCAGCGCTCACCTGGTCAAGCGAACCTTCGGCCAGCATCGAACCCTCGTGCAGCACCGTCACCTTGACGCCGAGCGCCCGTACGAAGCTCATGTCGTGCTCGACCACCACGACGGAATGGGTGCGGTTGATCTCCTTCAGTACCTGCGCGGTGGTCTCGGTCTCGATGTCAGTCATGCCCGCCGCCGGCTCGTCGACCAGCAGGAGCTTGGGGTCCTGGGCCAGCAGCATGCCGATCTCCAGCCACTGCTTCTGGCCATGGCTCAGCCGGGCGCCCAGCATGTGCTGCTGCGGGCCCATGCGGATGGTGGAGAGGATTTCTTCCAACCGATTGTTCTCGGCCTTGGTCGGGCTGGCCAGCAGCAGCCGATACCAGCTGCGCTGACCAGCCAGTGCCAACAGGAGATTGTCGCGCACCGTGTGGTTCTCGAACACCGTGGGCTTCTGGAACTTGCGCCCGATGCCGAGC
>PLYQ01000293.1:6697-13316 GCA_003153415.1 Rhodospirillales bacterium | reverse complement strand
TCGACATCCGCAAGGACTCGATCTATTGCGACGCGCCGGCGGCGCTGCGTCGGCGGGCGGCGCGCACGGTCATGGCCGAAGTCTTCTCGTTCCTGACGGCGTGGCTCGCCCCCATCACCTGCTTCACCGCCGAGGAGGCGTGGCTGGCGCGGCCGAAGGATATGCCGGACGGCGCGGCCGAGAGCGTGCATCTTCGCCTTTACCCGACCGTCCCGGCGGGTTGGCTCGATGCGGCGCTCGGTGAGAAATGGCAGACGGTCCGCGCCGTGCGCCGCGTCGTCACCGGCGCGCTCGAACTCGAGCGGGCCGAAAAGCGCATGGGCTCGAGCCTGCAGGCAGCGCCCCACGTCCATGCCGCGACGGACTATCTCGCGGCAATGAAGGGCCTCGACCTTGCCGAGATCTGCATCACCTCGGGCGGCGATCTGGTCGCGGGCGAGGGACCGGCCGGCGCCTTTACGCTGCCCGACGTGACGGGCGTGGCTGTGGTCCCGACCCTGGCCCCGGGCGAAAAATGCGCGCGCTGCTGGCAGGTGCTGGAGGAGGTCGGCAAGTCGGCCCGTCATCCGCTGGTGTGCAAACGCTGTGAGCAGGCTGTGGAAAAATCATGAGATCGATCGATCGCCAGGCGATGGTCCTGATCGCAGCAACCCTGGTCGTCGACCAGCTCTCCAAGGAGTGGTTGCTGCGCTACCTCACGAAAGTGGGCGCCGTGGTGACGGTATTCGACGACTTTTTCCGTCTGGTGATCGTGTGGAACCGCGGCGTGAGCTTCGGCCTGCTGGGTGGCGATCGCGCCCTGCCGTCGTGGGTCCTGTCGGCGGTTGCGGTGGCGGTATGCATCGGGCTGTTCGTGTGGCTGCGACGAACCGACCGGGCCCTCACCGGATGGGGCATTGGCCTTGTCATGGGGGGCGCTATCGGCAATGTTATCGACCGCGCGCGCTGGGGAGCGGTGTTCGATTTTGCCGATTTCCACGTGCATCAATGGCACTGGCCGGCGTTCAACGTCGCCGATTCGGCGATCGTGGTGGGAGTTGGACTGATGCTCATCGATTCCCTGATCGGCGATAGACAGCGTGCGCCCTGATACGGCCATGATCGGCGGACAGAACCGACCCCCGAAGGACGGACGATGAGACGGATTATTTTCATTCCGGCGACCTTGATCGCCCTCGGCGCCCTCGGATTGGGTGGCTGCAGCGCCTTCGAAAACCTCGGCGGCGCCAAGAAGGTCTCGCCCGACGAATTCAAGATCGTCTCGCATTCCCCGCTCACCATGCCGCCCAACGCCGAGCTGCGCCCGCCGCGGCCGGGCGAGCCGCGGCCGCAGGAAACGACGCCGTCCGACCAGGCCAAGGAGGCGCTGTCGCCCGTCATGGCCGGCCGCGTCCAGCAGCGCGGGCCCGGTGCGCCGGCGCCGGCGGGCGGGGCCGCGCCCTCCGAAACGGCGTTGGTCGCAAAGGCGAGCCAAGGCGGCATCGATCCCAACATCCGCAGCCGGGTCAACACCGACACCCGCGTGCTGGCCGACAGCAACAAGACTTTCATCGACAGCCTGATCTTCTGGCAGGACACGCCGCCGCCCGGCACCATCATCGACCCGGCCAAGGAACAGCAGCGCTTGCGCGACGCCCAAGCCGCTGGCCAGCCCACGACGGCGCCGACGCCGACCATCATGCGGCGCAAGCGCGGCATCCTCGAAGGCATCTTCTGAGCCCGCAACGATGCTGAGCCGCCGCGCTCTAGTCGGCGGCCTCATGACGGGCGCGGCGCTCGCCGGCCCGGGTTCTGCACGCGCCACGCTGCTTGCCGTCGGACGGCGCCCGTCCGAGAGTTTTTTCCTGGCCAACGGACTGCAGGTCATCGTCCTGCCGTCGCGCCGCGGGCCGATCGTCACCCAGGTTCTGGTCTACAAGGTCGGCAGCGCCGACGAGGTGTTTGGCCAGACCGGTGTCGCGCATTTTCTCGAACACATGATGTTCCAGGGCACGGCCACCGTCGCTCCTTCCGAGTTCTCGCGCATCGTCTCGCGCAATGGCGGGCGCGACAACGCCTTCACCGACTTCGACATCACCGGCTACCACCAGACCATCGCGCCCGACCGACTCGAGCTGGTGATGCGCCTGGAAGCCGATCGCATGACCAACCTGCGCATCGTCGAGAAGGAGTTGATCCCCGAGCGGCTGGTCGTTCTCGAAGAACGCCGCATGCGCACCGACAACGTGCCGGCGTCGCTGCTCGACGAGGCGGTGCGCGAGCAGTTGTTCGGCCGGCACAAGCCCTATGCCATGCCGGTCGTGGGCTATGCCGACGACGTCAAGAAGCTCGGCGTCAACGAGCTGACGGCGTTTTATCGCAAGCATTACACCCCCAACAACGCCATCCTGATCGTGGCCGGCGACACCACAGCCGAGGCCGTGCGCAAGCTCGCCGAACGACATTACGGGCCCATCCCGAACCGCCCTATCGCGCCGCGCCGGCGGCTGGCCGAAGGCGGGGCGGGGCTGCCGCAGCGCGTGATCCGCGCCGATGCACGGGTCGTCGAGGTGGGCTGGTCGCGCGATTATCTGGCGCCGTCGCGTCGCGTCGGCGAGACCCGGCACGCCTACGCTTTGCAGGTCCTCGCCCGCCTGTTCGGCGGCAGCGAGACCAGCCGGCTGTGGCGGGCGATGGTTGTCGACAGCAAGCTCGCCCTGTCGGCTTCGGCCGACTACAGCCCGGCGAGCCTCGGCCTCACCAGCTTCGGCTTGGGCGTGCATCCTGCGCAGCAGCGGACGGTGACGGAGATCGAGAGCGCCGTTGCCGACGAGATGAAGAAGTTGCTCGATGGCGGCGTCACGGCCGAAGAAGTCGAGCGGGCGCAGAACCAGCTTCTTGCCGCGGCGATCTACTCCCAGGATTCGCTGGCGAGCGGCCCGCGTCTCTATGGTGCTGCGCTCAGCACCGGCGGCACCGTGGCCGACATCGACGCCTGGCCCGAGCGCATCGCCGCCGTGACGCCGGCCGATGTCCTGGCCGCCGCCCGCCATGTCTGGCGCGACGAGGGCGCGGTGACCTCGCTGCTGACGCCGGCGGAAGACAGTCGATGAATATGACGCGCGCCATCGTGGCTGCCCTGCTCGGACTGATCGTCTGGCTGCCCGCATCGGGCGCCAGCGCGGTCGAGATCAAGGAAATTACCACGCCGCTCGGCATCAAGGCCTGGCTGGTAGAGGACAAGAGTACCCCGGTCGTGGCGCTGTCCTTCTCCTTCCCGGGCGGCAGCGCGTCGGATGCGGACGACCAGAAGGGTATCACCAGCCTGGCGGCGGCCATGCTGACCGATGGCGCGGGTCCCTTCCCGTCGCAGGCCTTCCGCCAGCGCCAGCAGGATGCCGCGGCCTCGCTCGGCTTTAGCGCCTCGCTTGATAGGCTGAGTGGCTCGTTGCGCGTTCTGTCGGCCACCCGCCAGGAAGGCTTCGATCTTCTGGCGTTGGCGCTTACCAAGCCGCGCTTCGATCTCGAGATGGTCGAGCAGCGTAGCGCCCAGTTCATCGCCAACCTCAACCAGGCAAGCCAGCGGCCCTCGACGGTCGCGGCGCGCACCATGATGGCGACCGTGTTCTCAGGCCATCCCTATGCCGCCAATTCGGAGGGCGTACGCGAAAGCCTCAAGACGCTGACGCCCGACGACCTCAAGCGCCGCGCTGCCCAGCTGCTGACCCGCAGCGGGCTGGTCGTGGCGGCGGTCGGCGACATCGATGCCGCCGAACTGGCGCGCCAGCTCGATCGGACCTTCGGCAGCCTGCCGGTGGGCGAGCTGAAGCCATTGCCGCCCGAGTGGGCACCGACCGCCAAGCCACGCACCATCATCGTCGAGCGCGCCGTGCCGCAGAGCTCGGTGCAGATGACCCTGCCCGGCATCGCCCGCGACGATCCCGACTGGTACGCCGCCCTGGTGATGAACCACATACTGGGCGGCGGCACGCAGTCGCGGCTGTTCACCGAAGTGCGGGAAAAGCGCGGGCTGGCCTACAGCATCGGCAGCGGGCTCCGCACCTATCGCAAGGCCTCGCTCCTGGTGATCTCGACCGGCAGCGCCAACGAGCGCGTCGCCGAGGCGGTCCGGCTGATCCGCGGCGAGCTGGTGCGGCTGCGCGGCAAGGGCGTGAACGAGCAGGAGCTTGCCGACGCCAAGACCTATCTCAGCGGTGCGCTGGCGCTGTCGCTCGACTCGTCGGGCTCGATCGCAAACCTCCTGCTGTCCCTGCAGGTCGACGGTCTGCCGCGCGACTATCTCGACAAGCGCGCCGCGCTGATCGGCGCGGTCAAGCTCGACGACGTGCGCCGGGTCACCCGCCGCCTGCTGCGCGACGAGGCGCTCACCACAATCGTCGTCGGCAAGCCGGTCGGCCTTACCGCGGAAAACTGAAGATCGCGCTGATGCACTACACCCAGGTCATCGACGACGCGCTCGACGACAAGGTCGGCAAGTACGGCCTGCCGCACGCCGTACTCGAACGTGAACTCGGCCGCCTCGCGCCTACCCTGGACAAGTTGCGCGCTTGGCATGCCGACGGCACCTTGCCGCTGCTCAGTCTGCCGGCCCGGCGCGACGATCTCGCGGCGCTCAGGCCCCATGCCGAGCGTTTCGCCAAGTTCGAGCATGTCGTCGTCATGGGCATGGGCGGCTCCAGTCTCAGCGGCAAGGCTCTGGTGGCGCTGAAAGACCAGGGATTCGGCCCCATCAAGGGCCGGCCCAAACTCTGGTTCATGGACAATGTCGATCCTGCGACCTACGCCGAACTGCTCGGGCGCCTGCCCCTCGATCGCACGGGCTTCATCGCCATTTCAAAGTCCGGCGGCACGCCAGAAACGCTCGTCCAGCTTTTCGCGGTTCTTGAAGGGATGGAACCGAGGCTTGGGAAGGCCGGCGTCGGCCCTCACGTCATCGCCATCACCGAGGCGACCGACAATCCGCTGCGGCGGCTGGCGACCAGGCTCGGCTGCACCATTCTCGATCACGATCCCAAGATCGGCGGCCGCTATTCGGCGCTGTCACTGGTCGGCATGCTGCCGGCGATGATCGCAGGCCTCGACTGTGCCGCCGTTCGCGAGGGCGCGGCGTCCGTGCTCGATCCCGCCCTGGCGGCCAATGATCCGACGAACCTTGCGCCCGCGATCGGTGCGGCGCTGTCGGTCGGACTTGCCAAGGAGCGCGGCCTCAACATCACGGTGTTGATGCCCTACCTCGACCGGCTGAACACCTTCGCCTTCTGGTACCGCCAGATCTGGGCCGAGAGCCTGGGCAAAGAGGGCAACGGCACGACGCCGGCGGTGGCGCTGGGCACGGTCGACCAGCACAGCCAGGTTCAGCTCTATCTGGGCGGCCCGGCGGACAAGCTGTTCACGATCCTGATCCAGGATACGGCAGGCCAGGGCACGCGACTTACCCCGGCGGTGCTGGCGGGCGACAAGGCACTCGACTACCTCGCCAACCAGACAATGGGTGACCTGTTGCTGGCCGAGGCCGACGCGACGGCGGCCACGCTGGTCAAGAACGGCCGGCCGACCAGGATCATCCGCATCGCCACACTGGATGAAAAGGTGCTGGGTGCGCTGATGATGCACTATATCCTGGAAACCATCTTCGCCGCCGAGTTTTGGGGCATCGATGCCTTCGATCAGCCCGCCGTCGAGGATGCCAAGGTTCTTGCCCGGCAGTATCTTTCCGCAAGGCGACGGACGTAAACTCCGCGCCGGATGAGCGCACCCCGCACCCTTCGCCGACTGCCGACCACGCTGGTCAACCGCATCGCCGCGGGCGAAGTGGTCGAGCGGCCGGCCAGTGCGGTCAAGGAGCTGGTGGAAAACGCCATCGATGCCGGCGCCCATCGCATCGCCGTCACCCTGAAGGAGGGTGGCCGCACCTTTATCTCTGTGGTCGACGACGGCGTCGGCATGACGGCCGACGAATTGCAGCTCGCGGTCGAGCGGCACTGTACGTCGAAGCTGCCCGATGACGATCTCGCCCATATCCGCACCCTCGGCTTTCGCGGCGAGGNNTTCCGCGGCGAGGCGCTGCCCTCGATCGCCTCGGTCAGCCGCTTCACCATTACGTCTAAGCCCGCCAACGCCGACACGGCCTGGAGTCTGGAGATCGACGGTGGGGCGCGCGGCGAGCCCAAGCCCGCCGCCCATCCCCCCGGCACGCGGGTCGAGGTGCGCGAGCTCTTCTTTGCCACGCCGGCGCGGCTCAAGTTCCTGAAGGAGCCGCGCACCGAGTCGGGCCAGGTCGCCGACGCCCTGCGCCGGCTCGCCATGGCCCATCCCGAGATCGCCTTCCGGCTGGAAAGCGAGGAACGCACCTTGATCGACCTGCCGGCGGCCAACCCGTCGCTGCTCAAGAAGGCCGACGCGGCGCGGCTCGAGCGACTAGCCGCCATCATGGGCCGCGAGTTCGCCGACAACGCGCTTGCGATCGACGCCAACCGCGAGGGTTTCCGGCTTACGGGCTTCGCCGGCCTGCCGACGCTCAACCGGCCGACCAGCCAGCACCAGTATTTGTTCGTGAACGGCCGACCGGTGCGCGACAAGCTGCTGGCCGGTGCCGTGCGCGGCGCCTACCAGGATTTCC
>PLYQ01000293.1:0-6631 GCA_003153415.1 Rhodospirillales bacterium | reverse complement strand
ATCCCGCGCGGCTTGGCCGAGGCCGCCGCGCAGTTCATGGCGCCGCCCCTTTCCGATTCATTGGGCGGGCCTTCGGCGCGGGTCGAGATGCCCACGGGGGAACTCGCCAACGGCAACTATCCGCTGGGCGTAGCGCGGGCGCAGCTGCATGAGACCTATATCGTGGCGCAAACCGACCAGGGCGTGGTGATCGTCGACCAGCACGCCGCCCACGAGCGCCTGTTGCACGAGAAGCTCAAGCACCAGCTCGAGGCCGACGGCGTGAAGCGCCAGGCGCTGCTGCTGCCCGAGGTCGTCGAGGTGGGCGAGGACGGCGCGCGCCGGCTGACCCAACGCGCCGCGGAACTGGCCGACATGGGTCTGGTGCTCGAGCCGTTTGGCTTGGGCGCCGTCGTCGTGCGCGAAACGCCGGCACTCCTGGGCGAGGCCGACATCCAGGGGCTGGTGCGCGATCTCGCCGACGAGCTGGCCGAGATGGGCGATCACCTGTCGCTCAAGGAGAAGGTGGAAGAAGTCTGTGGCACCTTGGCCTGCCACACCTCGGTGCGCGCCGGCCGGCGGCTCACCGTCGAGGAGATGAATGCGCTGCTGCGCCAGATGGAGGCGACACCGCACTCCGGCCAGTGCAATCATGGCCGCCCGACCTACGTCGAACTCAAGCTGGCCGACATCGAGCGGCTGTTCGGAAGACGATGAAAAGACTCCTGCCCGTGCTGCTTGTGCTGGCCGCAGCCTCCGCTTTTGCGCAGGCTCCGACGCCCGCTCCCGCGTCCAGCGTCGACGGCCAATGGCGGGGCACGAGCGACGGCGGCTCGTGCAATGCGCCGCTCGAATACACACTGTTCATCGAGTCAGGCATCGTCGATGGCACGGCGACCGATGCCACGGCGCATGGTCCAGTGCCCAACCTCAGGAAGACGGCGCCGCCGCCGCCGACGCCCGGCTTGTGGCAGATACATGGGCTGGCCAAGCCTGGCTCGTTCTCGCTGATGGCGGTTGCCTCGGTGAAGGGCACCGACCGGCGCGGCGGCAAGCTGAACGTCAGCAGCCAGGGCGGCATGCTCACCGTGATCGAGGCCGGCGGCTGCGGTCGCACCGCGCGGCTCGCCAGAGGTTAAGGCTTGCGGCACGGCAAGTGCCGAGCCTTAGTCGAACAGCGAGTCGATCCGCTCCTCGCGGCCTTCGAGCAGACGGAAGAAAGCGTCCTGCGGCTTCTCCAGCACGAACATGGCCCGCGCATCGAGGCCGAGGTTGAGGCCGCGCAGCACGGCGCCGCTCACGCCGTGGCCGACCACCACCGTACGCAGATTGGAGGCGGCAATGTCGGTCAATACAGCGGCCGAGCGCCGGCGCAATTCGAAGTGGGGCTCGCCACCCGGCGGCGCGAAGCCCTGCGGATCGGCGCGCCAGTCGGCGAGCGCGTTGGGTCGGTCGACTTCGATTTCCTTCCAGCTAAAGCCTTCCCACGCACCGTAGCTGAGCTCGGCGAGCCTCGCATCGTCGCGCCACTGGGCGGGATCGAGGCCGAGTTCGCGACCGATGATCAGCGAGGTCTCGCAGGTCCGACCAAGCGGGCTGCGCAGAAAGGCGGTCGGGCCTTTTTCGCGCGCCAGTTCGGCTGCGAGCGCGCGGCCCATGGCGACGGCCTGCGCCCGGCCGCGCTCGGTGAGGTCGGAATTCTTCGTGCCCTGCATGCGCCGTTCGGTGTTCCACGCCGTCTCGCCGTGGCGCAGCATGTAGAGCGGAGCCGCAAGCTTCATGGCGTGTAGCGCAGGATCACGATCTTGGCCGCACCGTAGCGCCGCTCGTCGATCGCTTCGAAGCCCTTGGGAGGAGTAAGATCCTCGTTGTGCGCCAGCTCGACGGTGGCGATGGCGCCGGGCCTGAGCCAGCCGGCTTCGGCCAGCGCCGCGAGCGCCGGCGCTGCCTGGCCCGACCGGTAGGGCGGATCGAGGAAAACAAGATTGCAGGGATCGCGGCCGGGTGGTGGGCGGGTGGCGTCGGCGCGCACCACCTTGGCGGCGGCGGTTTCGCCCAATTTGCGCAAATTCTCGCCGATCAGCTTGATTGACCGCGCATCGTTATCGAGGAAGGTGGCGTGCGCCGCGCCGCGCGACAGCGCCTCGAGCCCGAGTGCACCGGAGCCGGCAAAGGCATCGAGCACGCGGGCGTCGACCAGCGGCGAGGTGCCGTCCCCATGCCAGTTGGCATGGGCCACGATGTTGAACAGCGCCTCACGGGCGCGGCTGGCCGTCGGCCGCACGTCGTGGCCTGTAGGCGCCTCGAGCGCGCGGCCGCGATGCTTGCCGCCGACGATCTTCAGCATCAGTGCCGGCGCTTCTTGTGATGCTGGTCGCGCGGCTTGGGTTTGGCCCAACCCTTCTTGCGCGGCGCCTTGGGCACGCCGAGCAGGCTGTCGAGCGCGTCGGGCGGGATCTCGTCGAGCTGGCCGCGCACGAGCTCGCCGAGATGGAACGGCCCGAAGGCCACCCGGATCAGCCGCACCACCGGCAGGTCGAGATGGGCCAGCACGCGGCGGACCTCGCGGTTCTTGCCCTCGGCCAGCGCGATGTCGAGCCAGGCGTTGGAACGCTGCTGGCGATCGAGCGAGGCCTGGATGGCGCCGTAGCGCACGCCCTCGATGGTGATGCCGTCCTTCAGTGACGCGAGCTTCGCCTCGTCGACCGCGCCATGCACCCGCGCGCGATAGCGCCGCGTCCAGCCGTTGGCCGGCAGCTCGAGCTGGCGGGCGAGGCCGCCGTCGTTGGTCAGCAGCAGCAGGCCCTCGGACATGAAATCGAGCCGTCCGATGGTCACCACCCGCGGCAGAGACTTGGGCAGCGAGTCGAAGATGGTGCGCCGTCCCTCGGGATCGTGCGCTGTCACCATCTCCGAGGGCGGCTTGTGATAGCGAAACACCCGGGCGCGTTCGGCCGCGGGCAACGGCTTGCCGTCGACCTCGATCGCGCTCTGGTCAGTGACGACGCAGGCTGGCGTCTCCAGGAGCTTGCCGTCGACCTTCACTCGGCCGGCGGCGATCCAGCGTTCGGCATCTCTCCGCGAACACAGGCCGGCGCGCGCTAGCCGCTTGGCGATTCGCTCCCCCTCTCGGGGGAGCCGATCGCCCACGACTTTGGCGGGCTCGCTCACCGGGAGGCCGCGGCGCCCAGGAATGCCTTGAACAGCCTGGCGTCGCCCTCGGAAATCAGAAACTCCGGATGCCACTGCACGCCGATGCAGAAACGGTAGGCCGGCGCCTCGATGCCCTCGATCACGCCGTCCGGCGCCGTGGCATTGACGACCACGCCCTTCGGCTGATCGGCGGCGGCCTGGTGATGCGCGCTGTTTACCGAGAGCTCGTCGGCCGCCACGATCTTGTGGAGCTGCGTGCCCTTGGCCACCTTCACCGTGTGGCCGGGTTCGTTCCTCGGATTGGGCTGCTCGTGGGCGAGCGCTTCGGCAACCGAGTCGGGAATATGCTGGATCAGCTTGCCGCCCAGCACGACATGCAGCAGCTGCTGGCCACCGCAGATGCCCAGCACCGGCTTGTTGGCGGCGAGCGCGCCCTTGGTCATGGCAAACTCGAATTGGGTGCGGCGGTCCTTGGTGATCACCGTGGCGTGGCGCGCGCCGTCGCCATAGTAGGAAGGATCGACATCAAAGGCGCCGCCGGTCACCACCAGGGCGTCGATACGCTCGAGATAGTCGGCGACGCGGTCAGGCTCATGGGGTAGCGCCACGGCGAGGCCACCCGCCGCGTCGATGGCGTCGAGGTAGTTCTGGCGCAGCGCATACCAGGGAAACTTGGAGTAACCGCCGGGCTCTTCAGCATCCAGGGTCACGCCGATCAGGGGGCGGGGCATGGTGGGAAGATAGCATATTCCCGTCGCTTCGCTCACTCCGCTCGGGACGACGGAAAATTACGAGGCGGTGATGTTCCGCGGCACGTCCTTGAAGGGCTTGTCGGTGTCGACGCTGGTTTCCCGGGGCATCTTGAGCACGCGCTCGGAGATGATGTTGCGCTGGATCTCGTCGGTGCCGCCGGCGATCGAGGAGGCCGGCACCGAGACCAGGATCTCGGCGATCACGCCATTCATGGGACTGTCCTCGCCGCTCAACAAAGCGTCGGCGCCGGTGATGTAGGTGTGGACCCGTGCGGCCTGGCGCGCGACGTGGCTCGACACCAGCTTGCCGAGCGAGCCCTCGGGCCCCTGCGGCCGGCCCTGCTCCTGCGCCGCGCGCGCGCGGCGGGCCGTCCATTCCGACGCCTTGGACATGATCAGGAGCTTGGCGATCTCCTGGCGCACCACCGGATCGTCGATCTTGCCGGTCTCCCGGGCGCGCTCGAGCACGAGGTCGACGCGGCCGGCGCGCTGGGGATACCACTTGTAGGGCTCCATTGTGGTCGCGACCTCGGCCCGCTCCTCCTCGTAGATACGGCCCTTGCGCTTCGAGCCGGTGGCCCAGGTGCGCGTGCCGTCGGCGCCGCGCCGTTCGTGCATCAGGGTTGTGGTCGCCACGCTCCAGCCGTCGCCCACGTCGGAGATCATCATTTCCGGCTCGACCATCGCGTCGGTGAAGAACACCTGGTTGAACGAGGCGTGCCCGTTCATTTGCTTGAGGGGATGGACCTGAACACCGGGCTGCTTCATGTCGAGGAGGAAATAAGCCAGCCCCTTGTGCTTGGCGACATCCCAGTTGGCGCGCGCCAGCAAGAGGCCCCAGTGCGCCTTGTGGGCGCTGGTCGTCCACACCTTCTGGCCGTTGATCACCCACTTGTTGCCCTGGCGGTCGGCGCGGGTCACGGCGCCCGCCATGTCCGAGCCGCTGCCCGGTTCGCTGAACAGCTGGCACCAGGTGTCCTCGCCGGTGAGGATGCGCAGCAGGAACTTCTCCTTATGCAGGTCAGTGCCGTGCGCCAGGATGGTGGCGGCGGCCAGCGTGCGGATGCCCGCCTTGGCGACGCCGACCGCGCCGGTCTTGTGGAATTCCTCGTCGACAATAGCGTTGAACTTCACCGGCAGGTCGCGGCCGTACCATTGCTTGGGCCAATGCGGCACGCCCCAGCCCGAGTGGGCCAGCTTGGTGCGCCATTCGACCAGCCCCAGCTTGGGGTTCCAGTTTTCCTTCAGCCAGGCGCGGACTTCGCTGCGCACGCTCTGTTCGGTGGGTTCGCTCATGGTCCGTGCTCCTCAGTGCTTCCAGTGCCGCAGCATTAATTCGCGATGCTGGTTGGCATCGCCGAACAGGATCTCGCTCGACTTGGCGCGCTTGAACCAGAGATGCGTGTCGTTGTCCCAGGTGAATCCGATGCCGCCATGCATCTGCACGGCGTGGATGGCGGTCTGCAGATAGGCCTCCGACGCCGCGGCCTTGGCGAGCGAGGCGAGCGCCGGCAGATCGTCGTCGCCCTCGTCGAGCGCGGCGGCGGCGTAGTAGGCCGCCGACTTGGCGAGCTCGACATCGACCAGCATGTCGGCCGCCTTGTGTTTGGTGGTCTGGAACGAGGCGATCGAGCGGCCGAACTGCATGCGCATCTTGGTGTAGTCGAGCGCGTCCTGGCGCAGCCGATCGGCGCCGCCCACCATCTCGTTGGCCAGGCAGACCAGCACCTGGCTCATGGTCTTGGCGAAGGGCGCGGACGCCCCGCCCGCCTTGCCCAAAAGCTTCGCCTCGACGTTCTTGAAGGTGAGGCGTGCGAGCTTGCGGGTTTCGTCCATGGTCTTGAGCCGCTTGCGCTCGAGCCCCTTGGCATTGCCCGCCACGGTGAAGAAGCTGAGGCCCGTCTCGCCCTTGGAGCCGGGCCGGCGCGCCAGCACGACGATCAAGTCGGCGGTGTGGCCGTCGAGCACGAAGCTCTTGGTGCCGCGCAGCCGCCAGCTCTTGCCCGACTTGGTGGCCGTCGTGGCGACGCCGGCGCCGTCGATGCGACCGCTCGCCTCGGAGAAGGCGAGTGTCGCCGTCACCGAGCCGTCGGCAATCCCGGGCAGCAGGGCCTTCTTCTCAGCCTCGGTGCCGGCGTTCAGGATCGCAGTCGTGGCCAGCACGGCGGTCGAGAAGTAGGGCGCGCAGACGACGTTGCGTCCCATCTCCTCCAGCACAATGGCCAGCTCCGACACCCCGAAGCCGTGGCCGCCATAGGCCTCGGGGATATGGATGGCAGTAAGGCCGAGCTCGCCGTTGAGCTTCTGCCAGCCCTCGCGCTCGAAGCCCGCCTCGGTCGCCATCAGGCGGCGGACCTCCTTGGTGGGCTGGCGGGCATCGAGCAGGCGGCGGAGCGATGTGCGGAACTCCTCCTGCTCCGGCGTGAAGCTGAAGCGCATGATTTACTCCTCCCGATCCTGCATTGGGGCTATTTTCGCCGATATGACAGCAACGACAAGACCGTCCGCCATGGAACGGGCATTGGCCGAGGCCCGCGCTGCCGCAGAGCGGGGCGAGGTGCCGATCGGCTGCGCCATCGTGGGGCCGGACGGCGCCGTGCTGGCCGCGGCGGGCAACCGGACCGAGGAGTCCCGCGATCCCACGGCGCATGCCGAGATGCTGGCGATCCGGACGGCGGCCCAGAAGCTCGGTGCGCCGCGGCTGGTCGATTGCGATCTCTACGTGACGCTGGAGCCCTGCCCGATGT
>PLYQ01000239.1 GCA_003153415.1 Rhodospirillales bacterium | reverse complement strand
GCCGGCAAGAAATCCGAAATCCAGGGACGAATCGAATTGATCCGCCGCCAGATCGAAGAGACCACCTCCGACTACGACCGCTAGAAGCTGCAGGAGCGGCTGGCCAAGCTGGCCGGCGGCGTGGCGATCATCAAGGTCGGCGGCTCGACCGAGATCGAGGTCAAGGAGCGCAAGGATCGCGTCGAGGACGCCATGCATGCGACCAAGGCCGCCGTCGAGGAAGGCGTCGTGGCCGGTGGCGGTGCGGCACTGCTCTATGCGACCCGCGTGCTCGAGGGCAAGAAGGGCGCCAACCACGACCAGCAGGTCGGCATCGAGATCGTGCGCCGGGCGCTGCAGGCGCCGGTACGCCAGATCGCCGAGAACGCCGGCTTCGACGGCGCGGTGGTGGCGGGCCGCATGCTCGACCAGAAGGACACGAATTTCGGCTTCGACGCGCAGAAGGCCGAATACGTCAACATGATCAAGGCGGGCGTCATCGATCCCACCAAGGTCGTCCGCACGGCGCTGCAGGGCGCGGTGTCGGTGGCCGGTTTGCTCATCACCACCGAGGCGATGGTGGCCGAGCGGCCGGACACGTCCGCACCCGCCATGCCGGGCGGCGGCATGGGTGGTATGGGCGGCGGCGGCATGGGCTTCTAGACTCGCGGTCGCGGAAATGCATCGAGAAGGGGGTGGACCGATGACGGTCCGCCCTCGGTGGGCCGGTGACGGTCCGCCCCCGGGCCGTGCATTGAAAGGCGCAAATGGCTCCTGAAGACGTGCAGCTCGCCGGCCTGGTCAAGGCCGCAGTGACCGCAAGAGGTCGCCCAAATTGCGCTCGGCATCGTGAGCCGGACCAAGGCCGCTGCTTCAGCAGAATGGCCGACGCCAAAGGAGCTGGCGGAAACCGCTGCCGCCGAAGCGGCGTGCGTCGTGGCCGACGAGGCACTCGCGGCCTTTCAAGCTCGCTACCGTTGGACGACGCCCAGAGACTGAGTGGGCTGCCGATCGCCGAAACGCGATGGTACTGGAAACCATACCAGCGCTCGCAGCGTGCAAATTTTTCGCGCGAATTCCGCGAATCGATTCGATCTCTTCGCTGATCGGAATGCATCGACGGCGCGAGCCTCACATGAGCGTGAGCGCGCGCGGCGATTGAGCATGGCTCGCTTGCTCGGTCATTCAAACATACCCTTCCGGCGCGGTTGTAGTGTCGCCGCATGAGCACGCTGTCCGGAATCACCTCGCCGTTCGCCGCGCGGCTCATGATGGCGTTTTCAGTGGTAGCGTAGGCGGGCGAGATGTTGGCGGCAGGCTTGGACGTGGTCGGACCGCTGTTCACCCAGGACACCGACGAGCTCGCCCGGATTTACGACGAGGGCAGCGTTCCCCGGCAGTTCCAGTCGGGCAAGCGGCTGGTCGCCAATCTTGCGATACAGCCCGGCGAGCGGGTGCTCGATCTCGGCTGCGGCACCGGCCTCCTGGCCAACCACATCGCCGATATCGTCGGTGCCCACGGCCGCGTGCTGAGCATCGATCCGCTGCCGCTGCGCATCGCACTGGCACAAGCCAGGGTCGCCGGCCGATCCAATACAGATTTCCGCCTGGGCAATGCCTACCGACTCGACGAATTGGCCGCCAACACCGGCTTCGACGTGGTTTGCCTCAACGCCATGCTGCACTGGCTGCCGGACAAGGCGGGCCCGCTGGCCGCTTGCCGGCGACTGCTGCGCCGCGGCGGTCGCATCGGCATCAACACAAGGCTCAAGGGTCAGCCCTCGCACCTGCAGGAGATCGCGACCGAGCTGCTCGACGAGCCGCCGTTCGACCGCTACCCGCGGCCGCCCAACGGCATCACCTTCCGCATCGATGCCGACGAGATGCGCAGCCTGCTCGAGGCCGCGGCCTATGCGTTGATCACGCTGGAGGTGCGCGAGATCGAGCGCGTCCACCCCACCGCCGAGGTTGCCGTGCGCTTCGCCGAGGCCGCCCTGTTCGGCAATTTCCTCGGGCATCTGCCCGACGATCTGAAGGCCGACGCCCGCTCGGCCATCGTCCGCCGCCTGTCGGCGACCGCCACGTCGCGCGGCATCGTCCAGCGGCGCAAGCGGCTGATCGTCGTGGCAGCGAAACGTTGAACGACTCACATTTCCGTGAGTGCGGGTTGCGCTCGAGCATGGCTGGGTCGCCGCGACAGCCGCACACCCCGTTGCGCTTCGGCGTTAGGTTGCCGGCATGAGTATCGCGTCCCTTGCCGTCGCTCCCAATCCGACGCCCGTGACCACCCGTCTGTTCGCCACGCCGCTCGTGCTGTTCGACGTGCCGCAAGCGGCGGCGCTCAATGAAGAGTTGCGCCAGGTCATCACGCAACGGGAGAAGTTCCATCCCAGCGTCAAGAAAACCAACATCGGCGGCTGGCAGTCGAGCCCGGACATGGACCGCTGGGGCGGCGCGCCGGCGCTGAAGCTGCTGGCCTTCGGTCGCAACCTCGCCAATCGCTCGACGGCCGATCGCGAGGGCAATTCCGGCCGTGGCCCCCATCCCGGCTACTTCGCCGTGACGTGGGGCGCCAACATGTGGGCCAACATCAACCGCAGCGGCCAGCGCAACGAATTCCACTCGCACCCCGGCGCCTTCTGGTCGGGCGTCTATTCCGTCGACGACGCCGGCATCGACGCCGACCCGTCGCTGGGCGGCGAGCTCGAGCTGATGGATCCACGCGGGCCGGTGCCGCTGATGAACGCGCCGCACCTCGGTTTCGCCATGCCGGGCGGCCTGACGGCCGGCACCACCGAGAAGCTGCGGCCCAAGGCCGGCCGGATGGTGATGTTCCCGTCCTGGCTGATGCACCAGGTGCGGCCCTACCGCGGCAGTGCCGAGCGCATCTCGATCGCCTTCAATCTCACCTTGTGAGTACGACCTGGTAGATCGGTCGTTTACGATCCACTCTCGAGGCTGGCGAGCCACTCCAGGGCGGGCTTCATCCCGGCCGTCAAGATTCCATTGTGGTCGGCATTGACCTCGACGTAACGGTTGCGCGCATTGTTTGGCACCCTGTCGTAGATCCTGGCCTCGTATTGCATGGTGGCGCTGTCCTGGCGTCCGGCGATGAGCAACAGTGGAACATGGAGCCGCGCTGCGTAGGCCGGCGTCCGTTGCTCCGCCGGCGGCGCCACGAAGCTCAGGAAGTGCGCTGCCGTCGTTCGCATCGAAGTCCGACCCGAGGGTCTGATATCGTCGAAGTCGGCCGGGCCGTCGCCTTTGCCCTCGTCGACAAGATATTGCGCGCGGGCGATATCGGGCAGTTGCGAGGGCGGCCCGAAGAAGGCGTCAGCTGCGGCAAATCCGATGACGCCGGCCACGCCATCGTGGGTCGCACCATAGGCGATGGCGGCAGATCCGCCGAGGCTGTGCCCGACAACCACGATCGACCGGGCACCGCGCTGTCTGAGGTCGGCCACAGCCGCATCGATCTCGGTCAGGCAGTCGGGATAGAGGCGGTCGTACTGGCGCTTGTCCGACCAGCACATTTCAGGTGTCACAACGAGATAGCCGTGCGCTTCGAAAGCGGCTTTGGTGTCGTCCAGGTATCTGGGCGGCCCCTTCTTGCCGTGCATCAGAACGATGCCGAGCGGCAAAGCAGCGGGCGACGAAGCCGTCGGCGGAGTTGACGGTACGCAGCCAGCCAACGAGGCCGCTAGCAGAACAAGCGCGAGGCGCCGTGCGACCATGAGATTGACCCGCGAGGGTTGAAAGACGACGGCACTGCCAATTCCCTGTATGCTGATCTGTCGCCTCCGGAACAACCCGATAGAGAAGTAGCCGTGCCATGCTCGAAGAGCCTGCCCTGACCGAACCGCATCCCCGAAGCCACCGGGTCGACGGCCGTCGCCTGCGAAGCGAACGGACCAAGACGTTGATCGTCGAGGCCTATCTGGCGCTTTTACGCAAGAACCCGCAGATGCCGACGGCGGCCCAGATCGCCAAGCAGGCCGGCTATTCGGTGCGCTCTATCTTCGAGCGCTTTGCCGATATCCCTGCGCTCACGCTGGCGACGGCGGACTACGCGATCGCGGCCGGCCAGGCGGAAGCCGTGGCGCGCGACGTCGACGGCGACCGGCCGACGCGGATCAGGTCGCATGTCGCGACGCGGGCGCTGGCTTGCGAGAAGTGGCTGCCGCTGTGGCGTGTATTGACGGCAACCCAGGACCAGCTGGCGGACCTCAAGACGCGTGTCGTGGTGGCCCGCCTTGGCAACATCGAGCGGATGAAGCTGATGTATCGGCCGGAGCTTGCAACGCTGCCGGCCGCGGAGTGCGAACAGCTGCTGGTCGCGCTCGCCACCCTGATCAGCTTTGAAAGTTGGGACCAGATGCGCAACTGCTATGGCCTGTCGGTCGAGGCCGCGCAGGGGGTCTGGCTATCGGCGATCGACCGGGCGCTGCCGGCCGCGGCGGAGTAGTCCGCTCATCGGCGCCTACTTCTTCACCCGGGTCGCCATGTAGCAGGTCGCGACGATCGATCCCGACGGGCTGATGCCCGCCTGGGCGTAGCACATCTCGATGAGGTCGGCCGACTGGATCGTGATGTTGTAGTAGCCGTCGGTGTCGGTACCGATGATCGTCTTGCCATCGGCCGTTATGGCCCAGGCGAAGGGCTCGTTGGTGGTGGCGACCTTCGAGAAGTTGTGGCCCCAGGCAAGCCGTCCGTCCTGACCCTCGACCACGAAGGTGAACTCGAAGTCCCGCACGCGGGGCGGCGAGGCCGCGGTCTGCGAACCGGGATGATGCGGGTTGTTGCCGTAGACGAGCGACTTGCCCTTGGCCGTCCAGGTGCCGCGGATATCGGGAGGTGCGGGCTGTGCCTGCGCCGTCAGCGAGATGCCGACCAGGGCCAGGATCAGGAAAAGAGTTCTCATGTTCATCCTCCATTCAGATGCGCCGGCTCCAGGCACAATCGCCGGCACCGCGGACGCGCTATTCCACGCCTCGACGCACGAGACCGTGAAGGTCTGACGAAGGGCCAGAGTCATTCTGGCTGCAATCGATTCGAGCCTTTCCTCCCCGGTCTGCTGGGAGGGGAAGAGCGACTCGACTCTCGTTGGAAGGACTCTAAAGCTTCAGTTCGGGCACGGTCATCCAGCGCTGCTCGGCGACGCTGCGATAGGCGAGATCGGCGAGCTGGACTGCCTTGGCGCCTTCGACCAACGTGGGCAGGTACGGCGCATCCTCGGCGACGTGCCGCAGGAACAGCTCCCAGCACTGGCGGAAGGGTGGCTTGCCCGGCTGCTCGGGCACTTCCTTCCAATCGGCCATCAGATCGACGCCGCCGGGGCGGGCGGCCTTGATGAAGGCCTCCGGCGTCTCGGCCGCGGACTGGGTGTAGCAACGGAAGCGTCCCGCCACGGCCGAGCCCCCGGTGCCGTCGATCTGCACCACCATCGTGTCGTCACGCCTCGGCCGAGCGGCCCAGCTGTTGTTGATCATGCCGACCGCACCGCCCCGCATCTTCAGGAGGGCGTAGTTGGTGTCTTCGGCATCGACGGTGTAGCGCTGTCCGGCTTCGTCGACGCGCTCGGGGATGGCCGTGCTCATCAGCGCGCACACGCCGGTGACCGGCGCCACGAGGCGATCGATCATGTAGCGCCAGTGCGCCATCATATCGAGCGCCAGGCCGCCGCCTTGCGCCTTCTTGTAGTTCCAGCTCGGCCGCTGGCATTCCTGTTCGCTGCCGTCGAAGATCCACGAACCGGCGTCGATCCTGACCGACAGGATGCGGCCAAAGAATCCCGACCGGCTCGCAGCCAGCAGCTTGGCGTAGCCCGGCAGGAACAGCTTGTCCTGGATGACGCCATGCTTGACGCCGGCACGCTCTGCAAGGCGGGCCAGTTCCATCGCCTCCTCGACGGTGGGCGCCGTGGGCTTCTCGATATGGATGTGCTTGCCGGCGGCGATCGCCTGGCGGACCCGACGGGGACGATCACCCGTCGCGGCGCAATCCATGAAGACCTGGTCGGGGCCGGCCAGCGCCTCTTCCAGGCTCGTGGTCCAGCTCGGGTTGCCGTGCTGGGCGGCGAGTGCCGCCAGCCGGCCGGCGTCGCGGCCGACCAGCATCAGCTCGGGGATCAGCCGGTCGCCATTGGCGAGCGGCAGGCCGCCCTCGGCGGCAATGGCCAGAAGATGGGCCATATGCTGGGTCGTGCCCATGCGGCCGGTGGCGCCGTTGATGATGACGCCCAATCGTCGGATATCGCCCATGCCTGCCTCCTCCCGCGCTGCCCTGTGGTCATTCCCGCAATTTTGCAGGAGGCCAATCATCTGTCACCATGCCGGCAAGCCAAACCGGTGGTGGAGGAAACATGAGCCGCAGTTACAACGTCATCGACGCCGACGGACATGTACTGGAGCCGTTCACGCTGTGGGCCGACTACATGGACCCCAAGTATCGCGAGCGTGCGCCCAAGCTGGTGAAGGACGAGAACGGCAAGGAGCGCCTGCTGCTGGAGGAGCAGATCCTGGGCAGCCGGGCGGGCTTCGGCGGCATCGGTGGCGTGGGCGCTCGCCAAGGCACGGTCGCGGCCGACGCCATGGAGTACAAGGACGGCCGCAAGGGCGGCTTCGACCCGCACGCGCGCATTCCCGACATGGATCTCGACGGCATTGATGCCGCGTTCCTCTATCCCAGCCTCGGACTTTTTGCTGGTGCCGTTAAGGACCCGGCTTTCGCCGCCGCAATGTGCCGTGCCTACAACCGCTGGCTCGCCGACTACTGCAAGCCCTACCCCGACCGCCTGTTCGGCATCGCCATGCTGCCGATGCAGTCGATTGAGGCAGCGATTGGCGAGATGCGCTTTGCCCGCCAGGAGCTCGGCTTCCGCGGCGGGTTCCTCAGGCCCAATCCCTACAACGAGCGCAAGCTGCACTCGCCAGACTACGAGCCGTTCTGGAGCGTGGCCGAGGAGATCGATTTCTGCGTCGGCATCCATGAAGGCGGCAACAGCGGCATGCCGACGGTCGGCGTCGACCGCTTCGACGGCCGCGGCGCGCAGCACATCATCTCCCACACCATGGAGATGATGCTGGCGGCCATGAGCATGATCTGGGGCGGCGTGTGCGAACGGCATCCCAAGCTGCGGGTCGGCTTCCTCGAGTCGGGCGGCGGCTGGATCGCGCCCTGGCTCGACCGCATGGACCGGCATTTCGACGACAAGGGCTTCAACGATTCCGGCCTGAAGATGCGACCGAGCGATCTGTTCCGGCGCAACTGCTGGATCTCCTTCGAGCCGGTCGAGGGCTCGATCGCGTCGCTTGCCGCATATATCGGCCCGCACAAGATCCTGTGGGCGACCGACTATCCCCACCGCGACGGCTTCTTCCCCGGTGCGCCCGCGATGCTGAAGGAGCGCATGAAGGGCCTGTCGCCCGAGGTGCAGCGCACGATCATGGCGGGCGGCGCGATGGGATTCTACGGCCTCCACTGAATTGCGCTGAGCCAGGCGTCAGACAACAAAACAGCCGCCCCGTTAAGGGCGGCTTTTTCTGGATTGGTTGCGGGAGCCCGCAACCACCTATACCGAACAAAGATTCTCTTACCGAACGGGCCCTTACGAAAAGCGCGAGAATCGTAAGTTTCACTAGCCGAAAGGCATTTAGCCTAATGAACTAG
>PLYQ01000340.1 GCA_003153415.1 Rhodospirillales bacterium | reverse complement strand
TTGTCGACGCCGATGCCGGCGCGGCCGACGACACGGAGTTTCTTGGCTTCGGCCAGCACCTCGGCCGTGACCTTGGTCGCCGAGCGGATGGCGAGACCTTCGTAGTTGCCGATGATGGCGCGCAATTCGGCCGGCTTCAGGCCGGGCTTGAAATCGACGTCGCAGCCGCGTTCGGCGAAGATCTCGACGGCACGCGGGGAGAGCTCATCGGAGATGAGCACCTTAGGCTTTGCCATGTTCCCTCTCGATTTCCGCATAGGCCCAGTCGAGCCACGGCAGCAGCGCTTCCAGGTCGCTCTTCTCTACCGTCGCGCCGCACCAGATACGCAGGCCGGGCGGTGCGTCGCGGTAGGAGCCAAGGTCGTAGCCCGCGCTCTCGGTCTCGAGCAGGTCGGCCATCTTCTTGGCCGCCTCCGCCTGCTTGTCGGCCGGCAGCGACGTGAACCAGGGCGCCTTGATGACGAGGCACACCGAAGTGTTGGAGCGGATCGCCTTGTCGGCCGCCAGGAAAGAGATCCACTTGCGCTCCGCGGTAAACTTTTCCAGCACGCCGAGATTAGCCTCGGAGCGCGCCATCAGGCCCTTCAATCCGCCGACGCTCTCGCCCCAGCGCAGGCCGTCGATCGCATCCTCGACGCAGAGCAGCGAGGGCGTGTTGATCGTGTCACCCTTGAAGATCGCCTCGGAGAATTTGCCGCCCGACGTGAGACGGAAGATCTTGGGCATCGGCCACGGCGGCGAATAGCTCTCCAGCCGCTCGATGGCGCGCGGCGACAGCACCAGCATGCCGTGCGCGCCCTCCCCGCCCATCACTTTCTGCCAGGACCAGGTCACGACATCGAGCTTGGCCCACGGCAAGTCCATGGCGAACACCGCCGAGGTCGCGTCGCAGATCGCGAGTCCCTCGCGGTCCGACGCGATCCAATCGCCGTTCGGCACCTTCACGCCCGAGGTCGTGCCGTTCCACGTGAAGACGACGTCGTGTTTCCAGTCGACCTGCGCGAGGTCGGCGATCTGGCCGTAGCCCGCCTTGAGCACACGGGCGTCCTTCAACTTCAATTGCTTGGCGACATCGGTGACCCAGCCCTCGCCGAAGCTTTCCCAGATGGGCATGTCGACCGGGCGCTGGCCGAGCAGCGACCACAGCGCCATCTCAACCGCGCCTGTATCGGACGCCGGCACGATGGCGATGCGATAGTCGGTGGGAATGCCAAGCAGAGATCGCGTGCGGTCAACCGCCTCGACGATCTTATTCTTGCCGCGCTTTGAGCGATGGGACCGCCCGACGGCGGCATCCTTGAGGGCTTCCGGTGTCCATCCCGGACGTTTGGCACAGGGTCCCGATGAGAAATCGGGACGCGCCGGGCGCATATTCGGCTTCATCTAACTACCTCTCCCTTACAGAAGAGCTGCACTCCGGTGGGGGAGCGTGGCCCGCCGCCCCTATACGAGCAGGGCCTTCAGGCGTCAATGTGCCTCCATTGTCGCAAGGAGCCCAAGCCATGGCAGCCGCCCACCAGATCCGCCACACCGTCCGCTTCAACGCCACGCCGCGCGCGGTCTACCGGGCGCTGATGGATTCCTGGCAGCATGCCGCCTTCACCGGCGCGCCCGCCAAGATCGACCCCAGCGTCGGTGGCCGCTTCACCGCCTGGGGACCGCATCTCAGCGGCATCAATGTCGAGCTGGTCCGCGACAGGCGCATCGTCCAGGCCTGGCGGGCGGAGAATTGGCCGGCCGGCCACTACTCGATCGTCACCTTCGACTTCAAACGCACCGCATCGGGCACGACGCTCACCTTCACCCAGGCGGGCGTGCCGCCCAGGAACCTCAAGGGCATCGACGAGGGTTGGAAGACCCACTACTGGCAGCTGCTCAAGAAGTACTTCGCGAAGCGTTAGCGCCGCCGCAGTTCATAGTACGTGCCGACTGTCGGTTCGCTGAACACCGGCGTAGCCTGGTAGTTGGCGTGCAGCATGGCATGGATCGCCGCTGCGCGGTTGGCCGCCGAGAGTATGCCGAGCTGGCCTGCCAGATGATCGACGTTCCAGGCCCAGACGTCGGACACCGCGACCTTGTAGCCACGATCGAGCGCCAGATCGATGTCGTGCTTGATCGACGCCGCATGTTCTGCCGCCGTCCACTGCGGATGACGGATGGCGCCTCCATCAACGGCGATCCATTTGAATCTCGGATCGGCTGACGGCGCCGGCGCGATCGTGGCGGCGCCGTCCCAGTCCCAGCTGTGGCTCCACAGCGCGTACTGCCAGGTCGTGACGGGCTCGAAGCCCCAGTAGAGGAAGACCGTCGACTCGGGCGGGAAACGCTGGCCGATCGCGCTCACGGCGGCGAGCGCCGCCGTGTCGCCGCCGCGCCAGCGCGCGAGTTTCGCCACGTTCCAGGCCAGCGGCGCCAGCGACAGGACGGCGAGCACGAGTCCGATTCTTGGCAGCACGCGCGGCCGCGACAACAGCGCAGCGCACAGCAAGGCCCACGCCACTGTGAGCCATGGCATGACATTGACCTGCATCTGCGGGTCCTGCGGCTGGGAATAGAGGTTCATCACTTGGCCGGCGCCCAGCGTGCCGAGGAAGACAGCGGCCACGGTCCACAGCCGCCGCTCGGCACGGCGCGGCCACAGCACCACCAGGCAGACCACGAAAATGGCGAGTTGGAGCAGCACCGAAAGCGCCAGCGGCAATGCCGCAGCCTTGGCCGACAGCGTATCGACAAAGCCGCCCACGATCAGGAAATAGTTGCCGACGCCCGACAGCATCATCCAGGCCTTGTCCCAGCCGAGCCCCGCCCAGCCGGTGGCGATGCCCTTGCCGGTCCACAGCATGTCGTGCAGGCCGACCGCGCCGTTGTGGCCTTCCCACAGGAGCTGGACGATGCCGGAGACGGCGAGGATGTAGGCGATCAACACGGCGATCATCGTCAGGCGATAGCGCAGGCGTCCCTCGGCGAGCGCCAAAGCAAGGACGAGCGCCGGCAGGGTCGGGAAGATCAGCCGCCATTCGATCAGCCAGCCGAGCGTGAACAGCGTGCCGACGATGGCGACGCGCGTGTAGTTCGGCCGGCCGAACCACAGGCCGGCCAACAGCATCGACGCCAGCACCAGCACGTAGCCCGGCATGATGTCTTCGTTGATGACGCTGAGCAGCAGCACGAACCCGCAGCCGAAATGGAAGCAGGCCGCCAGCACCGCCGCGCCGATGCTGCCTGCCGTCAGGCGATGGACGAAGCCATAGACGAAGACGATGCCGAGGCTCGCCCAAAAGGCATTGAGATAGGCGAACTGCTTCCACGCGACGCCGCGCAGAATGCCCAGTGCATCGAGGCCGCGGGCGAGTGCGCCATAGAGCGGGAAGTAGAGGTAGTTCGACGGGTCGAGGCGAGCGTGCGCCGGGTCGGCGATCCACGGCTCGGCCTGGACCGCCTTGTACATGCCGTTGGCGGTCAGGATATGGACGTTCTGCAGCCAGCCAATCAGGCCGACCAGAACCAGCAGCGACAGAACGAACGCCAACGCCAATTGCCAGCCGAGCGTCACCGTCGTCCCGACCGGAGCGAAGCGAAGCGGAGGGACCTTGTCTCCTCCGGCAGATCTCACCTCATGGAGAGAAGACCCCTCCCCTCCGCCCTTCGGGCTCCGGTCGGGGTGACGGGGAGGTGTGGCCATTCCAACGGGAAGCGCTTCAGTGCTTGCGGCCGAGCAGCGTGACGGCGCCTTCGGGACCGTAGCTTTCCGAGTGCAGGCAGCCGCGCGCCATGGTGAAGGTCTCGCCGGCCTTGTAGGCCCGGACCTCGCCACCGCAGGTCATCGTCAGCACGCCCTTCAGCACCATCGCCCTGACGTCGTAGGGATGGCTGTGCTCGGGGTTCACCTTCACACCTGGGGTGGTGTTGGTCATGATTTCATAGCCGTCGCGCTTCAGTTCGCTCTCGAAACTCTGTCGGTCCATTGTCTCCTCCTTCACGCCGGTTTGCGTGCCGTCACGGCATATTGCGCGCCCAGCGGCAGCCAGGCCAGTGCACGATCGACGCCGCGCAGGAATGTGATGCCAGGCGGCATGAACATCAGATAGTCGGTCTCGACCTCGTAGCGTCCCGTATCCAGAAGCCCGTGCTGCACTTCGTCGGCATCGAGCAGGATGGCGTTCTTGTCGATCGGCGTGCGGGCAATGACGTAGCGCACCAGGGGATTGCGCGGATTGTGCTCGAACACATAGAGCCGGCCGCCCGGCTTCAGGACGCGGCCGAGTTCGGCATAGACCGCCTTGCGCTCGGCCACCGGCACATGATGCAGGACGGCACTGATCGTGGCGATGTCGAACTGGCCGTCGGTAAAATTCGTGCGGGCGCCGTCCTGGGCCTTGAGCGCCGGTACGGTCCCGAGATGCCGCGGCCAGCGTTGCGCGGCCTCGGCGAGCATGCCGGTCGAGACGTCGCAGCCGGTGAAGGCCGCACGCGCGCCCTTGTTGCCAATGAGGCCCGCCAACACGCGCATCAAATCGCCGGCGCCGCAGCCGTAGTCGAGCAGCGCAAGGCCGCCGCTCTTCAGGCCCTTCTCGCGGCGCAACAGCCAGCGCGCCTTGACCGCGATGAACTGGTCGGCCGAGCTGCCCATCATGCGCTTGATCGGATTGTCGAGGCCGCCGTCGTAGCTCGCGGCATGCTCGTCGAACTCCGCCGGCTTTATTTGCCGCTGCCCGGCCCGCCGACAATGTCGCGGATCATGAACAGCGGCCGACCCTTGCTCTGGTCGTAGAGTCTGCCGAGGTAGGCGCCGATGATGCCCAGCATCAGGAACTGCATGCCGCCCAGCAGGCCGACCGCGGCCATCAGCGACGTCCAGCCCGGCAGATTCTTGTCGAGCAACCAGCCGACGATCGAATAGATGAAGAAGGCGAAACCGATCGCGGCCATCAGCCAGCCGATGGTGCTCGAGACGAGGAGCGGCACGACGGAGAAGGCGGTGATCGCGTCGGCGGCGAAGCGAAACATCTTGGCGACCGGATACTTGCTCTCGCCGGCGGCGCGCGGCTTGCGGTCATAGAGGAGCGGCACCTGCTTACCGCCGATCCATGCCACCATGCCGCGAATGAAACGATGGCGCTCGGGCATGGCGAGCAAGAGGTCGAGCACCTGGCGGGTGACCAGGCGGAAGTCGCCGGTGTCGGGCGGGATATAGACGTCGGTCAGGCGGCCGATCAGGCGATAGAAGGCCGCCGCCGTCGCGCGCTTGAACAGGCTCTCGCCCTCACGCGCGCGGCGCTGGCCGTAGACCACGTCGGCGCCCCCAGCCATCAGCTTTGTCATGTCGGCCAGCAGCTCGGGCGGATCCTGCAGGTCGGCGTCGATGATCAGGATGCGCTCGCCGCGGCAGATCGACAGGCCGGCCGTCAGCGCCAGTTGATGGCCGTGGTTGCGCATCAGCCGCACCGCGACGATCCGCTTGTCGGCGGCGGCGGCCGCCGTCATCAGCTCCCAGGTGCCGTCGCGCGAGCCGTCGTCGACCAGCACGATCTCGGCCGTACCGCCGGCCTGTTCGAGGACCGCGCCTACCCGCCTGACGAATTCGGGCAGCACGCCCTCCTCGTTGAAGCACGGGGCGACCACGGAAAGGGCCGGACGGGCGGGATCACTCATTGCGCGAAAGCCATAGCACCCCTCCCCCTAGCGGGGGAGAGGGATATGAGGCACATGTGGTGGGCAGGAGGGACCGCCCATGAAGTTCGGTATCTTTTATGAGCTGCAGCTGCCGCGCCCCTGGAAAGACGGCGACGAGCACAGGCTCTACCAGAACGCTCTGAACCAGATCGAGCTCGCCGACCGGCTGGGCTACGACCATGCCTGGCAGGTCGAGCACCATTTCCTGGAGGAATACTCGCACTCGCCGGCGCCGGAGTCCTTTCTGGCCGCCGCTAGCCAGCGCACCAAGCAGATCCGCCTCGGCCACGGCATCATGCAGCTCACCACCAACCATCCCGCGCGCGTCGCCGAGCGCGTCGCCAGCCTCGACCTCTTGTCAAACGGCCGCTGCGAGTTCGGCATGGGCGAGAGTGCCTCGATCACCGAGCTCGAGCCGTTCGGCGTCGCCATCGAGAACAAGCGCGAGATCTTCGAGGAGGCGGTGCGCGCGGTCATGCCGATGTTCAAGGACGGCCCCAGCGAACATCACGGCAAGTACTTCAACATGCCGCTGCGCCATGTCCTGCCCAAGCCGATGCAGAAGCCGCACCCGCCCCTGTGGGTCGCCTGCTCGCAGCTCGACACGCTGGCCAAGTGCGGCGAATGGGGCATGGGCGCGCTCGGCTTCCAGTTCGTGTCGGCCGATGCCGCGCACGCCTGGGTGCACGCCTACTACAACGCCTTCACCAAGCGCCAGAACAAGCTTGCCGACTACAAGACCAATCCGAACATCGCGCTGGTCTCGTTCTTCATGTGCGCCAAGACCGACGAGGAGGCCCGCGCGCGCGCCGACGGCGACACCTTCTTCCAGTTCTCGCTGCGCTTCTACGGCCAGTCGGCCGGCCGCCGGCGGCCGCCCGCCGGCACCGTCAACATGTGGGGCGAGTACAACCGGTGGAAGACGGCCAACCCCGACCTGCATGCCGCCGCCCTGCGCGGCGGGCTGATCGGCTCGCCCGAGACGATCCGCAAGAAGCTGCGCCGCTTCCAGTCGTCCAACATCGACCAGGTCGTGCTGCTCAACCAGGCCGGCAGGAACACCCACGAGCACATCTGCGAATCGCTCGAGCTGTTTGCCAAGGAAGTCATGCCCGAGTTCCAGGAGGCGCATCCCCAGTTGCTTAAGTGGAAGGAGCAGGTGCTGAACCGCACCATCGAACTCGACGAAATCGACACCACGGCCTTCAAGGAGCGTTTCGGCGGCAACATGAAGCCCATCACACCCGATGCGCCGAAAGTGCAGGCCGCGGAATAGGACCTCCACGCCATCATGACCGCCAACGACAACGAACATCGCGGCCTGCTGCCGGCCGGCCTTGCCGATCTGCTGCCGCCCGACGCCGCGCGCGAGGCGCGGGCGATCGACATCGCCATCGAGCGCTTCGCGGCCTTCGGCTACGAGCGGGTCAAGCCGCCGCTGGTCGAGTTCGAGGAATCGCTGCTGGGCGGCACCGGCGCCGGCTTAGGCCCGCAGACCTTCCGGCTGATGGATCCGGTGTCGCAGCGCATGATGGGCGTGCGGCCGGACATGACCGTCCAGGTGGCGCGCATCGCCGTCACGCGGCTGAAGCACGAGCCCCGGCCATTGCGTCTCAGCTACGGCGGCAACGTGATCCGCGTGCGCGGCAGTGCGCTGAAGCCCGAGCGCCAGTTCGCCCAGGTCGGTGCCGAGCTGATCGGCGTCGACACCGCCGAGGCCGACGCCGAGGCCGTCCTGCTCACCGTCGATGCACTGCGCGCCATCGGCGTCGCCGAGCTCACGGTCGATCTCAACCTGCCGACGCTGGTCGCCGCCGTCGCCGCCGGGCTGAAGCTGCCGGACGAACAAGTCCGCCGCCTGCGCCGCGCGCTCGACCGCAAGGACGAGGCCGCCATCACCAAGGCGCTTGGCGACAAAGGGGGCGCCGACAAGAAGACCGCCGAGCTATTCGTTGGCCTGCTGCGCGCCGCCGGTCCCGCCGAGAAGGCGCTCGAGCGGCTGAAGAAGCTGAAACTGCCGGACGCCGGCGCCGCCGAAGCCGCGCGCCTGGCCGAGGTGGTGAAGCTGGTGCGCATCGCCGACTCCGAGCTGCCGCTCACCCTCGATCCCGTCGAATATCGCGGCCTCGAATACCAGACCGGCGTGTCGTTCTCGGTCTTTGCCAAGAAGGGCCGCCAGGAACTGGCACGCGGCGGGCGCTATGCCGCGGGCTACCCCGAGGACGGCACGAGCGAACCGGCGACCGGATTCACGCTCTACATGGACGCAGTGCTGGCCTCCTCGAACGCCACCGCCGAACGGCCGCGGCTCTACCTGCCGCTCAAGACACCGTGGAGCGAGGCCCAGCCCTGGCAGNNTGCAGCCACGCGCTGATCGACGGCGAGGCAGTTCCTCTGTAGCGCCTTCCCCTTCGCGGAGCCCGCGAAGGGGAAGTGCCCTCGTCATACGAGGGCGATGGGGTCATGACCCCTCCGTCGCCCTCAGACAGCGACACCTCCCCAGAAGACTGGGGAGGAAAGGCTTGATGTACTCAGCGCAGCTTGAACACCAGCTTGCCCTTGAGGTGGCGCGCCTTGCTGATGCGAACGGCTTCCATGGCGTTGGCCAGGCTGAAGGGCCTGACAGGGGGCGGGCGGACGGCGCCTGCCCGATAGAGCTCGGCCACGCGATCGAGATGCGCCCGGTCGCGGCCGACGGCCGGCCGCAGGGCCACGACGTCGCTGCGATCGGGCTTGGGCGCCTGCCCGCCGGACGCGATGAAGGCCGCCCTTCCGCCCGGCTTGAGAACCGCAAACGACCGCATCGCAACTTCGCCGCCCACGGTATCGAACACCGCGTCGCAATTGCTCACGACCTTCGTGAAGTCGGTCGCGTTGTAGTCGATGACCTGATCGGCGCCGAGATCGCGCAGGTAGCCTATATTGGCGGCACTGGCGGTGGTGATGACGAGGGCGCCGAGATGCTTGGCAAGCTGGATGGCGAAGCTCGCCACGCCGCCCGCGCCGCCCTGGATCAGGATCGTCTCGCCGGATTTCAGCTTGAGCGAGTCCTCGACCGAACAGAGCGCCGTGAGACCGGTGAGCGCCAGCGCCGCCGCGTCGACGTGGCTGAGCCCGGCCGGCTTCTTGGCGACAATGGCGGCACCAACGGCGATCTTTTCGCAATAGGTCCCGTCGCGGCCCGCCTCCAGCACGCCGAACACTTCATCGCCGACGCGCAGATCCGTGACGCCGGCGCCCAGGGCGCTCACCACGCCGGAGAAATCGCGCCCCAGGATCACGGGAAATTTCGCTTGGGCGTATTCGCCGGCGCACACCTTCCAGTCGGCGCCGTTGACGCTGGCGGCAAAGCTATCGACGACGATCTGGCCCGGCCCGGCCGCCGGATCGGCAAGATCGCCGTACTTCAGGACCTCAGGTCCGCCGAATTTTTCAATGTAAGCAGCCTTCATGGTGTGCAGACCTTTGCGAGGGGAGTTGGCAAGCGGTGGCGCCGCCGGGATCATAGCCTGCACGCAGAGGACGGCGCCACCTCGCCAGGCGAGAGTCACTCATCGGCGAAGA
>PLYQ01000331.1 GCA_003153415.1 Rhodospirillales bacterium | reverse complement strand
AGACGCCCTGGAACTGCACCGCCATGACCTGCGCCACCGACCATTCGCCCTGGTCGTTGAAGCTGATGTCGCCGACCACGGTCTTGAAGGTGCTCTTGCGCATGTACTCGGCGAGCTTGTCGTCGTTGGTGCCGCCAGTCGCCTTCACCGCTTGTTCGATCACCTGCATGCGCGCGTAGGCAAAAGGCGGCAGGTAGTAGCCCAGCAAGTCGACACCGGCATCTGCCGACTTCGTCTGGTACTTCTGCACAAAGGCGCGGCCCTCGTCGGAGGCGAAACCCGCCCACGGCAGCCAGAAATCGTAGACCACGATGCCGTTGAGCAACGGCCCGAGCTTCGTCTTGATGGTAGTCGCCTGCAGGCCGACCATGCCGCCGCCGTAGAGCTTGGGCTTGAAGCCGACTTCATGGCTTGCCTGGATGATGCCGACCGTATCGGCCGGATAGGAGCAGGCGAGGAAGATGTCGGGGTTGGTGGCGGCTATGGCGCGCACGATCGGCGTGTAGTCGGACGTCGTCGGCGGATAGGTCTTGTCGTAGACGACCTTGAGCCCGAGCCTCTTCATCACGGAACGCGCGCCGTCCATGGCGTTGCGCGGAAATTCGGCGTCGGCACCGCAGATCGCCACCGTCTGCGGCTTAGGAGTCTGCTCGACCGCTGTCTCGAAGAAACCCTCGGCAAACGACTCCTTGGGCTGTGGTCCGCCGGTCGGCGTCATGGAGAAATAGCGCGGGTAGTGGAACTCGCTGTTCACCGCCAGGCCGAGCAGCGAAAAGAACGTCCTGTCGTGCTGCATGACGATCGGCATCGCCGGCGCGATCATGTTCGTGGCGTAGCTGCTGGCGATGATGTCCACCTTGTCGACGTCGAGCAGCTTCGTATAGAGGCCGGGAATGTTCGAGGGGTTGGATGCGTCGTCGTAGAACACCAGCTTCACCGGCCGACCGAGCAGGCCGCCCTTGGCGTTGATGTCCTCTTCCCAGATCTGCGATGCCAGCAGTGCGCCCTTGCCGTTGGCCGCCAGCGGGCCGGTCAGGTTCATGCTGAAGCCGATGGTGAGCGGCTTGCCCTGGGCGCGGGCCGGACCCGCAAGAGTTGCGGCCGCGCCGGCGACCGCCAGCTTGCCGAAAGTGCGACGTTCGATGCGCATTGATTTTCCTCCCGATATCTATTTTGGCCGATCCTAGCCCGCCTTGGCTGACCGTGCCAATGCCAAGACCCCGGCCTACATGAGAGGCGGCGGGCCGGCCGTGCCAAGCTCGTGCTGGCCGAAGATGCTGCCCTGCAGGTCGGGCGAGAACATCACGTGGGCATTTGCTGCATGCGCGTCGCGGAAGAGCCGCTGCATGCCGCCGCTCATATAGAGGCCGCCCGAACCTGCTACCCCCATCAGGATGTCGACGGCCTCCACGCACATGCGAACCGAGAAGAAGGCATCCCGCCGGTAGCGCACCTTGTCGGCATGTATCGGTTCGGCGCCTGAGCGGCCAACCGCCATGGCATGCTCGCAGGCCTGCCGCATCAGGAGCCGGGCGGTATGGATGCGGGCGGATGCTTCGGCCACCTTGATCTGCACGGCCTGACTGGCCGAGACCGGAATGCCGGTATTGGTGGCGTTGCGCCGGCGCGCCGGACCCACCGCCAATTCGTAGGCGCCCTCGGCGCAGCCCAGCATCACGCCCGTCAGCACGTAGGGGCCCAGCGCGAGCAGCGGTAGCCTGAACAGGGGCGTGCTGTTCACCGACGATCCCGGATGCGGCTTGCCGTTCATNNTGGTCGACGGGCGGCCCGTCGTCCTTCTCGCGCACCATGAAGCCGAGCAGGTTCCAGTCGGAATTGTCGACGCCGGAGGACAACGGCCAGCGGCCGGAGATCTCGTAGCCGCCGTCGACCTTGCGCCCGCGACCGGCGGGAAACGCCAGCGAGGTGGCGATCAGCACATCGAGCGACACGTCCCACAACTCGTCCTGGGTTTCGGGCGGAAAGTAACCCAGCATCCAGTGGTGACTCGCGAGGTTTCCGAGGTTCCACGCGGTCGACGGGCAGACTCGTGCAATCTCGGCGCAGACATCGACGAAAATGCCGATATCGAGCTCGGCACCGCCGACACGGGCTGGCTGGGCGATGCGGAAGAGTCCGGCGGCGTGCAGTTCGCGCTCAGTTTCGTCAGGCAGTCGGCGCAGGCGTTCGCATTCCGCGGCGCGTTCGGCGATCTTCGGCGCGAGGCGGCGGGCGCGCTCGACCATTTCATCGTAGCCGACCTCGGCGAACGAAACCCGTGCTTTGGGCAGGGTTGTTGAGGACGTCCATCCAGGCTTGATCGTGCTCTGGCCCTTCATCGTGTTGCCTTCCCAAGCCGCTCTGCATTGACCGTGACCGGCCAAGCGATATGCTGAACCCAATATAAATGCAGTGGGAGGGAATGACATGTCGATTACACGTCGCCAAGTGCTGGCCGGGTCTGCCGTCAGCGCCGCCGCACTGGCATCGGGTTTCCCGGCGCCGGCCATCGCCCAGTCTGAGCCGATTAAGATCGGCTATCTGCCGGCGCTGACCGGCCCGAGCTCGTCGACCGGCATCGGCATCAACCGTGGCACGCTGCTCGCAGTCGAGGAGATCAACAACGCAGGTGGCATCAATGGCCGCAAGATCGAGCTGATCAGCCGCGACACGCAGAGCGATCCGACCAAGGCGGTCAATGCCGTGGCCGAGCTGACGCAACGCCAGAAGGCCACCATGATCTGGGGCCCGCTCAACTCGGGCGAGGCGCTGGCGGCGACGCCGCTGATCGCACGTGACAAGGTGCCGATGCTGCATCCGTGCTGGGTCGACGAGCTGATCGACGTCAAGAAGTATCCGATGTCCTTCCGCATCGCGCCGACCAACACCCAGGTCGGCGGCGGCGCCAACTACTACGTGGTCGACGTGCTCAAGCTGAAGAAAGTGGCGGTGATCAGCGACACCACCGGCTACGGCACGGCTTCGGCCAACACCTACGTGCCGATGCTCAAGGCCAAGGGCGCCGAGGTGGTCTACACGAACAATGTCGACGCGGCGAACCCCGACCTCAAGCCAGAGCTGCTGCGCATGCAGAGCGCTGGCGCCCAGGCCATCATGCCGTGGAGCGTCAACGCCGGCTTCCTGTCGCGCATCTGCAATACACGCGGCGCCATGGGTTGGGACGTGCCGATCGTCGGCCAGACGACGCTTGGCTCCGGCCAGACCAAGGCCCTGCTCGAGAAGCCCGAGTACTGGAACAAGGTCTACTCGAACAATTTCCGCCAAGTCTGCTACGCCAGCGGCAAGCTGCTGCCGCGCGCCCAGGAATTCGTCGATCGTCTGAAGAAGGCCAAGGTCGAATTCGGCGACACGCTGTTGTGGTGGGTGGCACTCGGCTGGGACGGNNAACGGCTTCCCCGACTCGGAAGTGGTGATGTGTGAGGTGAATTCGCTGAAGGACGGCGCCTTCAACCTCGCCCCGGGCTACAGCGCCTAGACGATGCTGCAATCGATCGTTTCCTACGGCCTCGCAGTAGGAGCGGTCTACGCACTGATCGGCATCACGTACAACGTGATGTTCTCGGCCTCGCGTGTGTTCAGCTTTACCGCTGGCATGTTGGGAATGCTGGGCGGTGTGCTGGGCGCGCTCTTTATTGCCAAGTTCGGCCTGCCGGTGATCGTGGGGCTCGTCCTTGTGCTCGCTTGCGGCGCCGCGGTGGGTGTCGTCACCGAGATCGTGACGGTGCGGCCGGTGCTGAAGAGCATCGAGCAGCACCTCTACGTGCTGTCGACGCTCGCCTTCGCCCTGATGGTCCAGCAGCTCACCGCCATAGAATGGGGCACCGAGGCGCAGCCCTTTCCGCGCCTGATTCCGATCGGCCCCGATACGATATGGGGTTGGCTCGACCAGCAATTCTGGCTGCCCATGCTGGCCTGCGCAGTGACCATCGTCGGTCTCGAGCTGCTCTATCGTAAGACGCTGATCGGCCGGGCGTTTCTCGCCATTGCCGAAGATAGCTACGCTGCCCGCGCTTTAGGCCTGCCCGAGACGCGGTTGCGTCTGGCGAGCTTCGCGCTTGCCGGCATGATCGGCACCTTGGCCGGATTCACCGGGGCGGAAATGCTGCTCGCCTTCTTCGGCAACCAGTCGATCCTTAATTTCTACGGGTTCGTGCCGGTCGCGCTGGGCGGCATGGGCTCGAACCGCGGCGCCGTGATCGGCGGATTGGCGCTCGGCCTGTTCCAGCAGGCAGCCAACTTCCTGGTCGGCGGCATCTTCGCTGCGGTCGCGGTCTTCGCGGTCTTCATCATCGTGCTGTTGCTCAGGCCCGAGGGCTTGGCCGGCGCAGCGACGGCCAGAAGGGTATGAGGGGCCGGGTATGACCGATACGACCGCTCCAGCGACGCCCGTGCGCGGCCTGAGTCTCGCCCGCGTCGAGGCCGCGCTGCCGTGGCTCGCGTTGGGTGCCATCGGTCTGCTCCTGCCGCTGCTCGACGATTCCTACATCGGCGTCATCGCCCAGCGCGCCTACATCTACTGGATCCTGTCGGCCGGCCTGAATCTCGTGGTGGGCTACGCCGGCCAGATCGCCATCGGCTGGGTGTCGATGCTGACTTTGGGCGCCTACGCTACCGCGGCGCTCACGGCGGGCAACGTGACGACACCTTGGCACCCCTACGCTGCGCTGGTGGCCGGCGGCGCCTTGGGCGCGGTGTTAGGGGTGGTCGTCGGTCTCCCCGCGCTCCGGCTGCGCACCTTCTACTTCGCCATGACCACGCTCGGTTTCGCCACCATCGTCACGCAGGTGGCGCTCGCCTGGAAGGATGTGACCGGCGGCGGTGTCGGCACGCCCGGGCCGGTGTTCCCATGGCCGTTCGAGCCGGGCTGGGGCTTCTACTATTTCTGCTTCATCCTGGCAGCGCTGGCGACCTGGATGACGGCCAACATCGCCTCGAGCCGCTTCGGCCGCGCGCTGGTCGCCGTCCGCGACGCCGAGGTGGCGGCCGAGGCCTCGGGCATCGCCAAGCCCAGGCTGCTGGTTGCCGTGTTCCTGTTCGCCGGCGCTCTGGGCGGCGTGGCGGGCGGCCTGTTCTCCTCGCTGCAGTCCTACATCACGCCCGATGCCTTCACCTTCGAGATGTCGGTGCTGTTCTTCATCGCCATCCTGATCGGCGGGCGCGGCTCGATCCTGGGGCCCGCACTCGGCACCATCATCCTGACCGTACTGCCCGAGTTTGCGGCGCCACTGGTGCAGTGGTCGACGTTCCTCTACGCCACGCTGCTGCTGGTCATCGTGCTCGTGATCCCCGGCGGCAT
>PLYQ01000280.1:3360-19107 GCA_003153415.1 Rhodospirillales bacterium | reverse complement strand
CGGCCGAGCAGGCCCTTGCCGACCGGCACGTCGACGATGGTGCCGGTGCGCTTGACGGTGTCGCCTTCGCGGATGGTGCGGTCTTCGCCGAAGATCACGACGCCGACATTGTCGCTCTCGAGGTTGAGCGCCATGCCCTTGATGCCGCCGGGGAACTCGACCATCTCGCCGGCCTTGACGCTGTCGAGACCGTAGACGCGCGCGATGCCGTCGCCGACCGAAAGAACCTGGCCGACCTCGGCCACTTCGGCTTCGGTGCCGAAGTTGGCGATCTGCTGCTTCAGAATGGCCGAGATTTCGGCGGCACGGATATCCATTTAAGCAACCCCCTTCATGGCGAGCTGCAGACGCTGCAGCTTGCTGCGGATGGACGAATCGAACAGGCGCGAGCCGACCTTGACGACCAGGCCGCCGAGAATGTCGGGCTCGACATGCGCGTCGATGGAAACTTTGGCGCTGCCCAGCACGCCGCGCAGCGTGTCAGTGAGCTGCGTGAGCTGGGCGGGCGTAAGCGCCACGGCCGTGGTGACCATGGCGGTGGTCTCGCCGCGACGGCGCGCCAGTTCGGCCAGGAATGCCGTGGCCATGGCGACCAGTTCGCGGGCACGACCGTTGGCTGCCACCGTGCCGATGAAATTGCGCGTCAGCCCCTGGATACCGGCGGCATCGAGCACCGCCAGCAAAGCCTTGCCCTGCAGCGGACGGCCGACGACGGGGCTGGCGATCAGGCGGGCGAGGTCAGGGCTGCCCGCGACCATGTTGCGAAACGTGGCGAGGTCCTGAGCGACGGAGTCGAGCGACTTGGCATTGTCCGCCAGCTCGAAGAGGGCGCTGGCATAGCGTCCGGCGACGCCGGTCGTGGCGGAGGATGCAGCTGGCACGTTGAAAGTCTCTCCCCAGACCGTTGAATCGACGGCGCTTTCCCGGCAGGCGCGCCCCTCGAACCACGCCGCAAAAGCGCGCGTTGCTACCATGGGGTTTTCCCACGCGCAAGATTGCCAAAGGCCCGTATTACCGCGGTTTTTCAGCGCGTTGGCGCGCACGCTGCGCGTCGCTTGGTCACAGGAAGGAATAGGGATCGACGTCGACCTGCAGGCGCACTGAAGCGGGCAGGCCGATGCGTTCCAGCCAGGCGCGCAACAGGGGTTGAACGGCAATATCGCGCGAGGTCTTGAGCAGAAACCGACGCCGATGACGGCCGCGCAAAAGGGCGAGCGGCGCGGTCGACGGACCGAGCACGCTCACACCTTCCTGCTGCGGCGCGTGGCGAGCAATCGCTGCACAGACATTGTCGACCGCTGCCGAATCGGGTCCAGAGATGATCAGCGACGCGAGCCGACCGTAGGGCGGCATGCCGGCCGTGGCGCGATCGGCCAGTTCGGCTGCGACAAAGCGGTCGCGATCGCCGGAGACCAGCGCCTGCATCACCGGATGCTCGGGCATGTGGGTCTGCACCAGGGCTCGGCCCGGCCGGTCCTCGCGGCCGGCGCGGCCCGCCACCTGGTAGAGCATCTGGAAGGTCCGCTCGGCAGCGCGCAGGTCGCCGCCATTGAGGCCAAGGTCGGCGTCGACCACGGCGACCAGAGTGAGATTGGGAAAGTGATGGCCTTTGGCGGCCATTTGCGTGCCGATCAGGATGTCGATCTTGCCCTCGATCATACGCTCGATGGCGGCCGAGGCCTCGTTGCGGTTGATCAGCGTGTCGGAGGTGAAGAGCTCCAGCTTCGCCTCGGGAAAGAGTTCCAGCGCCTCCTCGGCCAGCCGTTCGACGCCGGGACCGCAGGCCACGAACTGGTCGACCGCGCCGCAATGCTTGCAGGCATGCGCCGGCGGCTCGGTGTAGCCGCAGTGATGGCAGATCAGGGTGCGGCGGAAGCGATGCTCGACCAGCCAGGCCGAGCATTGCGGACATTCCAGTCCATGACCGCAGGCCCGACAAATCGTCAGTGGCGCGTATCCGCGGCGATTGAGGAACAGCAAGGTCTGTTCGCCGGCGGCCAGGGTCTCCTTCATCGCCTCGACGACCGGCGGCGACAGCCATCGGCCGCGAGCGGGCGCCGAACGCCTGAGATCGACGGCCGACAGGATCGCCAGATCCTGGCTGCCGTGCCGCGCCGGCAGATGCAGCGAACTGTAGCGACCGGCCGTCACGTTGGTGACGCTTTCCAGCGAGGGCGTCGCTGACGCCAGCACGATCGGCGCCGCGACCAGCCGCGCCCGCACCACCGCCATGTCGCGGGCGTTGTAGCTCACGCCGTCATCCTGCTTGTAGGAGCCGTCATGCTCCTCATCGACCACGATCAGGCCGAGCCGGGCGAAGGGCAGGAACAGCGCCGAGCGCGCGCCGACCACGACACCCACCCTGCCGTCTGCGATGGCGCGCCAGGTCTCGCGGCGCTCCAGGCTGGTGAGGCCCGAGTGCCAAGGCGCCGGAAGTGCTCCGAAGCGGTCCTCGAAGCGTTTCAGCCACTGCGCGGTGAGCGCGATTTCGGGCAGCAGGACCAGCACCTGCCGGCCGGCCGCGAGAGCGGCGGCAATGGCCTCGAAATAGACCTCGGTCTTGCCCGAACCTGGCACGCCGTCGAGCAGGGTCGCCGAAAAAGCGTGCGCCCTGACCTTCTCGACCAGCGCTGCAGCGGCACTCGCCTGCTCGGCCGACAGCGTCGGACCGTCGCGCGTGCCATCGGGCTGGGCAAAGGCGCGGCGCACCGTGCGCTCGACGGCTTCGAGCAGGCCCGCCGTGGCCATGGTCTTGATCACCGACGTGCCGACGCCCGCGATATGGGCGAGCTCGGCCGCCGGCAACGCCGGTCCTTCCTTCAGTTGTTCCAGCACGCGGCGGCGCGCCGAGGTGAGCTTCAAGCTGTCGTCGGCCGACGCCGCCGCGGCGCGATAGACCAGCTCGGTCTTGGGAGCCTCGAGTGCGGAGGGCGAACTCATGGCCATGCGCAGCACGGCGCCCGGCGGGGCGAGCGTGTAGGCCGCGACCCAGTCGACGAAACGGCGCATCGGATCGGCCATCGGCAGTGCAGGCATCACATCGACGATGTCGCGCAGCTTCTCCGGCGCAACCTCGCCCGAGCCCTCGCCCCACANNCAGCGGCACGACCACGAAGTGGCCGGCCGCCACCTCCATGCCCTCGGGCATGCTGTAGTCGTAGCCGTCGCCCACCGGCAGCGGCAGCAGCACCTTGACTGTCCGTCGTGCCGGCTTGGGATCGGTGTTTTCCACCGATTCACCCTGCACGGGAGTAGCCCGGTCTGCTAGGAATTGTGGTGGCGCGTCCATCGGAACCACTGGCCATTGAGGCACTTTATATGAAGTTCTTCGTCGATACCGCCGACGTTGCCGATATCAAGGATCTGGCGGCTTCGGGCTTGCTCGACGGGGTGACGACCAACCCGTCTCTGATCATGAAGGCCAACCGGCCGATGTTCGACGTGATCAAGGAAATCTGCGCCCTCGTGCCCGGCCCGGTCAGCGCCGAAACGGTGTCGACCGATCACAAAAGGATGCTCGAGGAAGGCAGGAAGCTCGCAAAGCTCGCCAAGAATGTGGCGGTCAAGGTGCCGCTGACGCCTGACGGCCTCAAGACCTGCAAGGTGCTCCGGTCCGAAGGCATCATGGTGAACGTCACCCTGTGCTTCTCGGCCGCCCAGGCGCTGCTCGCCGCCAAGGCCGACGCCTCCTTCATCTCGCCCTTCGTCGGCCGCATCGACGACAACGGCCATGACGGCATGATGCTGATCGATGAGATCATGACGATCTACCGCCAGTATCCGCACTTCAAAACCGAGGTGCTGGTGGCCTCGATCCGCCATACCCAGCACGTCGTGCGGGCGGCCAAGATGGGCGCCCACGTCGCCACCGTGCCGCCCAACGTGCTGCGCGGACTGTTCAAGCACGTGCTGACCGACATCGGGCTGAAGGCTTTCCTCGACGACTGGGCCAAGACCGGCCAATCGATCCTATGAGGGCGATCCTATGAGCGGCGACGGCACGATCACGGCGCCCGACGGCTCGGGCCGGCAGGTCAAGGTGATCACCGCCGACGATGTCGTGGCCTACCTCAAGGCCCATCCGACCTTCTTCGCCGACCATCCGGAATTGGCCGAGCAGCTTGCCCTGATGCCGCGGCCGCAGGGGCCGGGCGTCATCGACATGCAGCAGGCCATCCTCAAGCGCCTGCGCTCCGAGATCGACAAGCTGAAGAACGAGCGCACCGAGATCATCGCCAATTCCAAGCAGAACCAGATCGTCCAGAACCGCATCCAGGCGGCGGTGATCTCGATCATCCAGGCCACGACCTTCGAGAAGATGATCTTTGTCGTGACCCACGAGCTGCCCGAGCTGCTCGACGTGGATTTCATCACGCTCGCCATCGAGGCCAATGCCGATGCCCCCAAGAAAGTGCCGGTGCGCGGCGTTTATGTGCTGGCGCCGGGCGCCATCGATGCCGCACTCGGCCCGGAAAAGCATGCCCGCCTGCGCAGCACCATCGCCGGCGAGGAGGCCTTCTTCGGCGACGTCGCGCGTTTCGTGCAATCCGACGTCCTGATGCGGCTGAAAGTCTCGAGCGGCTCGCCTGACGCGGTGATGTGCTTCGGCTCGCGCAACCCCGAGGCGTTCGGCCCGGAGATGGCGACCGAGCTGCTGTTCTTCCTGGCCAAGGTGCTGGAGAACACCATGCGCGCCTGGCTCGACCTGCCGGAATGAGCGCGGAGTAAAATCGTGAGCCTCGCCTCGGCCCGGGACGCCTGGCGGGACTGGCTCAAGAGCGAGCGCCGGCTGGCCGGCCATACGCTGATCGCCTACGAGCACGACGTCGCGAATTTCCTCGCCTTCATGACGACCTATCTCGGCGTCGCGCCCACACTCGAGGCGCTGGCCAAGCTGAAGCCCGCCGAGTTCCGCGCTTGGCTGGCCGAACGGGCTCGGCTCGGCATGGCGCGCACGTCGACGGCGCGCGCCTTCTCCTCGGTGCGCTCTTTCTTCCGCTTCCTCGACAAGCGCGGTCTTGCCCACAACGCCAGCATCGGCGCCATCCAGACGCCCAAGCTGCCGCACTCGATACCCAAGGCGCTCTCCGAGCGCGACATGAACGAACTGCTCGATACCCAGCCCGAGCAGGAGCGCGCCGCCTGGATCGATTTGCGCGACACCGCGATCCTGCTGCTGCTCTATGGCGCCGGCCTGCGCATCGGCGAGGCGCTCGGCCTCACCAGAGGCCGCGTCGAGGGCCTGCTGGCGGCGGGGCAGGACACGATCCGCATCACCGGCAAGGGCAACAAGACTCGGCTGGTGCCGCTGCTGCCGCAGGCGCTGGAAGGGCTCATGGCCTACCGCGACGCCTGCCCGTTCATGAAAGCGCAGGGACCGAACGACGCCTTCTTCCTGGGCGCCCGCGGCGGACCGCTCGATCCCGCCATCGTGCAGAAGCGGGTGCGCGACCTCCGCCATCAACTGGGCCTCGCCGACAGCGTGACGCCGCATGCGCTGCGCCACTCCTTTGCGACGCACCTGCTGGGTGCCGGCGGCGACCTGCGCACCATCCAGGAGCTCTTGGGCCACGCCAGCCTCTCGACCACCCAGCGCTACACCGACGTCGACGCCACCCGGCTGGCTGCCGTCTACCGGGCCGCCCACCCCCGGGCCAAGGCGCGCTGACCGTCCCGAATCGTCCGGACCGGTCTGGACGGTTCCGATACCGATGGCACAAGCCTTTTAGGCGATTCGTCCAGAATCCAGCGCACCCCTCACGCGGTATTAGGATACCGCGTGCACTGCAAAACGTCTCACCCGAGTGAGACGCCTCCGATGCCGATGGCGTAAGGGTTTTAGACGATTCGTCTCACTTTCCGCCCCACCTCCGTGCGGTATTAGGATACCGCGCTCAGCGCGGCGCCAGATGCTTGGCGAGGAACGCCTTGGTGTTGGCCGTGAACGAATTCCACGCCGCCTCGTTGGCGCCGTAGTGGGCACCGCAGCAGCCGCCCGGCTTGCTGCGGTTGCCGACGCCCTCGAGGTAGCGCACCGGCAGGCCGAGCGCATCGAAGCTGTGATGGGCGTCGGGGTAGATGTGGGTCTCGACCATGTTGCGGTCCACCGTCACGCGATCGAGCAGCGCCGTGCACTGGCTCGCCGGCGTCCAGTCGTCCTTCTCGCCCATGGCGATCATCGTCGGCAGGCGCGGCCGCAGTTTCGGCCCCATCGCGTCGGCCAGCGCACAGTCGGGATAGACTAGGATCGCCGCGCGCCAGCCGCTCGGCACGCGGATGTCGGTGCGCGACGAGAAGGCACGCAGCAGGCCGACACCGCCGCCGTAGGAATAGCCCATGAAGGCGGTGCGCAACTTGGGATCGACGTAGCCCTGCTCGCCGAGCCACAGACTCGTGGCGTCGATATCGATGGCGCGCTTCTCGGCGTCGGCTTGCATCGGCCAGTTGCGCCCGCAGGCATCCTTGATGCCGCGCGAGGTGAAGCTGTCGACGACCAGCGCCACGTAGCCCCAGCTCTTCAAGAGCTCGGCCATGCGCGTGTTGTTGGCACCGACCCCGCCGCAGCCATGGAAGATCGCGACGGCGGCGAACCGACCGGGGCCGGCCGGACGATAGAGCTGGGCGGGAATATCGATCTTGAGGTCGGGGCTGCCGCCGTCGATCTGCACGCGCACCGCCTGCTGGGCCAGCGCGGACGCGGCGCAGACCAGCGTCAACATAACTAAGAGACCGCTCACCTCTCTTAAGCGCATGAACATACTCCAGCAGCTGCCACCATGGGCAGAATGCGCATTTCCGCGCGGGGCATTGCGAATCCCATGAGAAGAGATATACTGTCACCTGTCAAGTTACGTAACGTGGCGGGTGGCGTTGGCGATCGCGACTTTCCGGCACAAGGGATTGCAGGAACTCTTCGTGTCGGGCCGGACCGCGCGGATCGGAGCCGGCCATCATAAACCGTCGATTCTCATTCTCGATCATCTCGATGCCGCGACCGACCTAGCCGACCTTCGGAACGTCCGAAAGTTCCATGCTCTAATGGGCCGCGAGGCGGGCCGCTATTCGATGTGGGTGTCGGGCAACTACCGCATCACCTTCGGCTGGCGCGACGGACGCGCGGTCGATGTCGATTTCGAAGACTACCACTAGGCCGTCAGAGGAAGGACCTTCATGTTCGAGCGCAAGCGGCGACCCTCCGCTCCGGGTGACATCATCAGAGCGCACTATCTCGACGAGCGCGGCATTAGCGTCGCCGCCCTCGGCCGTGCCATCGGCATCAGCCGCAAGCACATGAGCGATATCGTCAATGGCCACGCGCGCCTTGAGCCCACGGTCGCGGCGCGCCTGGCCAAGGTATTCGGCACCTCGACCGCCTTGTGGCTCAATCTTCAGGCGGCAGTCGATGCCTGGGACGCCGACCGCGAAGCCCGCTCATGGAAGCCGACGACACGGTTCTCCGACGCCGCCGACTGAACCCCGGCCCGGGTCGTGGGTCTACGCCACGTCCGTTGTCAGAAGGACCGCCCCGGAGGGATGCACCTCACCCTGCCAGCCGGGCAGGACGAGCGTCGTGGCGTCGAGCTGGGAGAGGATCGCGGGCCCCACGATGCGGTCGCCGGCGCCCAGTGTGGCGCGATCGAACAGCGGCACGTCTACCTTGCCCGAGACGAAGTGCACGGCGGGGCGGCCCAGCGCCTTCGCGCCGGCACCGGCCTTCAGCACGGGGCGCGGCGGCGTGGGCATACGCCCCGTGACTTCGACGCGCAGGGTGACGAGCTCGATAGGTGCTTCGAGCGCGAAGCCGTAGAGGCTTTGATGGGCCGCCGCGAACGCCGCCTCGACTTCGGCCTTGCTATCGGCCCAGCCGATCGCGACCTCGCCGCCCTGGCCGTGATAGCGCAGCGTGGCGATGAGCGCCGTCTGCCGGTCGCCCGCGGCGACGGCTTCGGCCGTGAGCCAATCGTCGGCCTGGTGCTCGAGCTCGGCGTAGATTGCGCCCGCCGCGTCCATGTCGATCGCTCCCGCCTTGGGGAGCGTGCGGCTGAACTCGGCCTTGAGATCGGCGGCCAGCAATCCGTCGGCGCACAGCACGCCCGGCGCCGGCGGGATCAGCACCCGCGTGATGCCGAGAAGCCCGGCCAGGGCGCAGCCATGCAGCGGCCCGGCGCCGCCGAACGGCACCAGGGTGAAATCGCGCGGATCGTGGCCGCGTTCGACCGAGACGATGCGCAGCGCGCCCATCATGTTGTTGTCGATGATGGCCAGCACGCCGCGCGCCGCTGCCTCGCGCGTGAGACCAAGCGGCCCCGCGACCTTGCGATCGATTGCCCGTCCGGCGGCGGCCGCGTCGAGCGCCATGCGGCCGCCCAGCAACTTGGCCGGCAGATGGCCCAGCACGACATGGGCGTCGGTCACCGTCGCGGCCTTGCCGCCGCGGCCGTAAGCCGCCGGGCCGGGTTCGGCGCCGGCACTTTGCGGCCCGACGGTGAGCGCGCCCGCGTCGTCGACTCGGGCGATCGAGCCGCCGCCGGCGCCGATCGTCACCATGTCGACCATCGGCAGGGGCAGCGGCCATTCGCCGACCTGGCCGCGCTGGGTGAGGCTGATCTTGCCGTCCTTGATCAGGCAAATGTCGGCACTGGTGCCGCCGATATCGACGGTGATGATGTCCTTGAAGCCGCACGCCACCGCCACATCGCGGGCGCCAACGACGCCGGCGGCCGGACCCGACAAAGCGGTGAGCGCAGGTGCGCGCCGGATGGTGGCGCCGCCCGCCACGCCGCCGTTGGATTGCATGAAGAGCAGCGGCGCGGTCACCTTCTCGCCATCGAGGCGGTCCTGCAGCCGCGACACGTAGGTCGACACGCCGGGCATGACCACTGCATTGAATACCGTGGCGAGCGAGCGCTCGTACTCGCGCACCACCGGCAGCACGTCGACCGAGGCGGTCACCGCGATGCCGGGCAGCTTTTCGCGCAGGATCTCCGCGACGCGCCGCTCGTGCGCGGGATTGGCGAAGGAGTGCAGCAGGCAGACCGCGATAGCCTCGACGCCCAGCGCCCGGCAAGCCTCGGCCGCGGTGTGCACGCTCGCTTCGTCGAGAGCCTCGACCACCACGCCGCCGGCGCCGATCCGCTCCTTTACCTCGAGCACGCGCGAGGCCGGCACGGGACGCGCCGGCTTCACCCAGGCGAGATAGTTCGCCCGGCGTGGAATGTCCTGCCGGCCGATGGTCAGCACATGGCGAAAGCCTGCCGTTGTCACCAGCGCCGCNNAGCACGCGTTTGAGCGCCGGCGCCGCCTGGCCGGCCTCGCCCAGCGCCAGGCGTATGCCGGTCAGGAAGGCCTGCGAAGGATCGCTCGGCACGCTGGGTATCTTGGCCCGCCAGATCCGGCCGCTCGCTGCGTCGTGCAGGGCGATGTCGGTGAAAGTGCCGCCGATATCGACGGCTATCGCGAGCGACATCTCAGCTGAGGCTGTCGACGTAAGTATGGCGATGAAAGGCGCCGGCGGCGGGGCGCTTTATGCGCAGCGCCGCGGTGGCGGTCTTGTCGAGTGCACCGTCGGCGATGGCCACGCCATACAGCAGCCGTGCAGCGTCCACGGTGACGAAGCCGCCATGCACGTCTTCCAGCACCTTCTCGGGCGGCCGGTCGAAAGGATGGCCATGGCCGCCGCCGCCGCCGGTCTCGATGCGCAGCACGTCGCCGCGCCGCACGATGTTGCCGTCGCTGAGCGGCGCGATCGCGCGCTCGTGGTTGGTGCCGGGATTGACGACGACGCGGCCGGCGCCGCCCGACATGCCGCCGGCAATGCCCCACGGCGGGTTCTTGACGCTGTCGATGCGGATCGCCAGCACGGCCTCCTCGGCCAGCACGTCGTATTCGCGCACGATGCCGCAGCCGCCGCGATATTTGCCGGCGCCGCAGGAGTCGGTGAGGATGCCGTAGGTCCTGAGCCGCACCGGATAGCCCGTCTCAAGGAACTCGACCGGGTAGTTCTCCTGCGCCACGAAATAGACCGCGTCGGTGCCGTCGGCGGTGGGCCGGGCGCCCCAGCCGACGCCGATGCCGTCGGACATCAGGAACGGCTCGAGCTCGCCCTTGTCGTTGCGGAACGTGCCGCGCATGAAGGAAATGACGTAGGCCGAATGGGCGGCGGGCGCCTTGCCGCCGGCGACGTTGATCAGCCCGTTTATCGCGGCGAGGAAGCGCATCAGGGTGAGGCCGCGCATGCCGAGCGGCGCGGGGAACTTTGGCCACAGCAGCGAGCCCTCGCGCAGCCGTACCTCGTCGAGCGCCTGCGGGCCGCCGGCATTGCACACCTGGGCGGGATCGCCGCCGAGATAGAACATCGAAAGCGCGGTACCCGGCACGTCGGGATTGAGCAGCAGGTTGATCGGCCCCGGCGACTGGTCGTCGGTCTCGGTGGCGTCGAAGATGAAGCGGTCCCCTTCGATTCCCTGGCCGTCCGGTCNNGCATCGGTGAAGCGGTGGGTGCCGTAGGCGAAGGTCTCGGCGAGCTTGGTCCGCACCAGGTTGCGCGTGCGCGTCACCAGTTGGCGGAGCGCATCGGCCACGACGTCAGCGCCGAAGCGCGCCACGATCTCCTCGATGCGCCGGACGCCCAGCGCCGCGCTGGCCATCAGCGCCCGCATGTCGCCGAGGTTCTGCTCGGGGTAGCGCGAGTTGCGGTAGAAGATTTTTAGCGTCGCCTCGTTGGTGTGGCCGGCATCGATCAGCTTGGTCGGCGGCACGATGATACCTTCCTGGAAGATGTCGGTCGTGTCCGGACTGATCGATCCCGGGCGCAGGCCGCCGATATCGGAGAAGTGCGCCCAGCCCATGACGAAGCCGCAGCGCCGCCCGTCATGGAAGACCGGCGCCAGCAGCACCTGGTCGTTGGAGTGCGAGATCGCGCCACGCGAGCCGTAGCAGTCGTTGTACCAGTAGAGGTCGCCTTCGCGCATGGTGTCGGGTGGGAAGTCGCGGAACACCGGACTGCAGATATCGCCGAACACCGGCAGGTTGGAGCCCACCGCCATCACGCCGTCGGCGTCGAACAGGGCGGTGTAGAAATCCTTTTTCTCGCGGATGAAGGCCGAGATCGCCGTGCGCTCGATCAGCGCCTCCATCTCGGCCTGGGTGGCGCGCACGGCGCCGCGCACGATCTCGAGCGTCACCGGATCGCAGGCGGAGGTCTGGTCGTTCTTGAGGGAGACGTCGGGCATTGGGTCAATCCTATGCCAGTTCGAGATGACAGGCCACGCGATGGCCGCCGGCAACCTCGCGCAATGGCGGCGCCACCTCGGCGCAACGGGTCATGGCGTGCGGGCAGCGGTCGCGGAAGGAGCAGCCGCTGGGCGGCTCGCGCGCATCCGGGACATTGCCCTTGATCGGCAGCGGTACGCGCGGCTGGTCGGCGTCGGGCACCGGGACGGCCGCGACCAGCGCCTGGGTATAGGGATGGCGGGGCCGCCGCACGATCTCATCGGTCGGCGCGTCCTCGACGATGCGCCCCAAATACATGACCAGGGTACGGCCGCACAGGTAACGGACCAGCGCTAAATCGTGCGAGATGTAGACGGCGGTGAGGCCCATCGTGTCGCGCACCTCGCGCATCAGGGCGAGAATGCCGGCGCGCACGCTGACATCGAGCATCGACACCGGCTCGTCGGCGACCAGGAAGCGCGGCGCCAGCACCAGGGCGCGCGCCAGCACCACCCGCTGAAGCTGGCCGCCGCTCAGCTGGTGGGGATATTTGTCGAGATAGCGATCGAGATCCGCCAGATGGACGCGCCGGAACGCCGCCGCGACGCGATCCTCATGCTCGGCCTTGTCGATGCCGGCATTCAGCAACGGCTCGGCAACGGCGCGATAAATGGTGAACCTCGGATTAAGCGCGTCGAAGGGATTCTGGAACACGAGCTGCGCCTGGCGCCGGAAGCCGCGCAGCCCCTCGCCCGCCAGTCCGGCCAGCGCCGTACCGTCGAAGGCGATAGTGCCTGTTGTCGGCTCGGTGAGCTTCAGCATCAGGCGGCCGAGCGTGGTCTTGCCGCAACCGGACTCGCCCACGATGGCGATGGCGTCGCCCGAGCCGATGTCGAAGCTCACGCCATCGAGCGCGCGCACGGCCGGGTGCTCGCCGCGCACGAGCTCGCCCAGCGAGCGCGTGACAGGAAAGTGCTTTACGACGTCGCGAAGCTGGACGAGCGCAGCCATGTTTCAGGATCCAATGCGGCTTTGCGGAGTTGGTCGGCTTCGCCGTCGCGCAGGCAGGCCGAGCGATGAGTGCGGTCGCTGCCGCTGGCGATGGCCACCGTGCCGGTGGTGCAGGCGGCCAGGGCGAAGGGGCAGCGCGGCGCGAAGCGGCAACCGGGCGGAGGATCGGCGAGGTCGGGCGGGCTGCCGCTGATCGGCACCAGTTCGAGCGCGTCCGACAGCAGGTCGGGAAAGGCATTGCGCAGGCCCATGGTGTAGGGATGGCGGGGCCTCGCCAGCACGTCGCGCACCGGGCCGCTTTCGATTACCTGGCCGGCATACATGACGACGACGTCGTCGCAGAGATAGGCCACGACGCTGATGTCATGGGTGACGAGAACGATCGACAGCCGCAGCCGCTGCTGCAGCTCACGCAGCATATCGAGGATCTGGCGCTGGACGATGACGTCGAGCGCCGTCACCGGCTCGTCGGCGAGCAGCAGGCTGGGCTCGAGCGCCAGCGCAATGGCGATCGCGGCGCGCTGGCGCATGCCGCCGGAGAATTGGTGCGGATAGTCGCGCAGCCGGTTTTCGCTCAGACCCACCAGGTCGAAGAGCTCGACCGCACGGGCACGCGCCGCGCGGCCCGTGGCGTTGCCGCGCTTGGTCAGCACTTCGACGAGCTGGGCGCCCACGGTGTAGACCGGGTCGAGCGAGCTCATGGCGCTTTGCGGCACGTAGGCAATATCGCGCCACAACAGCTTTTTGGTGGCGGCTTCGTCGAGCGCCTGTTGCTTGAAGACGACGCGTCCGCCGGCGCGCCGGCCGTTCTCGGCCAGCACGCCCATGATGGCGCGCACGGCCGTGGTCTTGCCGCAGCCCGATTCGCCTACCAGACCGACGATGCGGCCCTCAGGAACTGCGAACGATGCACCGTCGACCGCCCGCACCACTCCGCTCCCAGACGGGCCGGCCCGGGTGCTGTAATGGATCTGCAGGTCGTCGACCTCGAGGATCATCGGCCCACCGTCATCGCCCGCGTAATCTCGGCATGAAGACTTCCTCGTAGCCGCGACTGATGAAGAAGCCCGCGACCACGACCAGGATGATGCAGAGGCCCGGCGGCACGAACCAGGCATACTGGCCGCGCGACAGCGCCTGCGAGGAGAAAGCGTCCTGCAGCATCATGCCCCACGACACGCTGGTCGAATCGCCGAAGCCCAGGAAGCTGACGCTGGCTTCGGTGATGATCGCCCAGCCGATGGCGATGGCGGCGTAGACGAAGCTGAGCGGCAGGATGTTGGGCGCGATGTGGACGAACAGGATGCGCCACTGGCTGGCGCCGGTGACGCGCGCCGCCTCAACATAGGCGCGCTCGCGCAAGGTCAGCACCTGGCTGCGGATGACGCGCGCCGAGTTGGGCCACAGCAGCAGCGCCACGGCGAGCACGATGTTCGACGTGCTGGCCCCCAGGAAGCCGGTCAGCACGATGACGAACGGCAGGAAGGGCAGCGACAGCGCCATGTCGGCGATGCGCATCAGGATGGCGTCTGTCGTGCCGCCGAAATAGCCGGCAACAAGGCCCACGACGGTGCCGACGATGGCCACGATAATTGCAGCCGACAGGCCGACGGCGAGCGCGCTCCGCGTGCCGTGCACCAGCTCGCCATAGATGTCGCGGCCGAGATTGGTCGTGCCGAGCAGGAACTCCGCACCAGGCGCCACGTTGGCCGCCAGCTTGCCGGTCTTGGTGAACAGGATCTCGAGTGGATCGGCGGGCGCCAGCTGATCGGCAAAAAGTGCCACCAGGGCGAACAGCACGTAAATCACCAGTCCGGTGAAGGCGAAGGGATCGTGCAGCGGCATCGCCACGATGCGCCGCAGCACACCCAGCAGCGACCAGCTCGACCGCGTGGGGATTGCCGGTTCAGCTCTTTCGGCCATGGCTCACCCGCGGATCGAGGACCATATAGAGCAAGTCGGCGACGAAGTTCATCACCGCCAGCACCAGCGCGATCATCAGGAAGGCGCCCTGGGCCAGCGGATAGTCGAGGACCGAGACCGCCTGGACCAGCAGGCGGCCGATGCCGGGCCAGCTGAACACCGTCTCGACCACGACATTGCCGCCCATCGACAGGCCGACGCCCAGCGCAAAGGCGGTGACGACCGGCAGCAGGGCGTTGCGCGCGGCGTGGCGGATGACGATGCGCCATTCCGAGAAGCCCTTCATGCGCGCCATGGTCACGAACTCCTCGTGCATCACCTCCAGCATGTTGGAGCGCATCAGCAAGAGCGGCAGGCCCTGCAGGTAGAGCGCCAAGGTCAGCACCGGCAGAGCGAGGTGATGGAGGTAGTCCCACGAGGCCATACGCTGAAAGGCGTTGGTATAGGCCATGCCCGGGCTGCTGGCGCCGCCCGAGGGGAACCAGCCGGCGTTGAACGAAAGCAGGGCCAACAGCACCATGCCGATCCAGAACTCGGGCGCCGCACGCGTGGCCAGTACGGCGGGCACCGCGACGCGTTCGATCCAGCTGCCACGTTTCCAGGCAAGCCAGGCCCCGGCCAACACGCCGAAGGCGTAGGCGATGATCAGGGAGACCAGCGTCAGGATCAGCGAGTTCGGCAGGACCTCGAGCAGGATGGTGAGCACCGGCCGTCGCTGGAAGAACGACAGCCCAAGCTCGCCCTGCGCGAGGTTGCCGAGATAGATGAAGTACTGCTGCCACATCGGCTTATCGAGGCCGAACTGCTCGAGCACCGCCTGCTGCTGGTCGGCATTGAGGTTCTCGTTGATGTAGGCGGCAAGCGGCGTACCCGGCATCAGCCGGAACATGAAGAACAGGATCGTCGTGACCGCGAGTAGGGCCAGTGCGTTATGCGCGAAGCGCTCGACGACCAGCCGCATGCTTACTCGGTCGTCAGCTTTTCTTGCTTGCCCGCCGGGTAGTAGAGCTTGCCGCCGACCACGCGATAGCCGGCGTCCTGCAGGATCTTCCTGGCTTCGGCCAGGCCCGTCTTCGGGTTATCGACGGCCGGGTCGTGCCAGAAGGCGAGCACCGGCGAGACATGGCTGTTGGCCGGGATCGCATAGTCCTGCCACGCCGCGGAGACCATCAGTCGGCGATCGATGGCAAGCGACAGCGCGCGCCGGAACGCCTTGTCGTCGAACGGCGGGCGCCGGTTGTTGAAGGCGACGTATTCGAAGCCGACGTCGACTTCACTCCGGATGGCGATGTCGGGATTTTCCTTGGCGAACTTGACCAGCACCTCGGCGTCGCCGCCGAACATGCCGAGGAAGTTGATCTCGCCGCGCTTCAGCATCCCGAGTGTCGCCTCGGCGTTGGGCACGATGCGCATGATCCAGCGCTCGACCTTGGGCGCCTGGAAGTGGTCGCCGAAGCGCTCGAGCAGGATCTCCTCGGTCGGTTTCCAGCGCACCAGCTTGAACGGCCCCGAACCGATCCAGGGCACCTCCTTGAGCTGCTCGGCGGTTTCCGGCTTGTCGGCCAGATCCTTCAGCACCGGCTCCCAGATGTGCTTGGGGAT
>PLYQ01000280.1:0-3313 GCA_003153415.1 Rhodospirillales bacterium | reverse complement strand
TTGTCGTCGATCCAGTCGACCTTCTCGGCCGCCCACGGCCGCGGCATGCCGTCGGGGCCGATGCGCATCAGCCGGTCCCAGATCAGGTCGGTGACCCAGCTGTCGACGGCGCCACCGATATAGAGAGGATTGGTGGCGTTGATGGTCTCGTTGCTGTTGATGATCAAGTCCTTCTGCGCGCCCAGCGGCTGGATGTTCATGAAGGTCCAGATATTGCGGATGCCGATGCCGCTCTGGTTGACGACGGTGTCCTCCTTGAACACCGCCTTGTTAAAGGCCGTCAGGTACTTCGGGTGCACCAGGAAGGCCTGCGGCTGGTCGCGGTCGATGATCTCCTGCATGGCGAAGGCGGTCTTGCGCCGCTCGTCGCGGTCGAGCTGGGTGCGCTGCTTCTCGGCCAGCTTGTCGTACTCGGGATTGAGGTAGCCGATGAAGTTGTAGCCCTTCTCGGCGTAGCTCGAGTGGTAGAGGCTGTAGAGGAACTCGTCGGGGTCGCTGCGCTCGGGCCGGCCGACCATGCGCCACATCGTGACGTCCCACTTGTCGCGGCTGAACCAGATGAGCTGGGTCTGTGCCTGGCGCTGCAGCGGCTTGACCTCGACGTCGAGCCCGAGCTGGCGCCACTGCTGGGCAATCAGCTGTGCCGCCTGATAGCTCTGCGGCAGCACCGCCTGCGGCCAGGAATAGAGATTGAGCTTGCGCACCCNNCGCCGCAGCAATCGCGAATTTCCTCATGACGCCTCCTTTGCCAGACCCAAACGTGCCTGGCGCGTATATCGGTTCTCCGGAACGCGTAAGCCCAAATTCTCGCGCAGGGTCGTGCCCTCGTACTCGGTGCGGAAGATGCCGCGCCGCTGCAGCTCGGGAACGACCTCGGTGCAGAAATCCTCGAATGGCTTGGGATAGTGGTTGCACACGACGTTGAAACCGTCGGCCGCCTCTTCCTTCAGCCATGCTTCCATCTCGTCCGCCATGTATTGCGGCGTGCCGACCAGCACGCGATGGCCGGTGCCGGCGGCGGTGTGGCGGGCGATCTGGCGCAACGTCATATTGCCCTCGCGCGCGGTCTTGACGACCAGCGCCTGGCGGGCCTTGGCGGCGTTGCTGGGCGGCAGCTCGGGTAGCGGCCCGTCGAGCGGGAACTTGCTCAGATCGAGGCCGCCCGAGATGTGCGACAGCGACTGCAGCGCCACGTCGTCGGGCATCAGCGACTGCAGGTATTCGTAGTTCTCGCGGGCCTCTTCCATGGTGCGGCCGAGCACGGGCGTGAGGCCCGGCATGATCTTGATGTCGTCGGGTGTGCGGCCGTAGCGCGCGGTGCGGCCCTTGATGTCGGCGTAGAAGGCCTTGGCCTCGTCGATCTTGGTCTGGGCGGTGAACACCACGTCGGCGGTGCGCGCCGCGAGGTCGCGCCCGGCCTCGGACGAGCCCGCCTGGGCGATCACCGGCCAGCCCTGGGCCGAGCGGGTGATGTTGAGCGGTCCCTTGACCTTGAAGTGCTTGCCGACGTGGTCGAGGAAATGGACCTTGTCGCGATCCATGTAGATACCGCTCTGTTTGTTGCGCAGCAGGCCGCCGTCTTCCCAGCTGTCCCACAGGCCGATCACGACCTCGTAGAACTCGGCGGCGCGCTCGTAGCGATCGGCGTGGGCCAGGTGCTCGTCGAAGCCGAAATTCTCCGACTCGTCCTCGATCTGTGAGGTCACCAGGTTCCAGCCGGCACGGCCGCCGCTGATATGGTCGATCGACATGAAGCGGCGGGCGATGTTGTAGGGCTCGTTGTAGGTCGTGGTCGCCGTCGCCACCAGGCCGATGCGGCTGGTCACCATCGCCAACGCGGCAAGCGTCGCCGTCGGCTCGAGCTTGACGGTGCGCGAGAGCTTGGCGCGGGTGCGCTCGCCGCGCGCGAGCGCGCGGCTGCCGGCCACGCCCACCGTGTCCTGGAAGAAGATCGTGTCGAACTTGGCGGCTTCGGCGACCTGGGTGATGTGGGCGTATCCCCGGAAGTCCATGTCATAGGTCGGCACCGCATCGGGATGGCGCCAGCCTGCCAGATGATTGCCCGGCACGCTGAAGAAACCGCCCAATCTCAACATCCGCTTAGTCATTGGACGCTGCCGCCGGAACCTGAACGCTCGTCCTGTTCTCGGTGAAGATGTTCTTCGGCGTCGGCACCCCGAGATTCTCGCGGAAGGTCTTGCCCTCATACTCGGTGCGGAAGATGCCGCGCCGCTGCAGCTCGGGCACGACCATGGTGACCCATTCTTCGAGCGGCTTGGGATAGTGCGGAAACAGGAGATTGAAGCCGTCGCAGGCGCCGGCCTCGAGCCACCCGTGCAGGTCATCGGCAATGGACTGTGGCGTGCCGTAGACGACGCGGTGGCTCTGGCTCATGGCCAGCACGCGACCGATCTGGCGGATCGTCATGCCACGCTTGCCCATGGCAATGATCCTCTCCTGGCGCGCGCGGGCGGCGTTGGAAGGCTTGAGCGGCGGCAGCGGCCCGTCCGGATCCATCGAGTGGATGTCGACACCGCCGGCCAGGCGCGCCACGCCGGCGATTCCGACACCATCGTCGACGAGGTCACGCAGTTCGTCATGCAGTTCCCGCGCCTCCGATTCGGTGCGCCCGACGATCGGCATGATGCCCGGGAAAATACGGATTTCGTCCGGCCCGCGGCCATACTTCGCCATGCGTGCATGCATGTCTTCGCAAAAGGCCCGGCCTTCCGGAATCGTATCCTGTGCAGTGAAGACGAGATCCGCGGTGCGAGCGGCGAGTTCCATGCCGACGTCCGACGAGCCGGCCTGCGCCACGATGGGCCGGCCCTGCGGCGAGCGCGCGACGTTGAGCGGTCCGCGCACGTTAAAGTACTTACCCTTGTGGCGAAGGATGTGCATCTTGTCGAAGTCGAACCAGACGCCGCTCTTCTTGTCGCGCAGGAAGGCATCGTCCTCCCAGCTGTCCCAAAGTCCGACCACCACGTCGTGGAACTCCGCCGCACGGTCGTAGCGGATACCGTGCTCGAAATGCTGATCACGGCCGAAATTGACCGCCTCGTCCTCGGCCTGCGAGGTGACGAGGTTCCAGCCGGCCCGCCCGCCGCTGATATGGTCGATGGTGAGAAAGCGGCGCGCGACGTTGTACGGCTCGTAGTAGGAAGTCGTGCAGGTCGAGACCAGACCGATGCGGCTGGTGATCGCGGCAAGTGCTGCGATCGCGCTCACCGGCTCGATGTGCGCCTGGCGGCCGTTCTTCTCGCGGAAGACCTTGCCGCCATAGACGGCCGTGCTGCCGGGAATGGCCACGCTG
>PLYQ01000049.1 GCA_003153415.1 Rhodospirillales bacterium | reverse complement strand
TCCTGCCGATGCGTGACCGCGCGTAGACGAGGCTGCCGCCGAAGTATTCGAGCATGACGGCCGCAGCCTATCACGCGTTCCGCATCCTCTTCGGGGGAGCGGTCACGCCTTCAGCAGCTTGAAGTCCTCCAAAGCCTATCTCCAATATGTTTGCGTTTTCTCGGAGAGTGAGAACGAGGAGTTCCAGATCCTGCCGATGCAGGACGAACGCTATCCGCAACTCGCAGGTGGCGGCATCACGTGGAGCGACGAGGTCGCCGACCTCAACAGGTTCCTGAGGCCCTGACACGTTCGCCCTACCACTACCGTTCACGACGTTCGGCGATGTTGAACGCCTCGGCCTCGAGATTGAAGTCTCCTGTAAGTGCGGCCGTCGGCGCGTACTCGGCGCCATGACCCCAACACTTCGTGATCGACCGATCTGCGGTACACGATTCAAATGCACGACTGTTCTTGCCGCTGGCGAACCGTGCACCGGCTATGGGAATCTATCGATCGACAAGCAACGTCGCTGGACGCAGCGGGAAGCCGATCACGCCCGATCACTGCGCCGCTGACATGCCGCGCCGCCCCCTCAGCGCGAACGACGTTCGCTTCACGCCCCCACCCGGGACACTGATCGGCGGTGGCGGCGGCAGCTACGCCGACATGGTGCGCCGCGGCGAGCATGCCTGGCTCTACTGCGACGACTGCCGCCCTCCGATCACTATCAGGGTCGACTTCAACGACTGGCCGTGGCGCCGTTTCCTAAACTATCCGAGCAGCATGTGCTTCCGGTGCCCGGTGTGCGGCGGCAGGGTTCGTATGCACACCCACGAAGGCCGCGGGATACCATTCACGGCACGCTTCGAGGAGAAGGGATGATCACCCGCTTGGGGCCGCAGTTGGAACACCTCGGGGCCTGGCTCGACGCCCGCCTTGCTGGCGCGTCGGACAGCGATGCCAGCGACATTACCCAGGTGAACGTCGCCGATTTCAAATTCATTTACTCACTCCCGCCTCTCGAGAGCTACTTGGGGGCTGGTCGTTCCCACGAGTTCCTCTTCCAAATATTCCAGCCCCGGATTGCGGCAACATCAGTTTCCGTCTTAGGTGAGGCTTCGTTGTCACGAAGAACGCGTCTCGCATCGCGCCCAGCCTCAAGCAGTGAGTTTGTTGGTCACCAGCCGAAGCTTGGGCCGGTCGGGCGGGGCAATTTCGGGCATGTCATCTAAATAGATCCCGAAAAGGTCTGTTAGCTCCTCCGCACTGTAACCAAGCTCCTGGGTGTGGCTGCTCAATAGACTTTTGAAGATGTTTGGCAATTCAATCGGCCCATCGATTTCGATTGGCTCCGCTGACCGCCATCCACGCTTGCTGAGTTCGATCTGGTAGTAGCGATAACTGCGATCACTTAGACGCTTGAGATCGCGCGCCCGCATCAAGATCGACTGCATCGATGCTTTCCAATGTGCTTTCAGCACCATTAGTCGGTCCAATGACATTCCATAAAGCTCGTGCCGAATGTCATCAGCCGGCATCAAAAACGCCGCTGCGAATTGGTTTGCTTCGTGTTCTTGTTCCTTCCGAGGGAGCTGGTGCATGACGAGATGCCCTAGCTCGTGACAGAGGGTATGACGCAAACGATCCTTATTCTTAAATCGGGTATTAAGAAAAATAAGAGGCGGGACGCGATCTAGGCCATGCTGGCAGAAAGCATCGATAAGGTCGGAGCCAAAATCGAACGGCACGATTAGGACGCCGGAATCTTCAATCACTTTGGCGACATCTGCCACGGGCCCGCGCGGAAGCATCCAGGCTTGCCGAACGGCAGACGCAATTAGGTCGATACGTCCGTCATACTGGTCAGGATCAATCGACGGCGGCGCGGGCTTCGCGGGCTCAAGCTCCACCGATCGCAGAAGCGTTTCCACGCAGAGCCGATAGAGTTCCGACTTCGCAACGATCCTGTCCCAGTCGCCGCCAGAAAGCTTTTGCCTCTTGCGATGGTAATTGGCTTGTGGGGGACGCAACTGCGCATCCTTCGCGAAGAAATGCGCTCTAAAATTCAATACTCCGGCTATCGCTTCTACAAGCGCCTTGTCTGGCACGACGAGGCCGGCCTCGATTTTGGAAACCTTGCTTTGGGAGATGCGCAGCGTTTTCGCTAGCTCGGTCTGCGAGATTCCCCGCAGTTGCCGAGCCACGGTCAACATGGCGGCATTAAACGAGTCCACGGTTTCACCCGTTATTGTTTGAGCTTACGTTCAACTGCCTTGTTGGGCACAACCACCTTCGTCCCTTCCCCGGGCTCGGGGGGCGGTGCCTGAGGGGTAATGTCGGCGGCCGGCGGCGGCGCGGCGATCCCGAGCGGGATCATCCAGGTCTGCTGTTCGCCAATGCCGGGGCAGCACAGCCGCATCTCCGGAGACTTCGGATCGGCCTCGTTGATCACGTAGCCGAGAAACAGCACGGTCGCCTTCGCCGGCAACCCGGGCAGCATCTCCTGAACCTCCGCGGTGATCTTGTTGTCCCGAAGGTCCATTGAAATCTGCGTGAAATTCTTCGCGATCTCGTTCCCCTCATCAACCTTGTGGACCTGGACGATCCAGTTCTGACTAATGGCGAACAACGTCGTCTGATTGGCGTTCTCGATATGCGTGTCGCGCTTGCCGTCCATCAGACGGCGCAGTTCATGGACCACATAGTCGCGAATCATCCGAACGCGCGTGCCGGGGTCGAACACGTGGACATCCAGCCTTCTCCAAAATGCGTTGCTGGCAGTCGCAATGGCTTCGCGGAATATCGGGAAATGCTCGGCCAGCTCGGCCTCGGCTTGCTCTTTCGGACGAAACGCCATAGGCTTCAATGTCCTTCAAATACCTGTGCCGCCGACACTAAAGAGGTCGACTGGCAAAAACAAGAGAAATTATTCCTAACCTATTTCTTTCCGCGTCGCGGCCTTTCGAGGGCCTTTTTGGCGACTTCCTTCCCGTTGCGCGTCGACAATCCGGCGGCGTCGGCCTCTCGGCCGCCCTAGCGAGACGGCCGCCGGGCCCTTCCCTTCGTCCGGCGGCGTCTCAGTTATTTCGCCTATGGCGATCGCATCACATGGACGGCGTTGCCGATCACGTCGGCTTTGCGCTTCTTGCCGCGCGGGTCCTTACAGGCACCGCTGAGCAAGCGGCTTAGAGGCTGAGAAATTCAAACTGACCGACTACCGGCGAATTTCCTGTCTTCCGTCGGCCAAGCTATTTATTCAAAATAGAGGCTAGGGCGAGGCTAGAGGGTGCTCACCGGAAGCGGCTCATTCAGAAAATGCAGGAGCTACAAGGAGGAAATGGCGCGCCCGGAGAGATTCGAACTCCCAACCTTCTGATTCGTAGTCAGATGCTCTATCCAGTTGAGCTACGGGCGCGTTAGCGATATCATTGAAATCAAACGATTTCGATGTACGTGCTGACACATAGTTGACCCCCCCACTACACACGGCTTGGAGGTGCCAAATCGGTGCCAAGACTTACAGACCTCTCAATTCGTTCGATCACACCAAACACAACGCTTTGGGACAGTGAACTCACCGGATTTGGCATCCGGGCAGGCAAAGCCGCCAAAACGTTCGTCGTATTAGTGGGTTCGGGTCGAAGGTTCAAGCTCGGTCGTTACCCACTTCTCAGCCCCGCCAAAGCCCGTGAAAAAGCCAAGGACAAGCTGGCAGACGTACAGCTCGGCGCCGACCATAAACCGATACCCTTCAAGGAGCTAAAACGGCGGTTCCTTGAGGAAGCTGAGACCAACACACGCCCTGGCGAGCGGGTGGTAACCCTAGAGCGCTTTCGCCGTCCCAGTTGACGCCAAGACCTCGATCAAATTGCTTTCCGGTCGCCTGTCTCCGAATCGCGCCACCAGTCCTAAATTGCAGCGAAACACACAAGCCTCTTCCCATTACGGCCTGACTGTCAGTGCTCCAATTCCGCGTTCGCGCAAAAGGGGCGCGACGCGTTCAGCGAACATCTGGATACCGGATCGATAGTCGGGAAACATCAGGAGTATGGTGTCGATTCCGTCGCCCTCGACCAGGAAACCAATGTGGTTCGCCAGCGTTTCGGCGCTGCCGCTGATCACCTGTCCGCCGAAGGCCGCCGAGCTGATGGTCCGGTCGATGCGGGCCTGGGCAGACGGGCGGCTGGATCCGCCATAGGATGCGTAGAGACGGTCGATCGCGCCGCGATCGAGGCCTTGCACGTAGTGTTGATGCTCCGCCCTGGCGTCGGCGTCGGTCTCTCCGATGATCAGAAGCATCGGCGTGGCGGTTTTGATGGCGCGTCCATGCTCTCGGGCGATCTGTTTCATTCGGTTGCTCAGCGCCCGCGTTTCAGGAACCGTCCTTGCGGTCAGGAAGCTGCAATCCGCCTCGGCCGCGGTAAAGTGGAAACCCTGTTCGGATACGCCCGCGCAAACCAGAAATGGGCGTGGCGTCTGGAGCGGCTTGGGATCCGATACGCAATCCCGCAGGTGAAAGAACTGCCCGTCAAAATCAACGCTGGCTTCCGTCCATAGTCGCTTGACCACAGTCAACCACTCGGCCGCGTAGGCATAGCGATAACTGTCGTAGTCGCGCGGCAGGACGTCCATCTGATCGTATTCGGCAAGGCTCGAGCCCGTGACGATGTTGATCCCGAACCGGCCGCCGCTGATCTCGTCGATCGTCGCCGCCATCTTGGCCGCGACGACCGGATGCAGGAGCGGCGGCGACATCGTCGCAATCAGGCGCAGGCGCCGCGTCGACGCCGCCAGCGCCGTCATCACGGATACGGAGTCGAGCGTGAAGTCCCAGAACCGCGTCGCGCCACCGAACCCGCGCCACTTCGACATGGAGAACAGAAAATCGTAACCCAGAGCCTCCGCGGCGACGCCGAGATCGCGCTGCAGCGTCCACGTCGGCATGTATTGCGGCGAGGTCGCCGACAACAGGTATCCGTTGTTGCCGATCGGCAGGAAGATGCCGACGTCGATTGGCTTCATACCGCGGGCAACGGTACCGTGATCCCGGTTGCCACCCTGTGCGTGGCGACGCTTATCTTGCGCAAGACGCTCCCCCCTATGTACAGATTGCTCTCATAAGTCAGTATACACCGGGCCGAGGGAGAAGAGCACATGACGACACGCGCGGTCCCGCGCCGCACCGCGGGCCTGCTGTTGGGCAGCGCGGTCGCCGGCGGCTTCGGCGCCGTGCGGCGGTCCCGCGCGCAGACGCTCGACACGTTGGTCTACCAGACCGCTTGGCGCGCCCAGCCCCAGCAGGGCGGCATCTACCAGGCGATCGCCACCGGTCTTTACCGCCAGCACGGGCTCGAGGTCGAAGTGCGCCACGGTGGACCCCAACTCGACATCAATACGCTTCTGCTGACGGGACGGGTGGAGTTCATCGAGGGCAATTTGTTTGGCGCCCTAAACTACGCGCGCGAGAATCTACCCGGCATCGCGGTCGCCGCCATTTTTCAGAAGGACGAGCGCGTGCTGCTGTCTCATCCCGGCGTCGGCAACGACTCTTTGGCCGCGCTCAAGGGCAAGCCGATCCTGATCTCGACGGCCGGCCGGCAATCCTTCTGGCAGTGGCTGAAGGCGAAATATGGCTACACCGACGAGCAGGCACGACCCTATACGTTCAGCCTGGCGCCGTTTCTGGCCGACAAGAACATGAGCATGCAGGGCTTCGTTACGGTCGAGCCTTATGTGCTGCGCGCCGCCGGTATCGACCCGGTGATGCAGCTGCTCGCCGACCATGGCTTCGACAACTATCAGGGTCTGATGATGTGTCTGCCGAGGCTGGTGACCGAGAAGGCCGATGTCGTGCAGCGCTTCGTCGACGCCACGATCAAGGGCTGGGCAAGTTACCTGGGGGGTGATCCGGCGCCGGGCAATGCCCTGATCAGGCGCGACAACCCTGACATGACCGACGACAAAATCGCCTATGCCATCGCCACCATGCGCGCGTACAAGCTGGCCGACGGCGGCGACGCCGCCAGGCTCGGGCTGGGCGCGATGACGGCCGAGCGCTGGCGGTCCTTCTACAGGGAGATGGTCGCCGTGGGCGCGTTGCCTGACGGACTTGCCATCGATCGGTTGTTCACGTTGCAGTTCGTTAACAAGCGCATGGGAATGCCGTAGTTCCGCGCTCTCGATGTCGCGTTACTTCGCAACCAAATCCGCCTGCAGCGACCATCCCCGTGACGATCGCGGGGAAAACGCCGGAGAGATGAGCGCTGTGCAATACTCGGGTTACGGTTGGCGAGTCCAAATTGTGCAGGCAGCGCTATAGTACTTTGAGCTGCTTGCCGTGTAGCAGCCTTCAATCGTATTCCCGTCGAGAACCGTAAACTGCTGCCGGTTGCCACGCGCATTAATGAGAACACCGGACTTCCCATCCCTGGAAATCGCCCCGAGGACGCGTTCAGAGGTGCCGCTGGCACCCGTGGACGTGCCCCAGAAGTTGTTGCCCTCCTGCTTTTCAAAGACGAAACGAAGGTTCACACGGTGAACAGCCGGCTCCGCGCCGCGATTGGTATGTTCAGGATGAAGGCTCTCACCGATTCCAACGGATTGGCCCGTTACCTGCCATGTGCCGAGCAGGGAAAGCGGCTTGTCCTGTGCTGTAGCAGGCGCGACGCCCAACAAGATAAGGACAGGGATCAGGGATAGCAGGCACTTCATGGCGTTTCCTTTGCTGTCGGTGAGATTGACGATATGGGGAGGGACAAAGAGCGACGCGACAGTCATTCGACGGGCTCCCGAGGCCCCAGGCTAGTTCAATTTAGATGATAGCTGAAACCCAACCAGCCCTTGCTGCCCAGGAAGCCGTTTTGGGCATAGACGTCCTGGGTGAACATGAGCTGGACGGACAGTCTGCCGAACTGTGTGCTCGCCGTCGCGCCGACGGCAAGTTGCTCGCTGGGTGGCGAAGCGATCCCGCCATAGACGTTGCGGCCGCCGTAATTGGCATCGCTCGTCACTTGCTTGAGCCAGTAGCCCACCGGACCGAAATTGACACCGCCGAACATCTTCATGAAAGTCGTGTTGACGACGATCTGGTCACCTGAAAAGTACTGGTTCACCGGATTGATGGTGTTGATGTCGTAGACGGCTTGCACTGAAGCCGTCCAACCGTCCTTGAAGTAGCTAAAGGCGCCGTTGGGCTCGAAGGTCCAGAAAGGAGTGCCGATATTCACCGGCGCATTGAACGCCCATTGGCCGATCGGAAAGTAGAGTCCGAATCCGGAATTTACATAGAATCCGTCACCTAGCGGCCAGGACAGGTCGAGCATCTGCAGTTTCGGATTGCCGCCGCCGAACTGCGTGTTCGTACTCCTCGATGCGGCCGGTATAGGCGCCTCGCGCACAACGGTGGTGCTCACAAACGGTGCGGTCACGAACGCCTTGTATCCGGCTCCCAATACCTTCACATCGGGCACCCACGTCACCAGAGCGATCTCGCTTGCTGCCATGTACCGCAGGCCGGTTGGCTTGAGATCGTTTCCGAGGACGAGCGAATCGGCGTAGCTGCTGCGAGAGGCGATGCGCCATCCGGGCGAGAGAGGAACGGCATTGGCCTGGCCAAGAGTAATGCCAGGCACAAAGGTCGGCCCAACGCCGGGTTCCCGGGCAAAACCGATCGACGCGGCGAGCAGCGCTGGCAACAGGACAGCAATCCACGTGGTAAGTCTTCGCGTTGCCACGCGCCCCCTCGTTCTCCTCGTCGAGAACGGCCCCCCGGCCAGTGGCCCCGACAAGTCCCTTGCACACTTTGTCATGAGCAGCAGCGGCCGTCCATGCAGGAGCCGACGGCCACCGTGCCGGGCGGCAAATCGCTTGCGCGAGTCTTTGGAATGCCCCGGTCAGGCGGTATAAACACCGTGATGTCATGGTGCGTTGGCAAAGTTTGCCGAAACGTGAAGGAGGGGATGATGATGCTCAGGAAGGTTATACTGCTCGCAATTATGGCGGCCCTGATGTCTCCGGCGTTGGCCGTCGCGGCAGATCCGGCACCGGACATGAAGGGGCGTTGGATCGGCAAGACTTACTCCATCATTGCCGGCAAGGGCGGTCATTGGCCGACCAGCCCCGGCACGCTCGAAAAGCCGGCCCTCCTGGAAAAGGACCTCGTCATGGAGATCACCGGACAGCAAGACCGGCGCTTCTGGGGACTCACGATGATCTCCGGCGGCGGCGAAAAGACGGAAGAGCCCTTCATCGGTGAACTGTTCGGCAAGGATAGCCGGAAGATTCTTGTCGTCGATACCGACGGCTATATTTGGGGCGAGATCGACGGCGACACCTGGTCGTTCTGCTACGGTCACGCCAGCGGCCAAGGCCAATCCAGCGTCGTGAGCTGTACCGAAGTCAAGCGCGCACGCTGAACCCGATCGCGATCGCGTCAATTCTTCAAACGGTTTCGCCGCTGTCTTAGCTTCAGATTTGCCGCCCGCGATTCGTGTACCAATCGCCCACGCATTAGCTTATTTGTACGCGGCTCCGTCATGTCCGCTGTGGGTCTAGGTCCCGGCCAATTGCGGCGAACAGCGGCACGACTCGCGAACCGAACATTGGTTCATAATTCCAAGGATGATCGAGGAAAGCATCCGCAAGAAAAAGGTACCATCCGATGGTGTCCGAATCGTCGAAGAAACGGCCCTTTCGTCCCGTCACGCCATACGCCGCGCTGTAGAGCCCAACGAAGGCCCTGTCGCGTCGGGCAATCCAATCGCTAGGGCTAATATACGACTTAAACCAATCAACGGCGCGCCTTACGTCCGGGTGGTCGACCTGGGGTAACCCCGTAGGCACTGGACCATATACTTCAGCGGGAATATGCAGTGGCTCACCTCTGCTTGCCCGGACGAAATCCTCACGACTTAGCGGCATGGTGCACTAGTTCTCCGCGATCTCGGCAGGCCGCGCACTAGTTTAAGCGCGGCTGGGACGGTTGGCGATCGAGCTCATGCATTGAGGCTTCGCTTACCGCTCTAAGGATTTCGTCGTGAGCGACGCTCACGTCTGCCCTCAGATCCCTGCAGGGACTTAGGATGGCGTGGGCCGAAAGTTGGCACATGGATCAGGCCTTTTGGCTTTAGAAAAGCAATGGTACGCGTGAAAGATGAATTTACATACTATGACGCTCGACGAATTTCTGTGTGTCGGCAACATTCGTATGAAGGAGGCCAGCCCCTTCGCCTTCGAAGCTGGCGCAGCGGGTCTCGCTGAATTTCTGCCGTCTCCATTCGGACAACCGATCAAGGCGTTTGGTGAAGGCTATGAAATTCATTCTATGACCTCAGCCGACGGTGATGTCTGCTTGCTCTTCGATAGAAGCCCCGTCGGATTTTATTGGGGCGAGGCCTTGGCGGTAGCCAACCAGTTCCAAGGCAATGGGTTGTCGATACCGCTAATCCTTGCAGCTGTGCCCTCTCGGCAAAGGCCGGAACGGAGAACTCTCTCAGTGAACGGACGCAAAGCGCTCGAAAGAGCATGGCGCGTCGCGAGGGGGCACGAAGCCAATCCTTGGCCCTAGAATCGCCAGCCAACTCATCTGAGCGTTCCGAAATTCCAAGCAATTTCTATCGCGAACGCGTCGGCGCACTAAGGTGCGCCGAGAACTTGGCCCTGTTAGCCTATACGTCCACTCCCAAGAGTGGTCTCCGCCAACGCATGTAGTGGTAACGAAGAGGCAACCAGAAGTGCCAAATCAGTGCCAGAAGCGCAGACAAGTGCTACAGATGCGGGGAAACAGTGCTCGCGTGATATAATCCGTAGTCAGATGCTCTATCCAGTTGAGCTACGGGCGCATGACCGGAGGCCTTGCCTGGCAAGGGTCCGGCGAAGAGGCGCGCACCCTAATGAAGCTGCTCCAGCGTTGCAAGCCAGCGAGAACGCCGCAGGGGGCTTGCGGAATGGCCCTGCAAAGGAGCGCACAAAGGGTGCCAAGTGGCTCTGTTTCCTTGGAAATCGACGCTTTTGATTTCGCCGGCTTTCAAGTAGCATGACAGCCCACTGGATTTGGGGAATGGCGTCCCGGATCGAGCTGGCCCGGAAGTCCTGAGGCCGGCCGAATTGGCGGCGCCCAATAGATGATGCCAGGGCAGTTTCGAGGCCAATGATGGCGCTAAGAGTCCAACGATCCGCCCTCCTCTTGGCGGCGGTCGTTTTGAGTGGATGCGAACGGGGGGGACCGTTTGCACCGACGGGCGGCCCTGTCGCGAACCCGGCGGTTAGCCAGACCGGGACCCAGACCGTTCGCCAGCGCGTACAACAGCTCCGGGCCGATCAGACGGCGCTCGCAGCCGGCATCACGACACAGCAGAATCTGCTCAACTCGACGCGCAGCCAGATCAGCAACGATGCCTCCTCCTATGGCAGTCTGGTCAGCGCCATTTCGTCTCGCCTGCAGGCCGGCACCACTCCCGGCAATCCCGAACTGGTCACCCAGTGGAACGAGGCGCAGGCCAAGCTCGACGCGATAACGCTGGGTGTTGGCACACTCAATTCGCTGGCGAGCCAAGTGACGACGCAGGCCTCGGTGGCGGGCTATCTGATCGACAATGTGCGCGCCACCTATGCCGTCGGCGGCGCCGTTGAGGCAGATCACCAGCAGCTGCGCGGCATCGAGGGCGACACCAGCCGCTCGATCCAGGACGTCGACCGGCTGATCGGCGATCTCAACGCCGAGATTTCACGCCAGAACGGCTTCCTTGCCCGCGAGCGCTCCAACCTGGCGGCACTGTCCTACGGCATCAATGTCGGTCGGCTCGGCAACCCCGGTGGCATGCAACGCGGCGCGCCGTCGCCACGACGGGTCGTCGAGGCGCCGCCGGCCGTCGGCGCCCCCGTACAACTGGGCGCCCTGCCTTCCACGCCGCGCTGATCTGCCGTTGCTGCAGTCGCGTATGGATGGCCATGGGCTTAAACTAGCACCCATGGCCTTTCGTCTTTTCGCCCTGTTCGGCCTGCTGCTCGGCCTCGCGACGGCGGCGGCGGCGCAGGAACCGCCCGTGTCAGATGCCGACCGCGTGGCGATTCGTCAAATCATCCAGGCCCAGGTCGATGCTTTCCGTCGCGACGACGGTGACGCGGCGTTCGGCTACGCCTCGCCGACGATCCAGGGCATGTTCGGCCGGTCCGACGTTTTCATGGACATGGTCCGCCAAGGCTATCAGCCGGTGTATCGACCACGCGTCTTCGATTTTCGCGAGATCGTCGACCTGCATGGACAGCCGGCGCAGAAGGTCCATGTCGTAGGGCCCGATGGCCGACCTGTCACCGCCATTTACCCGATGACGCAGCTGCCCGACGGAAGCTGGCGTATCGACGGCTGCTATTTGCAGGCGCCCGAAGAACACCAGGCCTGATTCTTCGTCGTGGACCGCGCGTCTCCCAAGGTGCTGGCGCTGCTGGCGGCCCTCACGCTCGTGTGGGGTACCAACTGGCCGCTGTTCGCCATCGCGCTTGCCGAGCTGCCGATCCTCACCTTCCGCACGGTCGTGCTGACGGTAGGCATGATGGTCCTCTACGCCATCGTCCGGCTGCGCGGCGAGTCCCTTGCGGTGCCGAAGGGCAAGTGGCTGCCGTTGATCGCCGCCTCGATGATGAACATCACCGTGTGGAACATCGCCACCTCATTCGCGGTGCTCTACATCCCGTCGGGGCATGCCTCGGTGCTGTCCTACACCATGCCGCTGTGGGTGGCGCTATTGGGCTTCATCGTCTTCCGCCAGCCGCTCACCGGCCGGCTGCTGGCGGCAATCCTGATCGGCGCCGCGGCGGTCGCGGCGCTGATGGCGCCCAACTTCGCGAGCTACGCCAACGCGCCGTGGGGACTCTTTTGGGGGCTGTTCGCGGGCTTCTGCTGGGCCATTGGCACTTTCATCGTCAAGCGCACGAGCTGGCCCGGCATGGGCCTGTCGCTCACCTTCTGGCAGGTCGTGGCCTCGTGGCTGCCGATCACCCTTGGCGCCGTCGTGATCGACGGCATGCCGACGCACTGGCCCTCGACGGCGGCCATCGTCGCGACGCTCTATACCGGCGCCGTTCCCATGGCGCTAGGCACCGCGACCTGGTTCGCACTGGTCAAGCTCCTGCCGGCACAGGTCGCGGCGCTGTCGTCGATCGCCATTCCTATCGTCGCCGTGGTGAGCGGCGTGATCATCCTGCATGAACCCTTGTCGGCGCTGCAGGCCGTGGCTATCGCCTCGACGGTGATATCGCTCTGGCTGGCGCTGGTGCCGCGCGCCCGCTCTGGCTAGACTTGGCGCAAAGAAGCGGGAGGACGCGCCATGATCAACAGACGAACCCTCATCCAAGGTTCCAGCGCTCTGGCGGCGGCCTTCGGTCCGCTGCAGGCGCTGGCCCAGACGGTCAAGCTGCCGATCGGCAACGGCGACCGGCCACTCGTCAAATATCCACAGAAGCGTCCGATGATCGGCCTGACCAGCCGGCCGCCGCAGCTCGAGACGCCGTTCGCCGTCTTCAACGAGGGCGCCATCACGCCGAACGACGCGTTCTTCGTGCGCTATCACCTGGCCGGTATCCCGCTCGAAATCGACCCCGACACATTCACGGTGGAAGTCAAAGGTAAGGTCGACAAGCCACTGAAGCTGTCGCTCGCCGCGCTCAAGAGCATGCCGTCGGTCGAGATCGTGGCGGTCAACCAGTGCTCCGGCAACAGCCGCGGCTTCTTCGAACCGCGCGTCGCCGGCGGCCAGTCGGCCAACGGTGCCATGGGCAATGCGCGCTGGAAGGGCGTGCCGCTCAAGGCCATCCTCGCCCAGGCCGGCGTCCAGGCCGGCGCCAAGCAGGTCACCTTCAACGGCCTCGATACACCGGTCGCCGACAAGACGCCCGACTTCGTGAAGGCACTCGACATCGACCACGCGCGCGACGGCGAAGTGATGCTGGCCTATGCCATGAACGGCCAGGACATTCCCTTCCTCAACGGCTTTCCGCTGCGTCTCGTCGTGCCCGGCTACTACGGCACCTATTGGATGAAGCATCTCAGCGAGATCAACGTCATCGATACGGTCTTCGACGGTTTCTGGATGAAGACCGCCTATCGCATTCCCGACAACGACTGCGCCTGCACCGAGCCCGGCACCCCGCCCAAGACGACGATCCCGATTGGCCGGTTCTCCGTGCGCTCCTTCATCACCAGCCTGACCGACGGCGCCAAGATCAAGGCAGCCGGCGCGACGGTGCTCAAGGGCATCGCCTTCGACGGCGGCACGGGCATCAAGGACGTCGCGGTCTCGACCGACGGCGGCAAGAGCTGGCAGCCGGCCAAGCTCGGCCAGGATCTCGGAAAATATTCGTTCCGCGAATGGACGCTGCCGGTCACCTTGGCGGCCGGCACCTACGCACTCAAGGTGCGCGCGACCAGCAACGGCGGCAAGACTCAGCCGATGGAACCTCTGTGGAATCCCGCCGGCTACATGCGCAACGTCGTCGAAACCGTCAACGTCGCCGCCGCGTGAGGAGAAGGATCATGAATCGTTCCACCCTTCTCACCCTCGCAGGCTTTGCCACGCTGGCCCTTGGTCTGGTCGCGGTCAACGCCAAGCCCGTGACCTACACCCTTCCCGACGATACGGCGGTGCTGAAGCCCGGCCCCAACCTCGACGTCGTTCAGGGCAATTGCGGCGCCTGCCATTCGGCCGACTACATCCAGACCCAGCCGCGCGGCCCGAAATTCAGCAAGGATTTCTGGCAGGCCGAAGTCACCAAGATGATCAACGTCTACGGCGCCCCAATCGAGCCGGGCGACGTGCCCAAGATCGTCGATTACCTGACCGCGGCCTACTGAGGGTGTGCTAACCGTCCTGGAATCGTCCAGATCGCTCTGGACGTTTCCGATGCCGATGGCACAAGGGTTTTAGGCGGTTCGTCCAGAATCCAGCCATTCCCCCCACGCAACAATATTGCGCCCGCAAGCTGGGTCTCCGCGGATCATCCCAGTTCGAGACTGGTGACACCGAACAGCCCGCCGAGATCGACCTTTGGATCGGGGCCGGTATACATCCGTGCGGTTTGGAAGGCGCGGGCGAGACCCATCTGCTCGGCCAGTTGCACCGCCGGCGTGTTGATGTCGGGCACGTCGATCGCTACCGGCTTGCCCGGCGTCGTGGCGACGAGCTCAGCCACCAGAGCCACCGCGATATCCGGTGAGGCAGCATAGAGTGGACCGATGCGCGAGGCGGCGCGACAGGCACGCATCACGGCCAGGCCCGCCAGCTCGCCGCCGCGTATTGCGACCAACGCCCGGCGTTCGGGCAAGGCGATCCACGGCGCCAGAAAATGGTCGCGCGCTTCGGGGAAAAAGCGCCGGTCGTAGGCGGCCANNACGTTGTTCCAGGCCAGCCGAAAGCCCGACTTGCGGTAATTGCCCTGCTGGGCCACCACGCCATCGAGCCCGACATTGCGACCCGCCAGACGCGCCATGCCGGCGCGCCAGATCTGGATGCCGTAGCCTTGGCCTCGCACCGCGCGCCGGGCGATATAGAAACCAAGGAAGCCGAAGCCCGCGCCGTATTGCACTACCGAGATGCAGACCTGGGGTTCGCCATCGACACGGCCAATCAGGAAGCCCTGCGGGTCGGCCGCGTAGAAGGCCAGCCCGTCGGTGTTACCGGGGTTCCAACCTTCGTCGGCCGCCCAGTCGCCCATGCGTTTGACGTCATCGGCACTCGCGACCTTGATCTCGAAAGTTGGCATCGTCTCCCCTTACTCCCCTGCCCGCCAGCGGGTGTATGATGTCGCCATGACAATACTACGCGGCGCTCTGATCGCGCTCTTTCTGTTCGTCGCCCTGCCCGCGTCGGCGCAAAAGCCGTCGGAGTGGATCGCCGACGCGCGAACCAAATGCAGGGTGTGGAACCAGAATCCGCAGCCGAAGGAAACCATGACCTGGATCGGCGCCTGCGAGAACGCCCTCGCACAGGGTTACGGTGTCGTGCAGTGGTACGAAAACGGCAAAGCGACCGAACGCTACGAAGGCGAGTACCGTGATGGGAAAATGAATGGCCGGGGCATCCAGACATGGCCCGACGGCCGGCGGTTCGAAGGCGAATACCGCGACAACCTGCGGAACGGCCGGGGCGATTTCCGGTACGCCGACGGCACTCGCTATGAGGGCGAGTTCCGCCGTGGCGCGTGGAACGGCCACGGCGTCTTCGGCTCTGCCGACGAGCGCTATGACGGTGAATTCCAGGACGGCAAGCGGCAAGGGCGGGGCGTCCTTGTCTATGCCGGTAACCGCTACGACGGTGAGTTCCGCAGCGGCAAGCCCAATGGACGAGGCGTCTTCCTGCGCGCTGACGGCGTGCGCTACGAGGGCGAATGGAATGCCGATTTCTGGCAAGGGTCGGGGCCGAACGGCCAGCGCTACGAGGGCGCGTTCGACCGCGCCGCTTTCAACGGCCAGGGAGTCTACATCTACGCCAAGGGCGATCGCTGCGAGGGCTGGTGGGTCCAGAGTCGGTTGGCGCGCGGCATTTGCATTCTGGCGAATGGTGAGCGCTACGAAGGCGCGTTGGAAGACTATGGCGGCGCGCTCAACCTCGTTCCCCACGGCGTCGGCGCCCTTACGCGGAGCGACGGCAACGTCTATGTCGGCACCTGGACGCACGGCTGCCTGAACGACACGATTTGCGCGATCAAGCCCGCCGAGACGCAGCGATAACGTCCAGATATCTGCCAGCGAGAAGACTTGCCACGGCGACTGGGTGACGGGTGATATCAAACACTACTGGGGCGTCGCCGACGGCAACATGACGCCAATCATCAGGCCGGATTGATGCGGGCCGGCGCGCGCCGCCGCGGCGTCAAGCCGATGGCGAATCGCTTGAGGAGCTCGGCGCAGACGAGATAGGTCACGACGATTGCGCCGACGCTGGCGGTGACCGCAGGCGGCGGCGCGTGAAAGCCGAACCACGCGCCAACGGGAGTGAACGGCAGGACCATCGCGACCGCCAGCGCCGCCAGCGATGACACGGTGAGCGCTGGATGCGGCCGGTTGCTCCACGGTCGGCCGTTGGTGCGGATGATGAAGATCACCAGGACCTGCGTTGCCATCGACTCCAGGAACCAGACGGTCTGGAACTCGTCGGGCGCGGCGTGAAAGACCAGCAGCAGGCCGGCGAACGTCAACATGTCGAAGGCCGACGACAGCGGCCCCATCACGCCGGCAAAACGCACCAGTGCGCGCATGTCCCAGACCTGCGGCTGCGCCGTCGCCTCGGGGCGCACAGTGTCGAACGGAATGCCGATCTCGGAAAAATCGTAGAGCAGATTGTTGAGCAGGATCTGCGTCGGCAGCATGGGCAAGAACGGCAGGAACAGCGACGCCATCGCCATGGAAAGCATGTTGCCGAAATTGGAGCTCGCTCCCATGCGGACGTATTTCAGGATGTTGGCGAAGGTCCGGCGGCCCTCCTCGACGCCATCGGCCACGACCTCGAGATCGGGAGCGAGCAGGATCATATCGGCGGCGGCCTGCGCCACGCCGGTCGCGCCGTCGACCGACAGGCCGATGTCGGCCACCTTCAAGGCCGGTGCGTCGTTGATGCCGTCGCCCAGGAAGCCGACGACGTCGCCTTTCGACTGCAACGCCTTGATCAGTCGCGACTTCTGATCGGGCGCCAGCCGGCCATAGGCATCGACCGTCTGGACCTGGACCGCGAGTGCCTCGTCGCTCAGTTCGGCGATGTCCGAACCTGACAGGACGGTCTCGAAATGTAGTCCGACCAGGCCCGCTAGCCGCTTGACCACGATGGGATCGTCGCCCGACAGGATTTTTACCCGGACGCCCGCCGCCGCCAGCCGCGCAATGGCAGCGGTACAGGTGGCTTTCGGTGGATCGGCGAAGGCGCACAAGCCCTCGTAGGTCAGGTCTGTTTCGTCGCTCGCCTCGAGCTCGTGCGTCGTGCCCGACCACGGCCGCGACGCAATGGTGACGGAGCGCAGGCCCTGCTCGGCCAGCACACGCACACGCGCTTGCGCCTGCTCGCGTTCGACATTGCCCATCGGCACGACGCCCGCAGCGGTCCGCATCGACGTGCAGAGCGGCAATATCGCTTCGGGCGCACCCTTGGCAATCAGCAGCTTGCCCTCCAGCCCTTCCGCGAGCACCGAGCCCAGCCGGCGAGTGAAATCGAACGTGTGGCGGGCCAGCATCGCCCAACCCTGGGCCGCGTTGGGCGCACCAGCGACCAACGCCATATCGAGCGCGCCACGATCGCCGCCCAACTCCGCCGTGATGGCGCCGAGCTTGGCAGCGCGTTCGTCGTTCGCGCCGGCGGCATCGAGGCTTTGCGCCAGCGTGATCTCGGCCGAGGTCAGCGTGCCGGTCTTGTCGGTGCANNGTGACGGTGGTGATCATCGGCAGCAGCTCGGGCGTCAGCCCGACCGCCAACGCCACCGAGAACATCAACGATTCGAGCACCGGCCGGCCGAACAGCACGTGCGTGGTCAGCACCACGACAACCAGGGCGATGGTGAGTCGCGCCGTCAGCAGGCCGAAGGCGTGCAGGTCGCGCTGGAACGGCGAAGGTGCCTGGCTCTCCGCCAGCGATGAGGCCGCAGCCCCGAACAGCGTGGCGCGACCGGTGCCGACGACCAGCGCCAAGGCTTGGCCGGTCTGCGCCACGGCACCGCGGAACAGCGCGTTCGACGCCTCGCCGGCGTTGCGTGCGGCCACGACGCCGGGGCGTTTTTCGACCGGGTACGGCTCGCCGGTCAGCGCCGCCTCGTTGGCGGTGAAGGCCGTTGCCTCCAGCAGCAGCGCATCGGCCGGGATGATGTCGCCGGCCCGCACGCGGACGAGATCGCCCGGCACGACGGTATCGACCTCGACGGGGACAAAGGCGCCGTCGCGCTTGACCTCGGCCTTGAGCGCCACCGAGCGGCGCAGTTCCTCGGCCGCCTTGACCGCGCGGCCCTCCTGGAACGTGTCGAGACCGATCGACAGCGCCAGGATCGCCACGATGATCGAGCCGCCGATATCGTCGCCGGTCGCCGCCGAGACGACCCCGGCCGCCAGAAGAATGAGCGACAGCGGTTCCAGTAAGCGGCGCAGGATGGCGGCAGGTACGCTCGCCCGCTTGACGGCGGCGTCGGAATTCGGACCGTACTGCGCCAGTCGCGCAAGGGCGTCGGCACTACCGAGGCCGTCTGGACTGCAGTGCAACTCGGCGCACAGCGCGTCCTTTGTACGCGTCCAGAACGGGGCTGCGGCGGGGGAAATGGCCATCGGCCCTTGTAGCAGTTCCACCGCCTAGCGGCTCAACAACAGAGCTCGGATTGCCCCGCGGTGACGCCGTTCGCCGCGCTACTTGTCGACCGCCAGCCCGTCCAGCCACTCCCGCGCTTTTGTCCGGTCGCTGAAGATCGCAAGCGCGCGCCCGGCATCCGCCCGGGCGAAGAGTTCAGCCAGCTCGTGCTCGAGCTCGGACCCGACGACGATGGCGAGCGGTCCGACGGCCCCCAGTTTGGCGAACGCGACGACCTTGCTGCCAAACGCCTTGAGCTGGGCGAGGCGAATCGAGCCCGGTGTGGCGTAAGTAACGTCGAACAGCTTCCGGTAAGGCATGGCTCCCGCAGCCACCAATGCCGACATATACTCGTCGAAGTTCCCAGGCGAGATGTCGCCCTCCGCAGAGGCCAATACGAGCCGATCGTTGTGGGAAATCGACCACGTCACAGGCACTGGACGAACTCCCGAATCGTCGGTTGAAAGGACAGGGGGACGTGTACCCCAAGGTCGCTCGCTTGGCCACAAGACCTGCGACCCCGGCTGTTGGCATTAGATCGCCTACCCGAAGGAAAGCGTCAGATCACTCCGCCGCCTTGCGGCCGGCCGCCGGGAAGAATTGATTCTCCGGCCGCGGCAGGCCGAGATTTTCCCGCAGGGTCTTGCCCTCATACTCGCGGCGGAAAATGCCGCGGCGCTGCAGCTCGGGGACGACCTTGTTGACGAAGTCGTCGAGCCCACCCGGCAGGTAGGGGAACATGACATTGAAGCCGTCGCTGGCGTTGGTCGCCAGCCACTCCTCCATCTGGTCGGCGATCATCTTGGGCGTGCCCATCACGGCCAGCCCGCCATAGCCGCCCAGCCGCCCGGCGATCTGACGCACGGTGAGGTTCTCACGCTTGGAGAGTGCGATCACGCGCTCGCGGCCGCTCTTGCTCTGGTTGGTCTCGGGGATCTCGGGCAGCGGCCCGTCGGGATCGAACTTGCGGGCGTCCTGGCCGACCGCGATCGAGAGGGCCGCGATACCACTGTCGTAGCTCACCAGACTATCGAGCTTCGCGCGCTTCTCCTTCGCCTCGTCGAGTGAGTCGCCGATGATGGTGAAGGCGCCGGGCAGGATCTTGATGTGGTCGGGATTGCGTCCAGCCTTGGCCGCGCGGCTTTTCACGTCGGTATAGAACGCCCGGCCCGCCTCGATCGGTCCGCCGGCAGCGAATACGACCTCGGCCGTCTCGGCCGCGAGCTGGCGACCGGCATCCGAGGCGCCGGCCTGCACCACCACCGGCCAGCCCTGGATCGGGCGGGCGATGTTCAAGGGACCGCGCACTTTCAAATACTTGCCTTTGTGGTCGAGCACATGGAGCTTGGCGGGATCGAAATAGATGCCGGCCTCGACGTCGCGGATGAAGGCGTCGTCGGACCACGAGTCCCACAGGCCTGTGACGACATCGTAGAACTCGCGGGCGCGGCCGTAGCGCTCGGCATGCTCCATCTGATCGTCCATGCCGAAATTGAGTGCGGCGTCGGGATTGGAGGTCGTCACCAGGTTCCAGCCGGCGCGGCCGCTCGAAATGTGATCGAGCGAGGCGAAGCGGCGGGCAATGGTGTAGGCGGGCTCGAAGGTGGTCGAGGCCGTGGCGATCAGACCGAGATGATCGGTGTGCTGGGCGAGCGCCGGCAACAGTGTCAGCGGATCGAACGAAGTCACCGTGGCGCTGCGCTTCAGCGCCTCCATCGGCATGTTCAGCACCGCCAGATGATCGGCCATGAAGAATGCGTCGAACTTCCCGCGCTCCAGGGTCTGGGCGTACTGGATCAGCGCCTTGAGGTTGAAATTGGCGTCCGGTGTGCCGCCGGGATAGCGCCAGGCGGCGGTGTGGATGCTGACCGGGCGCATGAAGGCGCCGAGGCGGAGTTGTTTCTGGGCCATGGCGTCTAATCTTGCCCGCCCCGTCGCGTCCGGCAAGGTGCGCCGGACGACAAGAACTAATTCAACGGATTAGCGGCCTGAATGAAATCGAGAGCTCAGCGCAGCAGGGGCAAATCGAAGCGGCTGCTGAGAAACTCCCGGTACAGCCGAATGTTGCTGTAGTGATCAAAAGCAAACTCGTCTTCCCTGGGAAGCGCCGACAAGGAGAACCATTGGACGTCACTTGATTCCCAGTCAGGGGTACCGGTCTGATTCCCAGTCAGGGGTACCGGTCCTTTCCTGCGCGATGCAGAAATGGACGAATGCGATGTTCTGTCGGTCTTCGGCGGGTCGGTCAGGCGTATCGATTATTCTGAACAGAGTTAGATCTGCAACCGTGTAGCCGGTTTCTTCCATGATCTCGCGAGCTGCCGCCTCCTTGATCGTTTCGTCTCTGTCGACAAACCCACCGGGCAGCCCCCACTTTCCGCCTTCGGAAAGCTTGCCGCTTCGCCTCACCAGCAGAATCTTGTCGCCCTGCAGGACAAGATTGTCGACGACGACGTGGCGCAAGGAAGCCTTGTTGCCATTCTCAAATGAGCACGTGATCATGATCTTGTATCGCTTGCGCGCATCGCCAAAGCCAGGTCCGGCCGATCGGTGGTGAACACGTCGACGCCGAGCTCGAGCATTTTGGCGATCGCGGGCGCGTCGTTGCAGGCCCAGCCGCCGATGCCCAAACCGGCGCCGCGGACGGCGGCGACGGTCGGCGCGTCGAGCACGTTGGAGCGCAGACCGAGCATCGGTACGCCGTTCGAACCGGCGAGCTTGATTACCTCGGCGAGGCCAATGTCGGTCTGGGTGGCGGGCGTCACCAGCCAGACATGGCGCATCGCCTTGCCGTGGCGCGCCGCCTCGACCACGGAGCCCAGCTGGAAGCTGCTGATCACGGTACGGTCGAGAATGTGCCAGGCCTTCAAGGCGTCGACGATCCTGGCGGGATGGTTTGGGTAGGGCGTCCGGTTCGGCCCTGGCTTCATCTCCAGACGCAGGATGATCGGCGTCGGACGGAAGATCTCGACCACCTCCTCGAGCAGCAGCATGCGCTGGCCGCCGCTGCCTTTGAGGATCAGCCGATTGAGATCGGCCCAGTCGTGCTGGCAGACGGCACCCTTGCCGTCGGTGGTGCGTTCCAGCGCGTCGTCGTGGATCACCACCAGTCTGCCGTCGCGCGACGGATGGACGTCGAACTCGACCTGCTCGACGGGCAGCTTGGCCGTCTGTTCGAACGCCAGTCGGCTGTTCTCAGGCCACAGCAGGGCGCCGCCGCGGTGCGAGGCGATGTCGGTCATGGGTTCACCTCAGGGTCGGGTCGAGACGATCGCGCAGCCAATCGCCGATGATGCTGATCGACAGCGTGGTGAGAATAATCACCGCGCTGGGAAACAGCAAAATCCACGAGGCGCGTGTCAGATACTCGCGGCCATAACCCACCATGTTGCCGAGCGAACTGAGCGGCGGCTGCACGCCCAGCCCGAGAAACGACAGGCCGCTTTCCAGCAGGATCGTCTCGGGAAAGGTGATGGTCATGGAGACGATGAGCGTCGAGGCAATGTTGGGCAGGACGTGGATGCCATAGACCCGTAGGCTTGAGGCGCCGAGCTGGCGGATGGCGCTGGCATAACCCTGCTCGTTGGCCGAAATGGTGAGGCCACGGGCGATGCGGGCATAACGCTCCCAGCTGTTCAGCCCCATCAGTACGACGAACAGCACGAGCGAGTTGCCGAAGAAGGCCAGCACCGCCAAGGCCACGATCAGGAACGGCACACTGGCCTGAAAATCGATCATCATCAGGATCAGCCACTCCGTCTTGCCGCGGAAATGGGCAGCGACGAAGCCCATCGCGGTGCCCAAGGTGGCGGCGATCAAGGTACCGAAGAAGGCAATCAGCAGGCTAAGGCGGATCGACACAATCAGCCGGGAGAGCACGTCGCGGCCAAGCTCGTCGGTGCCCAGCGCATGACGCCAGGTGCCGCCGAACCCGACGGGCGGCAACAGACGGGCGCGCAGATCGAGAGCGGAGAAATGATAGGGCGCGAGCCAGTCGGCGCCGATCGCGATCACCAGCATGAGTGCGATCCAGGCCAGCGCCACCAACGTGAGCAGCGGCCAGGCTTCGAGAAAGCGTGCGCGCCGGGCGCGCTGGATCGGGTTCGCGCCGGTCACCGCCGTGCTCATCGTGGACTCGTGCGCATGCGCGGATCGATCCAGCCGTAGACGAGGTCGACGATGATGTTGGCCGTCACCATGGTCGCCGCGACAAACAGCAGGATGGTCTGCACGACAGCGAGATCGCGGTTGGCGACCGAGATGACCAGAAGGCGGCCGATGCCGGGCCAGGCGAAGACGCTTTCGACCACCACGGCGCCGGCGATCAGGGTGCCCACCATGAAGCCGATGATGGTGGTGGTGGGAATTGCGGCGTTGGGCAAGGCATGCTCGGTCACCACACGGCGCCACGTGAGACCCTTGGCCGAGGCCGCGCGGATATAGGGCTGGCCCAGCACTTCGAGCATGGCCGAGCGGGTGAAGCGCGCCAGGATCGCCGCTCCCGCCGCACCCAGGGTGACGATGGGCAGGATGGCGTTGGCCATGCCTTCGCTGCCGCTGCTCGGCAGCCAGCCGAGCTGGACCGAAAAGACCAGCACCAGCAGAAGTGCCAGCACAAAGCTCGGCATGGTGAAGCCCGCGACCGAGAACAGCATGGTCATGCGGTCGGCCAGGGAATTGCGATGGAGGGCGGCGTAGATGCCGGCCGGCACGCCGATCGCGATTTTCAGCAGAAAGGCCGGGATGGTGATGGCAAGCGTCGCGGGCACACGTTCGAGCACGAGCTGGAGCGCCGGCCGGCCGTCACGCATCGAATTGCCGAGATCGCCGGTCAAGGCATGGACGATATAGCGGAGGTATTGCACCCAGACGGGCCGATCGAGGCCCCAGGATATGCGGAAGGCCTCGACCGATTCAGGCGGCGCATCGACCGACATGATGAGCAACGCCGGATCGCCGGAGAGGCGCAGCACGAAGAAGGCGAAGGTCACCACCAGAAAGATGGTGAGCAGCGCCCGCAGCAGTCGGCCCGCGAGGTAACGCATCATGATTGCGTACCCCTCATGCCGCGAGATGGCAGGCGACGTGCCGGCCGTCCGCCATCGGCCGCAATAAAGGCGTTTCGGCACGGCAGCGCGCGACGGCGATCGGACAGCGCTCGTGGAAAGCGCAGCCCGAGGGCACGTCTATCGGGTTGGGCGGATCACCCTTCAGGATCAGCCGCTGCCGTCCCTTGCGTGTCGCCACCGGAATCGCCGAAACAAGGGCGCGCGTGTAGGGATGCGCGGGCGCCGCGAACAATCGGTCGGGATCACCTTGTTCGACGATGCGGCCCAAATACATCACCGCCACTTCGTGGCTGACCTGACGCACCATGCGCAGGTCGTGGCTGATGAAGAGATAGGCCAGCCCCATCTTGGCCTGCAGGGCGAGCAGGAGATTGACCACCTGGGCCTGGATCGACACATCGAGCGCCGAGATCGGCTCGTCGCAGACCAGCAGGCGCGGCGAGAGGATCAGCGCACGGGCCAGCACGATGCGCTGGCGCTGCCCGCCCGAGAGCTCGTGCGGATAGCGGGCGAAGTGATGGGCCTGCAGGCCGACCGATTCAAGGATCGCCAGCGCCTTGTCCCGGCGCTCGGCGGGCGTGCCGATCGTATGAATGGCGAGGGGCTCCATGACCTGCCGGCCGACGGCGATGCGACGGTCGAGAGCGGCCAGCGGGTCCTGGTAGACCATCTGCATGGTCCGGCGTAGCTCGCGCCAGCGCGTCGAGCCCGCCTTGGGTAAGGTCTCGCCCTGCAGGCGGATTTCGCCGGCGCTGAGCGGCAGGAGGCCCAGCACCAGCTTGGCGGTCGTGGTTTTCCCGCAGCCCGATTCGCCGACCAGTCCCAATGTGCGGCCAGGCTGCAGGGTGAAGGACACGCCATCGACGGCGCGCAGGGTCGCGGGACGGCTGAACAGCCGGCTGCCTTTGCGCACCTGATAGTGGCGGGCCAAGCCCTCGGCTTCGAGCAGTGCAGTCAAGCGACGCCGCTCCGCGCATGGATGCAGGCCGCACGGTGACCGCGCGCAAGTTCGACGGCCGGCGGCACGGCGGCCTCGCAGGCAGCTTCGAATTCGGTGCACCGTGGCGCGAAGCTGCAGCCCGGCGGCAGGTTCCACGGCTCGGGCACCACGCCCGGGATCGCCACCAGCGGGCGGCGCGGCCCTTCGAGCTCGGGGAGCGCCGCGAGCAGGCCGGACGTGTAGGGATGCGCCGGGGCCTCGAAGATCGTGGCGATCGGCGCATCCTCGACGATGCGGCCGGCGTACATCACGCAGACCCGGTCGGTATTCTCGGCGACCACGCCGAGATCGTGGCTGATCAGCACGAGCGCCATCGAACTGTCGCGGCGGATCTCCTGCAGAAGTTCCAGAATCTGGGCTTGGATGGTGGCGTCGAGCGCCGTGGTCGGCTCGTCGGCGATCAGGATTTGCGGCTGGCCGGCCAACGCCATGGCGATCATCACGCGCTGATTCATGCCGCCCGACAACTCGTGCGGATAGTCGCGCAGGCGTCGCATCGCATCGGCGATGCCGACCCGATCGAGCAGCCGGCCGGCTTCGGCAAGGGCCGCGCCGCTCGTCATGCCGCGATGGAGCTGCAGCGCCTCGGCAAGCTGCTGGCCGATGCGATAGACGGGATTGAGGCTGCTCGACGGATCCTGGAAGATCATGGCGATCCTGGCGCCGCGGACCGCTTCGAGTTCGCTTGCCGGCGCGCCCACCAGATTATGGCCCTCGAATCGAACCTCGCCACCGATGCGCGCCCGGCCGCCGAGCAGTCCGAGGGCGGCGAGCCACGTCACGCTCTTGCCCGAGCCCGACTCGCCCACCAGCCCAACCGCCTCGCCGCTTTGAATGGCGAGATCGATGCCGTGCAAGGCGCGCACGACCCTGTGGCCCGTGTCGAAGTCGACCGTCAGGTTGCGGATGTCGATGAGCGGCTCGGTCACCCGGGCATTTTGAAATTGCCGGCGCGGAAATCCATCTGGAAGGCGGGTGCCGCTTTCCAGGCGATGTCCTTGCGCTTGGCAGTGAAGGTCGCCGTCTGATGCAGGACGGTGTAGGCGGGATCTTCGCGCTCGCAGATTTCCAGCATGCGCTTGAACATCGCCTTGCGCTTGACCATGTCGAACTCGGTCTCCATCTCCCCCGACAGCGTGTTCATCTCGACGTTTTCCCACTCCTGGGACTGCTGCTGCTGACCCTGCGGCCCGTGCTGGCCGACCATCGAGCTGATCGGATCGGAGAAGGCGGCGCTGTTGGACCAGTCGCGGATCGCGCGCTGGCCGTTCTGCTCAAAGATCTGCTGCCAATTCTCGCGCATCTCGATGGTGACGTTCAGCCCGACCGTGCGCCACATCTCGACCAGGATCTGCGCCGTGCCGACCTGGTTGGTGTAGTAGTTGTTGAGCACTCGGAAGGGAATCGGATCGCCCTTGTAGTTGGCGGCGCGCAGCAATTCCTTCGCCTTGGCCGGATCGAAGGCCGGCACCGTCCAGCCTTCGACGAACATCTTGTCGTAAAATTCCCACTGCAAGCCCGGCGGCACCCGCGTGCGACCGGCCCACAGGCTGTCGACGATCGCCTGGCGGTCGATCGAGTGGGTGATTGCTTGACGGACCCTGGGATCGACCAGCGTCTTGTGATGCTTGTCGAAGACGGTGATGCGATGATTGGTGACCAGACCGCCCTGGACCTCGAACTTGGGGTTCTTGTCGAGGGTCGAGACCTGATCGGGCGGCACGTCGCAGATGAACTGGTATTCGCCGGTCAGCAGGCCGTTGATGCGGCTGGAAACCTCGGGAACCACGATGAAGCGCAGCGTCTTGATCGGTGGCCGGCCGCCCCAGTAGTCGTCATGCGCATCGAGCACCAGGCTCTCGTCGGGCCTAAATTCGCGCACCTTGTAGGGACCCGTCGCGATCGGCTTGCGCGACCACTCGATCCAGCTCTTGGCTTCCATGAAGCCGCGCCGGCTGATGATCTCGCCCGCGGCGCCGGCAAGCCGGCCCTCCAGGGTGACGTCGGGCACGCGGTTGACGAAGCGCACAGTGTACTTGTCGACCGCCTCGACCTTCTCGAGCGACGGCCAGATGCGCTTGGCGATGCCCACGACCTCGGGCGGCAGCGCCTTGCCCTCGACGCTGTCGCGCGTCATCACGGTGGTGAACAGGGTCTTGCTCGAGGTGCTGCTGTAGCCCGAGCCGAACATGCGCTCGGGCCCGAAGCTGAAGACCACGTCGTCGGCGTTCAGCTCGTCGCCGTTGTGGAATTTCACGCCCTTGCGCAGCGACAGCTCGACCGTGCGCTCGTCGATGCGCCGCCAGCTCTCGGCCAATCCAGGTATCGGCTTCAGCTGGTTCTGATAGTCGCGGGCAATCAGCCCCTCGAAGATCGACGCCTGCACCCGCTCGCCGACATTGGAACGTTCGCGCACGACCTCGAGATTGGCGCTGGTCGCGACCTGCTGGACGGCGATGGAAATCGTCGGCCGGTTGTCGGCCTGGCCGATGGCCAAGCGCGGTAGCAACAGCCCGCCAATCGCGAGGCTACCGGTCGTGAGGAGTTGCCGCCGATCCAAGTGAGTCATTCTTTCTCCCGATGCGAGATGTAACGGTCTTTCCAAAGACTGAGTCAAGTTGACCCGACTACACGGCCGGCATGTCGTTTGAATGACAGGCTTTGGAGGCTTACGCCTCCCAGGCCGGCCTCTGCAGGCGCATGCCGTGCGCTCCCTTGTAGGCGGCGACGTCGGGCGATTTCCAACCCTTCAGAAGGCGTTCTTCGGGGGCATAAATCTCGATGCCGAGCGGGCGACAAACATCCAGCGGATCACGCGCGTCCGGCCCCCATAGCGGGACGGACAGATCGCCGCCTGGGCAAGTGGAGAGGGCGCAGAGCAGGTCGATCTCGGCGAAGAACTCGAGATGGTCGCCAGCCCGCGCCGGACTCTCGCGCATGAAATACTTGTCCTGCCGATTCAATCCGGTGCACTGGAAGACGTTGAGGACGTCGTGGACGTCGAGCTCAGTGAGGCCGTGCGGTGCCACCGCACGCACGAGATTGGAGTGGCAGCAGAAATCGAAATCCTCGCCGGTCAACATACGGTTTACGTAAGGGTCGCAGCGTGTGCCCAGCAGATCGTGGATGCGCCCGCCGAATTCATCGACTCCGTAACTGCCAAGGCTGTCGGACGTGATTGTCGCCATGGGCCGCAAATAGGGCAGCGTCGACCACAAGCGATCGAAGGTCGTCACATGGGCGGCCTGGAGTTGGCGCGTACGCGAGGCCCAAAGCCGCTCCCGCGCATTGTGCAGGTTCCACATATTGAAGTCGCCGACCTGTGGGCCCTCGACAGCGACGATGCGAAACAGGTGACCCGCGGGCACCTTCCAGGCGCGCGCGGTACGGATCGGAATGACAAAGGACTCTACGAGCCGCCGCTCGACGGTGTCCTGGGCGATCCGCCGATAGAAGTCCTTGTCGACCTCCAGCGCCGAACCTGCCGTTGATTGATATGCGGCGGGAAAGTCTTTCATGGTTTCTCCTCACACGATCGGCGGATGCTTCTTGTCGGTCCCCGACGCCTTCTCCCAGGCCCGCGCCACCTGGAACACCGTGGCTTCGTCGAAATAGCGGCCAACGAACTGCACCGACAGCGGCAGGCCACCTGACGAAAGGCCAGACATCATGGCAAGCGCGGGATGACCGGTGACGTTGAACGGCGTACGCGCTTGGCGCGGATAGGTGCGCTCGACATCGGCGCTGATGTCGATGCGGCAGGCCGGGTCCATCGAACTGGCGCACAGCAGCACATCGACTTCGCTGAGCGCCGTTTCGACCAGCGCGATCATCTCCTTGCGCCTCCGGCTGGCCTGCAGGTAGTCGCCCGAGCTCATGAAGGCGCCGGCCATCAGGCGGCGGCGCGCGAGCTGGCCGTAGTCTCCAGGCCGCGAACGCAGCCACGGGCCGTGGATCGCCCAGGCCTCGCTTTGCAGGATGATGCGATTGACGGCGCCGAACTCACCGAGCGCCGGCAGGCGGATGTCTTTCAGCTCTGCGCCCGCCATCTGCAGGCTGTGCGCGACATGCTCGAGCCCTGCCGTCACCTCGGGATCGGCCGGCACGTCGGTCTCGTGAAAATGCCGCACGAAACCAACGCGCAAGCCACGCACGTCACGCTCCAACGCCGCCGCGTAATGTCCAGCCGGCGCCGCAGCGCTGCCTGAGTCGAGCGGATCGTGGCCAGCGATGCAGGCGAGCATAAGGGCATTGTCGGCGACGGTCCGAGTCATCGGCCCGACGTGGTCGAGCGTGAAAGCCAGCGGAAAGACGCCGCGACGGGATACCAGGCCATAGGTCGGCTTCAATCCGACGATGCCGCAGCAGCTCGCGGGATTGCGCACGCTGCCGCCGGTGTCGGTGCCGAGCGCCATGGGGAAAAGACCGGCCGCGACGCCGGAGCCCGAGCCCGAGGACGAGCCGCCGGGATGATGGTCGGTGTTCCAGGGATTGCGCGCCGGCGGCCACGGCAGGTCGAAGCTCGGCCCACCGATCGCGAATTCGTGCGTCGAGAGCTTGCCCACCACGATGGCGCCGGCTTGGCGCAGCTTGGTAACGCACACCGCGTCGGCCGTGGCCACCTTGCCGTCGAGGATCTTGGAGTGAGCGGTCGTCGGCAGACCCGCGACATCGATGATGTCCTTGATGCCGACCGGCACGCCGTGCAGCGGCCCGCGCAGCCGTCCTGCGGCCGCCTCGACTTCGGCCACGCGCGCTGCGGCAAGGGCCGTTTCGGCATCGAGACGGATGAAGGCATTGAGCCGCGGGTCGAGCCGTTCGATGCGCGCCAGAAGCGCTTTCATCAGATCGACGGGAGAAAGCGTGTTGGCGGCAATTGCCGCCGCCGCATCGGCGACAGTAAGCCAGTGCAGGTCGCCCTTCGCGCTGACCCCCGCGTTCACAGGTCGTCTCCTGCGCGCATCGGCGGCCAGGGTTCGGCGGCGGGATCGGTCGGCGCCTTCATCTTGGCTGCGACGTCGGCCGCCTGCTTGGCGGCGGCGGCGACATCATCGGGGAACTCGGCCAGCGCCTTGTCGAGGCCGGCGCGGCGCGCCAGCGTTTCCATCGTTGCCTTGTCCATCGTCGCAACCTCTCTCAGTTCTGCGCCTCGAAGAATGCGTCGGCGTCATCGACCTCGACAAGCCGGCCGCGCCGGATCTCGAGGAACCGCGTCGCCGCCGTCCGGGTGAAGTACCGATCGTGCGAGACAAAGATGCAGGAAATCTGGGTTTCCTCCAACTGGGCTTCCAGGGCCTCCTGCCCTTCGATGTCGAGATGGTTGGTCGGCTCGTCGAGCAGATAGAAGTTGGGCCGCAGGAGTTTCATGCGGAGAAACACCAGGCGTGCGCGCTCGCCATGACTCAGCAGGCCGATCGGCTGGCCGATCCTGGTGAAGGCGAAACCCGCCTGGGCCAACTGCCGGACGGCTTCCTTCTCCTGCGCCCCCTCGGCTGAGAGGATGTAGTCGAGGATCGTCACATCTACCGGCAGGTCGCGCATGGTCTGGTCGAAATAGACCAGGCGGCACGAGGGATTGAAGCGGATCGCCGATTGGCCGTCGTAATGCTCGCGCTCCGGGTCGAAAGCGGCGGCCAGCGTCGACAGCAGGGTCGATTTGCCGGCGCCGTTCGCGCCCAGAACCGCCACGCGATCGCCGGCGGCAATGACCAACCGGTCGATCACCAGCAACTTGCGACCGCCATCCGGTACCGTGACGTCGAGCTTTTCGAGCCGGAGCGCCACCCGCGCGTCGATGTCGCCGTCGCTCAGTTCCAGACGGCGCTCGCGCGTCACGTAGGTTTGCGTGCGCTCGGCCTCGATCCGGGCAATGCGCGTTTCCACCGCGTTCTTGCGCTTGTTGAGATCGGGATTCTTGACCGCCCACACCTTGTAGCGCGCCGCCGCCTGCTCCAGCCGCTTGATCTCCTTTTCCTCCAGCCGGTTTCTTGCCGCCGCTGTCGCGTCGCGCCGCAGCAGCTCCTCACGCGCGATCGAAAAGCGTGCGTTGAAGGCGTGGACGCCGTCGCGCCGCAGGAACAGGGTGCGCTCGGTCACTCGATCGAGGCACTCGCGATCATGTGACACGATCAGCATCGGCACCTTGAAATCGACCGTGAGCCAGCGCTCCAAGGTGTTGATGTTGGCGAGATCGAGATGATTGGTCGGCTCGTCGAGGACCAGAAGGTCGGGCTCTTCGAGGCGCGCCGCGGCGGCAATCAGCATCAGCCGCTGCCAGCCACCCGACAGGCCGCCGAATGGCTGCTCGACCGCGTCAGGTGCCAGGCCGACCTCGTCGAGCAGCACATCGATGCGCCAGTCCTCGCCGGCCAGGCCCGCCCGCTCCAGCGACCCGGCCAGGACCTCGCGCAGCGACTTCCCCGCCAGACCCTCGGGAATGTCCTGCGGCACGCTGCCGACCCTGAGGCCGCGCGAACGGATCACCTGGCCGTCGTTCAGCTCGAGCTCGCCGGTCAGGCATTTCAGTAGGGTGGACTTCCCAGCACCGTTCTCGCCGACCAGCGCCGTGCGCGCTCCGTCGAGCAGGAACGAGACACCTTCGAAGATGCGGCCTGCGCCGTAGTAGAAGCTAGCATTTTCCATGCCCAGAACGGCCTGACGCGGCGGCATTTTCGCTCTCGAGGGTTAAACGGTCGATCGTGTAGCCCCTGCTTAATGCGGTTTGGCGGGCGCGCCAACTGTCGCCATATTGGACCGACGCATTCCTGTGAGGGCACGTGGCAGCCGACCATACGATTGCGATCTTCGCCGCCGAGCTGATCCTGTTGCTGTTGGTTGGCCGCGCGCTCGGCGAGGCGATGAACCGGATGGGTCAGCCGGCGCTGTTTGGCCAGCTTTTGGCGGGTGTACTGCTCGGTCCATCGGTGTTCGGCGCCGTCCTGCCGGAACTGCGGCACGTCGTTTTCCCCGACACGCCGACGCTCAAGAGCATGATCGATGCCATCTCGCAGATCGGCATCCTGCTGTTGCTGCTGCTCACCGGCATGGAGACCAACCTCGCCCTGGTGAACCGCAGGCGGCGAGCGGTGATCTCGACGTCGCTCAGCGGTATCGCCGTGCCCTTCGTCTGCGGCGTGTTGCTGGCCTATTTCATGCCGGCGGAGGTGTTCCCGTCTGGAGAGGCGCGGCTGGTGACGGCGCTGTTCCTGGGCACCGCGCTCTCCATCTCGTCGGTGAAGATCGTCGCCATGACGCTGATGGAGATCGGCGTCATCCGGCGCGATCTCGGCCAGCTGATCCTTGCCACCGCCATCCTCGACGATACCATCGCCTGGATCATCATTGCCGTGGTCGCCGGAATCGCCGCGCACGGCGAAGCGAACCTCGCCAGCGTCGGCGGAAGCCTGGCCGGGACGGCGCTTTTCCTGGCCTTCAGCCTGACCATAGGGCGCCGCCTGGTCGCCCGTCTCATCATGTGGGTCAACGATCACATGACGATCGAGGTGCCGGTGATCACCGCCATTTTGGTCGTGATGTTGAGCATGGCGCTCACGACCGAGCTGATCGGCGTGCACACGGCATTGGGTGCCTTCATCGCCGGCATTTTGGTCGGACAATCGCCGATCCTCACCGAGCATATCGAGGGCGAGCTGCGCGGCTTCATTATGGCCTTCTTCGCCCCGGTGTTCTTCGCCGTCGCGGGCCTCGGTATGGATCTTCGGACTCTGCTTGAGCCAACGCTGTTGCTGTTCACCCTGGCGGTCATTTTGGTGGCGAGCGTCGGAAAGTTCGCCGGCGCACTGGTCGGCGGCCGACTGGGCGGGCTCAGTATGGCTGAATCTCTGGCGCTGGCGACCGGCCTCAACGCGCGCGGCTCGACCGAGGTTGTTGTCGCCAGCATCGGGCTGGCCATGGGTGCGCTCAGCAACCAGCTCTACACGATGATCGTGGCCATGGCGGTAGTCACGACCATGGTCATGTCGCCGACGCTCCGCTGGATGATGGCCCGCGTGCCGCTCGGCGACGACGAGGCCAAGCGACTGGAGAAGGAAGAGGCAAACGAGCTGGCAAGCGTGCCGAAGATGGAGCGCGCGCTGGTCTATGTCGACGACAGCCCGAACGGGCGACTGTGCGCGCGCCTGGCCGGTCAGTTCGCCGCCGACCAGCAGGTTCTGACCACGGTGCTTCAGCGCAAGACGGCCGACGACTCCCGGCCCGACGAAGCCGGCAGTCACGCCCACCTAGCCGAAGCGGCGCAGGCGACGCTCGACAATGCGATCGCCGATGGCGCGCCTCATCCGGCACCGCCGATGGCCGTGGGGCACCTCGTGTCGGCCAAGTCAGGCGTCGCCGACGATACCCTCGAGAAGGAACTCGCCAAGGGCTACAGCATCGTCTTCGTCGGCATCGACCGGCCAATCTCCGACACCGCGCAGCGCTTCGAGGACAGGCTGCAGCGCCTTGTCGCCGGCTTCGACGGGCCGTTGGCGATCGCGATCAACGGCGCAGGAGCGGCCGGCCTGGCGGACGTGCCGCTCGACATATTGGTACCGACCGGCGGCGGGCAGGATGCCCGGCTCGCCACCGAGATCGCGCTCACCCTCGCCAAGGCGAGCAACGGCACGTTGACGGCGTTGCATGTGTTCGATCCGGAGGAGGACACCGCCTTGTTGCGCGGCCGCGGCCGGCGCTTCGGCATGTCGGTGCTGGTCGACGTCCATCGGCTCGGCAAGCGCAGCGGCGTCGCGGTGAAGGGTCTCACCGCGACCAACGCCAAGCGCGAAGCCGAGATCCGGCGCGCCGTGCGCGGTGGCCGTTTCGACCTGGTCGTGCTGGGCGTGTCGCTGCGCCAGGGTGAGACCAAGTTCCTCGGTCCGCGCACCGCCGCCCTGCTGCGCACCATCCGCACGCCGGTGCTGCTTATCGCGCGATGATTACTACACACGGTGTGACATGTAGTTGAGAGGGCTGACGATCCACCGGTATTGCCGTCATACTTTTGTCATTCAGCACACGGGGGAGAGCGTAGTCGCATGTCCAACAAGTTCACCCGCTACATTCTGATCGCCATGGCGCTCGGCATCGTCATGGGCGCGCTGGTCTACGAATATCTTCCCGAGAGTCGGGTCGACATCGCCTCGGCCGTCAACCTGATCGCCATGCTGTTCCTGCGCCTGATCAAGATGATCATCGCGCCGCTGGTGTTCGCCACCCTGGTCGGCGGCATCGCCCATATGGGCACAGGCGCCAAGCTCGGACGGATCTTCGCCAAGACCATGGGCTGGTTCGTGTCGGCCTCCTTTGTCTCGCTGCTGCTCGGCCTCCTGATGGTCAACCTGCTGCAGCCCGGCGCCAATTTTCCCGGCACCCTGCCGGACAAGGGCCAGGCCACCGGCCTGCCGGTCTCGGCCTTCTCGATCGAGAAGTTCCTCACCCATCTCATCCCGACCTCGATCGCCGACGCGATGGCGCAGAACGAGATCCTGCAGATCGTGGTCTTCGCGGTGTTCTTCGCTGTCGCCATGGGCGCCATGCCGGAACGCTCCAAGCCGCTGCTCGGGCTGATCGAGGACCTCGGCCACGTCATGCTGAAGGTCACCGGCTACGTCATGCTGTTCGCGCCGATCGCGGTATGGGCCGCCATCATGGCGACGGTGTCGAAGAACGGGCTGGGCGTCCTGTGGAAGCTGATCATGTTCATGGGCGGCTTCTACCTGTCGCTGCTGATCCTGTGGGCCATCCTAATGGTGGTCGGTTTCATCGTCATCGGACCGCGCTACAGCCATCTGCTGCGGCTGATCCGCGAGCCGCTGATGATCGCCTTCTCGACGGCGAGCTCGGAGGCGGCCTATCCGAAAACATTGGAGGGACTGAACCGCTTCGGCGCCTCCTCGCGCATTTCGGCCTTCGTGCTGCCGCTCGGCTATTCGTTCAATTTAGACGGCACGATGATGTACTGCACCTTTGCCAGCATCTTCATCGCGCAGACCTATCACATCGACATGTCGATCGGCACGCAACTCGCCATGCTGGCGACGCTGATGATCACCTCCAAGGGCGTCGCCGGTGTGCCGCGCGCGTCTCTGGTCGTGATCGCGGCAACCCTCAGCCAGTTCAACATCCCCGAGGCCGGTCTGCTGATGATCATGGGCATCGACACCTTCCTCGACATGGGACGCAGCGCCACCAATGTAATCGGCAATTCGCTGGCCACGTCGGTGGTCGCCAAGTGGGAGGGCGAACTGGCGCCGGAGCACGACATGCGGCCCGACGACGCCGTGCCGCCGGACACCATCGCCGGCGACCCGGCGCGCGCCTGATGGGCAACATGGCCACCCTGCTGGCGAGGACGGCGGCGCTGGCGCTGATCGCGGGGCTGCTGCCGCAGGCCTCGTCGGCACAGAACGACTCGGGCCTCAGCCCGACCCTTGCCAACATCAAGCGCACGCACGTCGTGCGCCTGGGTTACCGCGAGAGCTCGCCGCCCTTCTCGTTCCTCGACCAGGCGAACCGGCCGATCGGCTACAGCCTCGAGCTCTGCGAGGCGATCGTCGACGAAATCGGCGTCGAGGTCGACGACGCCAACCTCAAGATCGACTACGTCAAGGTGACGTCGGAGACCCGCATCCCCGCCGTCCTGGACAACAAGATCGACCTCGAATGCGGCTCGACCACCGCCAATGCCGAGCGCGCCCGTCGGGTGGCCTTCTCACCCCTGATATTCGTGGCGGGCACCAAGCTCATGGTGCCGAAGGCGGCGGCCGTTTCCGGCATCGCGGATCTCAAGGGCAAGACGATCGTAGTGACCAAGGGCACGACCAACGAACAGGCAATCCAGGCAGCCGACAAGAAATTCTCGCTCGGGCTCAAGATCGTCACCGCCGACGATCACGAGCAGTCCTACCAGATGCTGGTCGACGGCAAGGCCGACGCCTTCGCGACCGACGACATCCTGCTCTACGGCCTGATCGCGCGGCACAAGGCACAGGACAAGTTCAAGGTCGTCGGTGATTATCTCTCCTACGATCCCTACGGCATCATGTTCCGCAAGGGCGAGCCGCAGCTTTCCAGCCTCGTCGAGCGGACCTTCCGCAAGCTCGCGACCAACCACGACCTGATCCCGCTCTATCAGAAGTGGTTCACCCAGCGCCTGCCGACGGGCGAAAGGATGGGCGTACCGATCTCGCCGCAGCTCGAAGAGAGCTTCAAGGTGCTCGACGACAGCCAGGGCGCCAACTAGTGGAGATAGGCTGGCCGGCGCTGCCGCTGGAAGCCTGGGAGCCGACTCGCGCCACGCTGCACATGTGGACCCAGATCGTNNTGGTGGCAAGTGCCGCTCTACGTCAGCGCACGCGGACTGACCACGACGGCGATCCCTTACGCGGGCCACACGTTCGAGATGGAGTTCGATTTCATCGAACACGTTCTTGCCATCCGCAAGTCGGACGGCATGTCGAGGACCTTGCCGCTCGTGCCGAAATCCGTCGCTGTGTTCTATGCCGAGGTCATGGCAGCTCTCGGATCGCTCGGCATCGAGGTCCGGATTTGGACCATGCCGGTGGAGATTTCCGATCCAATCGCCTTCGAGAAAGACACGGTTCATGCCTCGTACGACCCCAGCTATGTCACCCGATTCTGGCGGGTTCTCCGGTCGGTCGACGCGGTCCTCAAGGAATTTCGCGGCGGCTTCGTCGGCAAGGCGAGTCCGGTGCATTTCTTCTGGGGCANNTGACGCGCTTCTCCGGCCGCCGCGCCCCGCCGATGCCGAAGGTCGACAGCATCACGCGCGAGGGCTACTCCCATGAGGTCAGCAGCGTCGGCTGGTGGCCGGGCGACGCCTCGACGAAATACCCCGCCTTCTATGCCTATGCCGCGCCCGAGCCCGCGGGATTTGGCCGTTCGCCGGTGCGGCCGGCGGCGGCGTTCTACGACACGGAGGCCTCGCAGTTCCGCTTGAAGTATGACGATGTGCGCAGCGCCCCGTCGCCCCGCGAGGCCCTGCTCGGCTTCTGCCAGAGCACCTACGAGGCGGCCGCCACTCTCGCCCAGTGGAACCGCGCGGAACTGGAGAGGGACCCGGGCAAGGTGTAGCCTTTTCCCCAAGAGGGAAGGAAGACCATGCGGAACAGTCGCCTCGAAATTCGTCTCCTGTCCGGCGCCGGCGGCGCGGAGATTTCCGGTGTCGACGTGGCGCAGGGTCTCGACGACGGCACGGTCGGCGAGATCCGCGACGCGCTGAACGAGCACTGCGTCGTCTTCTTCCGCGACCAGGAGCTCGACGTGGCGCGGCACAAGGCCTTTGCGCGGAAGTTCGGCGAGATATTCATCCATCCCAACTACAGGGGCACCGGCGATGATCCTGAGATCGTCATGGTGCGGCGCGAGCCGGAAGACACGGGCTATGTCGGCGAGGACTGGCACGCCGACACGACCATGGTCGCCGAGCCGCCGATGGGCGCCATCCTCTACGGCATCGACGTGCCGCCCTACGGCGGCGACACCGCGTTCGCCAACCAGTATCGCGCCTACGAAGCCTTGTCGGACGGAATGAAGAAGACGCTGGCCGGTCTGCGCGCCGTGCACAGCGACATCATGGTAGCGGGCCCGCAAGCCGGGAAGAACAAGGGCCGCTCGACCAAGCATCGCGACGGCCCCGACTGGCGCGAGACGCGCAACACCCATCCCGTGGTGCGCACCAATCCTGAGACCGGCCGCAAGATGCTGTTCGTCAACAAATCCTACACGGTGGGCTTCGAGGGCATGACCGAGGCCGAGAGCAAGCCGCTGCTCGACTTCTTGATGGAGCACGGCAACCGGCCGGAATTCACCTTCCGCTTTCGCTGGCAGAAGGGCTCGATCGCCTTCTGGGACAACCGCAGCGCCAAGCACATCGCGCTGGGCGATACCGGCCCGTTCCGCCGCCTGATGCGGCGGGTCCAGATCTGCGGTCCCACGCCGGTCTAGGGGGGGACCGTCCCAAAATGGGACAAACCGCCTAAAATCCAGGTTTTATCGATATCGGAGCTGTCCCACGGGGTGGGACAAAAGTGGGACAGCTAGTGCAGCCACTCGAGCTTGGTGATCTCCTGCGGCGGCAGCTCCGAGAGATAAATGTTGCCCTCGGCATCGCCCGACAAGCCATGCGCGCCGTTGATGGCGCCGCGGCAGCGGCCGACCAGCTTGCCGTCTGCCGTGAGCAGGCTGATGCGCGGGATCTGGTCGGTCACGAACACGAGGTCGCGGTCGTCGATCCAGATCTGCATGGGGTGATAGAAATCGCCCCATTCGACCAAGAAGGCGCCGGCGCGGTCGAAGACCTGCACGCGGTTGTTCTCACGATCGCCCACCAGCACGCGGCCGCTACGATCGACGGCGATGGCGTGTGGTGTGGTGAAGCTGCCGGGCCCGCTGCCCGGGCCGCCCCAGGTCCGGATCAGGGTACCGTCGGCCGCGAAGCGATGGACGCTCGAATTGCCATAGCCATCCGAGACGTAGATCTCGCCGTCCGGCGCCTGCGCCGCCGCCGTCGGATGATTGAACGGCGCATCGAGCACGGGCCAATGCCGCCGGCCCAGCGCCTGCAGCTTCTTGCCGTTCCGGTCAAAGCGCAGCACCTGATGGGCGTCGCGGTCGGCCACCAAAATCGAGCCGTCGGGCGCGCTGGAGATGTAATGCGGCTCGGCAAGCTCGCCTTCACCCCAGCTGCCCAGGAGCTTGCCGTCGCGACCGAGCACCAGCACCGGCCGGTCGGTGCCGCGTTGCGCGACATGCACGCGGCCGTCGCGATCGACCATCAGGTCGGACAGGAAGCCGAAGCTCTCGCCCGCCGGCAGCTTCGCCCACTTGCGATGGATGGCGTAGCGCCGGTCGCCCAGGATGACGGTGTAGTTCTCGTCGGACATGGCTTCCTACCGTGGCGGCTGCGCCGAGTCGGCCTTGCTTGAGGCGTAGATATAAGTCCGGATCTTCCAGGAACCTCCTTCGAGCCGGAAGACGACGACCTCGTTGTAGGCATCGCTGTATTCCTTGCCGGTGGCCAGCACCTTGACCTTGCCGGCCGAGGTCGAGCGCAGCCAAGCGATGTCGCCCACCATTTCGACCTCTTGGACCGTGAAGCTTAGCGAGACCTTCAAGGTGGCAAAGACTTCCTTGTAGGCGGCGCGCAGGGCCTCGCGCCCGACGACCGGCTTCATCTCGTCGCGGACGAACACGCCATTCGAGGTGTAGAGCGAGACCAGCCCCTCGACGTCGTTCGCCGCCAGCGCCGCGGCATATCTGTCCATGATCTTGACCGGCTTGTCGGCCGGCTGGGCCGCGGCGGTCGCCGCCAGTCCGGCCATGCCGGCGGTGAGCAACAGGGCACGACGGGCTAATTCAGGGATCATGGTTCCTCCAGGCGAAGTCCCCTCAGATAGGCAGGTGCCGTGCCAACAGGCAAGATGGAAACGGGAGATCCGACATGACCGACGCCCGACCTCACGACCGCCTCGTCCTGCACGGCAGCTTCACCTCCAGCTCGACCTATAAGCCGATGCTGTTCCTGGCGCTGGCCGGGCTGCCCTTCTCGTTCCGCACCGTCAACCTCAAGATCGGCGTGCAGAAACAGCCGGCGCATCTCGCCATCAACCGCTACGGCCAGGTGCCGGTGCTGCGCCACCGAGGGCTCACGCTCGTGATGTCCAACGTGATCCTCGATTATCTCGCGCGCACTACCGGCCACTTCGAGGGCGCGACGGAGCAGGACAAGATCCATGCCCGCGAATGGCTGTCGTGGGAGAACGACGCCATCTCCAACGTGGCCCGTGTCCGCCACTTCGCCCGCTTTCGCCCCGACGTCGATCCCCTGATCGTGGACTACTTCCGACCGGGCGCGGAAGCGGCGCTCGATTTCATCGACAAGTCGCTCGAGGGCCGCGACTGGCTGGTCGGCGAGAGCTGCACCATCGCCGATATCGGTTGCTGGGGACGCATGGTGTTCATGGCCGAAGGCGGCCTGTCGCTCGATGCGCGGCCGCACGCGCGCGCCTGGCGCGACCGGTTGATGGCGATGCCGGGCTTTGCCCTGCCCTACGATCTGATCCCCAAGAAGGACGCTGAACTCGGCGGCTAGCGCCGCCCGGCGACGGCCGTCATCATCGCGATGCCGACGATGAGGAACATCAAGGCGGTCATGGGACCTCGCTCGCGTACAGCCTATCCGACGCGCAAAAGGCGCAGGCGTGGATCGAGAAGGTCGCGCAGTCCGTCACCCAGCATATTGAGGCCGAGCACGGCCGTGGCGATGGCAAGGCCCGGCCAGACGGCGAGTTCCGGCGCCTGGAAGACGTAGGTCTGGGCATCGCGCAGCATGCGCCCCCACGACGGCACGGGAGGCTGCGCGCCCAGCCCGAGATAGGAAAGGCCGGCTTCGGCCAGGATCGCCACGGCGAACTGAATGGTCGCCTGCACAATCAGGACGCTGGCGATGTTGGGCAGCACATGGCGTAGCGTGATGCCGAGCGGACCCTGCCCCATGGCGGTCGCGGCCCGCACGAAATCGCGGCCCCACATGCTGAGCGCCGCCCCGCGCGTCACGCGTGCGAACACCGGGACGTTGAAGATGGCGATGGCCAGGATCGCGTTCTGGGCACTGGCACCCAGCACTGAGGTGATCAGGATGGCGATCAGCACTGCCGGGAACGCAAAGATCAGGTCGGAGGTCCGTGACAACGCCTCGTCGACCCAGCCGCCGCGTGCCGCAGCCCAGGCACCCAGCATCACGCCCGCCGACATGCCGAGTGCCACGGCGATCAACCCGACCGCGATCGAGGTTTGCGCCCCCACCATGATGCGCGAAAGCACGTCGCGTCCGAGATGATCGGTACCCAACAGATACTTGGCCGAGGACGGCAGCAGCTTGGCGCGCATCTGCAGATCGTCGACCGCATGCGGCGTCCAGACGAGCGACACCAAGGCCGTGCCGACGAACAGCGCGAGCAGGACGGCGCCGATCTGGAAGCCGACATGGCGGCGCGCGCGGGCGAGGAAGGCGCTCATGCGGAAATGCGCGGTCGCGGATCGAGCAACGCATAGGCGAGATCGACCAACAGGTTGACGGCGAGCACCAGGATCGTGAACAGGATCACCACGTTCTTGATCACGATCAGATCCCGGTTATTGATGGAATCATAGACCAGCTGGCCGACGCCGGGCAGGCGGAACACGCTTTCGATGATGACGGCGCCGGCGATCAGGAAGCCGGCGATCAATCCGGTCACCGTCATCACCGGGATCAGCGCATTGCGCAGCGCATGCTCGAACAGCACGGTGCGTTCGGGCACGCCCTTGGCGCGGGCGGTGCGAATATAGTCCTCGCGCAAGGTGTCGAGCATGGCCGACCGCGTAACTCGTGTCAGGATCGCGATCTCGCCCAGCGACAACGACAGCGCAGGCAATATCAAGGCATACACCGAGCCCAGCGTGTCCTGGCGCCAGCCGGGAAATCCTCCGGCGGGAAAGAACTGCCAGGTTACGGCGAACAACAGCACCAGCACGATGCCGAACCAGAAATTGGGGATCGAGATGCCGATCTGGGTGAGGCCCATGACGCCCCAGTCGCCCGGTCCACCGTGCTTCCAGGCGGCGAACACGCCGAGCGGGATGGCAACCAACAGTGCCCAGCTGAGTGCCAGCGCGCCCAGCGGCAAGGTCACCTGCAATCGATCTCCGATCAGCTTGCCGACCGATGTGCCGTAGGCGTGACTATTGCCGAGGTCGAAGGTCAGCAGGCCGCCGATCCACTGCAGATAGCGTGTGAGCAGCGGCTGGTCGAAACCGTACTGGGCACGTATCGCCGCCAGCGTGTCGGGCCGCGCATCGGTACCCAGCATGATCAAGGCCGGGTCGCCGGGCAGCACCTCGACGACGGCAAACACCACCACCGTCGCCAGCGCCAAGGTCACCAGCGCGGCAGCGAGCCGTCGGGAGAGGAATTCGATCACGCCTTCCAGTACACGCCGGTGAGATCGACCTGCGGCGTCGGCGAATTCTCCCACATGCCGACCAGGTCCTTCCGCCACACGCCGATCTTGGCGAGCTGGAAGAGGAAGCCATTCACGGCATCGCGGGCGATGATGCGCTGGCAATCCTTCAGGAGCTCGTCGCGCTTGGCGAAGTCGGTGGCGGCCACGACCTCGCGCCACTTGGCCTTGAACTCGGGCGAGTTGTAGGCCCAGTAGTAGCCGTCGCGCGCGTAGCGATCGAGGTCGTTGGCCTCGGTGTGGGCCACGATCGTGAGATCGTAGTTGCGCTCCTTGAACACCTCGCTGAGCCATTGCGGCCATTGCAGCTGGCTGATCGCGATCTTGATGCCGATCTTGCCGAGCTGGCTGGCGATCACCTCGCCAGCGCGCTGAGCGTAGCCGACCGGCGGCAGCTTGAGGCTCGCCTCGAAGCCATTGGGATAGCCCGCCTCAGCGAGCAGCGTCTTGGCCTTTGGAATGTCGAGCGGATAGGTCTTGGTGAGGTCGATATAGGCTTTGTTGTGCGGCGCGAAGTGGCTGCCGATCGGCACACCGAAACCCGACTCGGCCGAGATCAGCTCGTCGCGGTTGATGGCATGGGCGATCGCCTGGCGCACCTTGGGATTGTCGAACGGCTTCTTGCCGTTGTTGGTCGCCAGAAGGACCTCGCCTTCGGTCGTGCCGACCACGACGACGAAGCGCGGGTCCTTGCGCAGGCGGTCGACCAGCTCGGGCGCCTGGAAGCCAGGGAAGGCATCGACGTCGCCGGCCAGCAGGGCACTCACTTGTGCCGAAGGGTCCTTGACGATCTTGAAGATCACCGTGTTGAGCTTGATCGAGCCGGGATCGCGCCAGGTCGGCGACTTCGCCAGCGTGATCGAATCGCCCTCCTTGCGCTCCTTGAACACGAACGGACCGGTGCCGATCGGGTTCTTGTCGTTGGTCGGCGCCGTCTTGGGATGCATGATCCCGGCATCGCCCAGCGATAGGCTGTAGAGCAGGAAGGAGTTGGGCGACTTCAGCGTCACCTTGACGGTCGACGGATCGACTGCCTCGACCTTGTCGATGTCGGTGTAGAGCGATTTCGCGGGATTGGTCGAATCGGCTGCGAACAGGCGGTCGAGCGAGAACTTCACCACCGAAGCGTCGAGCGACTCGCCATCATGGAACTTCACGCCGCGGCGCAGCTTGAAGAGATACTCCTTGCCGTCCTCCGAGATGCTCCAGCTCTCGGCAAGCCCCGGGCCGATAGCCCCGTTACGATCGATGCGGCCCAGGCTCTCGAAGATGCTGGGGCAGGTGACTTCGCGGATGGCGGCGGCGGCGTTCCTGGTCGGGTCGAGCACGGGCGGTTCGAGCGACATGCCGATCACCAGCCGGTCCTTGCCCTGGGCCCAGGCCTCCGGTGCAAAAGTCATCATTGTCGCAACAGTGCCTGCGGCCCCGAGAAGTCGGCGGCGAGAAAGTGCGTTCACCGGGAAGTCCTCCGTTTTGTTGGCGCAGTCTATCAGCGCCCGAACACGTCCCGCCAGCCACGCGCCGCACCTAGCGTCGCGGCGTTGTAGACGCCCCGCGCCACGGCGCGGGCGAGACAATCCGCAGCCAAGGTGCCGAGTTCACCCAAGGCCAGCGCATCGTCGCCGAGATCGTGCTTTCCGGTGGCGATGGCAAACACCGCGTCGCCGTCATGCGGCGTATGGACCGGACGAATCGAGCGGGCGAGGCCATCCTGCGCCATCACCGCCAGGCGCTGGGCCGATGCCTTGTCGAGCCGGGCATTGGTCGCCACGACGGCGATCGTGGTGTTGGCGCGCGGATTATCGCGCGCAACATCTGCCGGATCGTCCATGGCGCGGACGTACGACACCGGCAGCGCCAGCCCATGCGCCGGCGGCGGCAGACCGCCGAACTCGCCGTTCTGCTCCAATGCCCAGGCCCAGAATTGCGGCATGTCGCCCATGGTCGTGTAGCCGCGAGCATTGACCGCCACGAGCGCACCCACTTGCAGGCCGGTCGCGGGATCGACCGCCGAGGCGCTGCCCAGCCCGCCCTTGAGGTTGCCGGCCTTGGCGCCGAGGCCAGCGCCCGTATTGCCAAGCGTGAAGTCGCGCGTCGCCCCGCTCGTCGCCTGATAGGCGAGTTCGCGATAGGGCGGCCACTGCCAAGCCTTGTCGCCGCCGTTCAGGAGATCGAAAAGTATCGCCGCAGGTACGATCGGCACCACGACGTCGGCAACGGTAAAGCCGCGGCCACGATCCTTGAGCCAGCGCATGACGCCATCGGCCGCCGAGAGGCCAAAGGCCGATCCGCCGGACAGGCAGATCGCATCGACGCGATCGACCCGGCAGGAGGGATCGAGAAGGTCGGTCTCGCGCGTGCCGGGGCCGCCGCCGCGCACGTCAACCGAGGCGACGGACGGCGCTTCGCACAGCACCACGCTGACGCCGGAGCGCACGCGCATATCCTCGGCGTTGCCGACCAGAATGCCGTCGACGTCGGTGATCAGGTTGCGCAGGCCGGGACGGAGCATGGATCAATCGAGCTGCAGGGTCATCGCCTTGAGATACGCAGTCTCAGGCAGCGCCGGATGCACGGGATGATCGAGCGCTGCGCCCGAGCTCAACAGGATGCGACCATTGCGCGAGGCGTCACGCAATCCGCGGCGCACCTGCTCGGCGAACAGCGGCGGATCGACGAGATGCGAGCACGAGGCTACGAAGAAGAAGCCGCCACGCGCCACCAAAGGCGCGGCCAGCCGCACCAGCTTGCGATAGCCTTGGGCGCCGATCTTGAGATCCTTGCGGCTCTTCACGAAGGCCGGCGGGTCGCAGATCACGACGTCGAACTTCTTGCCCGCTGCGCCGAGCTTCTCCAGAGCCTCGAAGGCCTCGCTCTTCTCGAAGGAGACGATCTTTTCGACACCGTTCAACGCCGCCGCTTGCTTGGCCGCCTCGAGCGCCGGCTGCGAGCGGTCGATGCAAATCACCGACTTGGCGCCCTGTTTCGCCGCCAGCACGCCGAAGCCGCCGCTGTAGCTGAAGACGTCGAGCACGCCGGCGCCCTTGGCCAGGCCCGCCATGAAGCGGCGGTTGTCGCGCTGGTCGTAGAACCAGCCGGTTTTCTGGCCGCCCGACAGATCGGCCGTGAACTTCGCGCCGTTTTCGAGGAGCTCGATGGGGCCGGAGAGCTCGCCTTTGGCCACCACGACCTCGCGCGTCAGCCCTTCGAGGGCGCGGACCGGCGAGTCGTTCTTGAGCACGATCGTCTTGGGCGAGAGCTCGGCCTCCAGGGCTTCGAGCAGCACCGGCGTGAGCTTGTCCATGCCGAGGCTGTTGACCTGCACAGCCAGCGCGTCGCCAAAGCGGTCGACGATCACGCCGGGCAATCCATCGGCCTCGGCATGGATCAGGCGATAGAAGGGAACGCCGATCAGCCGGTCTCGCAGGGCCATCGCCTGCGCCAGCCGCCGGCCGAAGAACAGCGCATCGACCACTGCCTCCGGATTGGATGACAGAAGCCGCGTGGCGATCAGCGAATGCGGATTGAAGGTGACGAGCCCCAGCGCCTCGCCGCCCGGCGCCCGCAGGGTTGCCAGCGACCCCGGCGGTATCGCCTTGGTCTCGGCATCCATCAGGATCTCGTTGGAGAAGGCCCAGGGATGGCCCGAGCGGACGCGGCGATCCTCACCGGCGCGCAGCAGGACGGTGGGCAGCTTCTTGTCGGCCAAACTACTCTCCTTTGGCCACCAGGCGCATTCTGATGCGCTCAGTCGCCTCTGGCGGCACCATCGCGCCGCGGATCGGCGCCGCCTTCCCATCCCTCGCCAAACCGACGGATGGCGGTCAGGCCGCCCTCATGCCGGCGGACTTGTACTTCATGGCCGAGCGCGCGCAAGCGGTCTGCCTGGGGCGCCAGCGCCGGAACGGCCTCGACTTCGGTGACACCGTCGACATTGGCGACCCGTGGAAGATCGAGCGCGGCCTGTGCGGAAAGGTTCCAGTCGATCATGGCGATCAAGGCCTGCAGCGTATCGCCGATGATCCGCTGCCCGCCCGCCGAGCCGACGGCCACCACCAGGCGGCGGTCCTTGTCGAGGACGAAGGTCGGCGACATCGACGACCGTGGCCGCTTGCCGGGGGCGACCCGGTTGGCGACCGGCCGGCCGTCGATCTCCGGCACCGCCGAGAAGTCGGTGAGCTCGTTGTTCAGGATGAAGCCGCGCACCATGATCTCGGCGCCAAACGGCGCTTCGATGGTGGTGGTGAAGGCGACGGCATTGCCCCAGCGATCGACGATGGTCATGTGGCTGGTGCCGCGCTCGATATAGCCGGCATCGCCGGGCCCGACTTTGCCCATGCTCTTGGTCGTCGAGATGAGCTTGCGCCGCTCGGCGAGATAGCCGGCCGACAGCAACACCGCCACGGGCACCGTGACAAATGCCGGATCGGCGAGGTAGCGCGCGCGGTCGGCGAAGGCGAGCCGGCTCCCCTCCGCAATCAGGTGCAGCGAGCGCAGGTCGTTGGGCGCGTCTTGCGAAAGTTGAAACGGCTCGAGCAGCTGCAGCGACTGCAGGATCGCGACGCCGCCCGATGATGGCGGTGGCATGCCGCAGATCGTCCAGATCCGGTAGAGCCCGCATACCGCCTCGCGCTTGATCGGTTGGTAGCCGGCGAGATCGGCCAGCGACAAGGCGCCGGGTCGCACATGCCCGCGCACCCGCGTCACCATCTCCTCGGCGACGGCGCCTTCATAGAACTCTTTTGGGCCATGCTCGGCGATCAGTCGCATCGTATCGGCCAGCACCGGATTGGCGACGCGCTCGCCCGGCTTCTTGGGCGAACCGTCCCCGTTGAAGTAGATCGCGCGCGCCGCCGGTTCATTGCCGAACGATTTGATGATGCCGAGCCAGGCGGCCAGCCGTGGTGGAACCGCAAAGCCGTTGTCAGCGATGGCGATCGCCGGCCGGAAAAGTTCGGCCCACGGCCGCTTGCCGTGCGCCTTGTGCGCCATTTCCAGAAGCGCGACAGCGCCCGGGACACCGACGGAAATGCCCGACACGACGGCCTCGCGAAAGCCGAGCGGCTTGCCGTCGCTGCCGAGGAACATGGTCGGCGTGGCGCCGGCCGGCGCCGTCTCGCGGCCGTCATAGACCGTGATCGCCCGCGATGCGGCGTCGTAATAAAGCAGAAAACCGCCGCCGCCGAGGCCTGAGGCCTGTGGCTCGACCACGCCCAGCACCATCTGCACGGCAATCGCGGCATCGACAGCAGAGCCACCTTTGCGCAGCGCTTCGAGGCCGGCATCGACGGCCAGCGGATTTGCCGCCGCCACCATCGACTGCGGCTCGGCGCGCGGCGCCTCGACGCTGAAGACGAAGAGCAGCGCCAGAAGAGCAGCGGACAGGCCGCCTCGCCTCATGCGCGGCGCGCCACGATGAACAGGCGGCGGAAGGGAAAGAGCGTGATGCCGTCGGCTCGGGTCGGATAGGCCTCGGCCAGCATCCTGGCGTAGGTGTCGTAGAAAGCCTTGCCCTCCGCTTCATCGAGCACTTGCATGTAGGGCCTTAGCCCCGAGCCAGCCGTATACTGAGCGACCGGATCCTTGCCGGTGAGCGGCTGCTGGTAGATCGACTCCCAGACCTCGAGGTCCGAGCAGAGCGGCTTCAGAACGTCGTAGTAGCGTGCGGGCTCGAACACCGGCCGGATGCCGCGCACCTGGTCGAGCTTGGCCTTCCACGGTCCGGCTTCGACGGCCTTGCGCATCAGGGCATGCGAAGGCGCCTCGTGGTTGCGCGGCATCTGGACCGCGAGCTGGCCGCCCGACGGCAGGAGCTTCAGCAGGCCGGGAAACATGTCGATGTGGCCCTCGAGCCAGTGGTAGGCGGCATTGCTGTAGAGGATCGACGGCGGCAGGTCGGGTTTGAATTGCGCGAGGTTGCCCTTGGCGAAGGTCACGCGCTTGTCGGTCGTCTGGGTGCGCGCCTTGGCGAGCATCTCCTCCGACGAATCGATGCCGACGATCGGCAGTTCCGTGAAGCGCTCCGCCAGGATGCGCGTGATGTTGCCGGCGCCGCAGCCGAGATCGTAGATCGCATGGCCGGGCCGCGCGCCGTTGGCGGGATCGAGCCGGCCCATCAGGTCGAGCGCAGGCCGCACGCGATGGTCGGAGAATTGCAGGTAGAGATTGGCGTCCCAGATCGGCGCCTTCACGGTAGCCACGATCATGCCTCCTCGAAAGCGACATCGACGGGAACGCGATAGGCCATCGCGATCTTGTTGCCCTTCTGCGCGGCCAATACGACCGCCATGAATTCCTCGTGCATCTCCTCGGTCATGCCCTTCTTGCGCGCCATGGTGCCGTGCGAGGCGATGCAATAGTCGCACTGATTGGCGACGCTGACCGCGAGATAAACTAATTCCTTGGTGAGCGGATCGAGCTTGCCGGGCGCAAAGGCGGCCTTCATCTCGTCCGCGAAGCGCTCCATGACGGCGGGATGTCTCGCCAGCGCCTTCCAGACATTGTTGATGGCCGCGGGGTCGATGCCGCGCGCCTTGGCGATGGGCTCGACGACGGCCTTGGCGCGCGGGCTCATGTCTTTGTATTCGGTCAGCCTGGGCATGGAACGCTCGCACAAATGAAAAGGGCCGGCAGTCGCCGGCCCCATCATATCCGCAGCTCGCGACTAATACATGTGCTGGCCGCCGTTGATCGACAGGGTCGAGCCGGTGATGAAGCCGGCATCGTCGGCGACCAGGAACAGCACACCGCGGGCAATCTCGTCGGCTTTGCCGAGGCGCCCGACCGGGATCTTGGCGACAATCTTTTCCAGCACGTTGGCCGGTACCGCCGAGACCATGTCGGTGTCGGTGTAACCGGGAGCGATCGCGTTGACCGTGATGTTCTTGGAGGCGCCTTCCTGGGCCAGCGCCTTGGTGAAGCCGTGGATGCCCGACTTGGCGGCGGCGTAGTTGACCTGGCCGTACTGGCCGCCCTGGCCGTTGATCGAGCCTATGTTGACGATCCGACCGAAGCCGCGGGCATTCATGCCGTCCCACACCGCTTTGCTGACGTTGAAGCAGGAGCCGAGATTGGTGTCGATCACGGCGTCCCACATGCCGCGGTCGAGCCGGCGCATCGTCGAATCGCGGGTGATGCCGGCATTGTTGACGACGATCTCGATCGGGCCGAGGTCCTTTTCGATCTGGGCGACGGCGGCGGCCACGGCGGCGAAATCGCTGACATCGAACTTGTACGTCGCAACGCCGGTTTCTGCCTTGAAGGCCCAGGCCGCCACGTCGTTGCCGGCATAGTTGGCTGCCACTTCGTAGCCGCGCAGCTTGAGCATTCTCGAAATCGCAGCGCCAATGCCGCGCGTTCCGCCCGTTACGAGTGCAACCCGTCCAGCCATTAATTCCTCCCTTGCCTTGCCGCCAACCCACTCTAGCCGGTTCTTCCCGGTTACGGGCAAGAGAGTCGGCGGCATCGAATCGATGCTCGAATTCGAGGGTGGCTGGCGGATAACGGTCGGCTTCGGGCGGTCCTAGAACCATTGCCATGAAACCCTTCACCGCCCTGCTCGGCGCCTCCGCCGGGACCCACGCCGCCGACCAACTGGCGCTCGCCACCCTGCCGCTCACGGCAACACTGGTCATGCATGCCGGCCCCGAGACGCTGGGCCTGCTGGTGGCAGCGCAAAGCGCCGCCTGGTTGCTGCTCTCCCTGCCGGCCGGCGCCTGGGTCGATCGCTATCCACGTCGCACCTTGCTGGTCGTGGGCCTCGGCTGCGGATTGATCGCTGCCCTGGCTGCTCTCGCCGCTGCCGTCGCCGATGCGCCACTGGCGCTGGGTGCGGCCGCTTTCATCGGCGCTGCCGGCACGGTCATATATGTGCTGACCTCGGTGTCGCTGCTGCCGACCCTGGTCGCACCGGTGGAGCTGTCGCGCGCCAATGCCCGATTGGAACTCGCCCGGGCTTGCGCCAGTCTCGCTGCGCCCTTCGCCGCCGGCTTGCTGGCGCAGCATCTGTCGCCGACCTGGGGCTATGTTCTGGCCGCCCTCGGCGCCGCCCTGGCCGTGGTTTGCGTGCTCGCCCTGCCGAAATCGGGCTCGCCCACCGCCAGCGGCGCCCGCCCCTCCTTCACCGCATCGATCAGGATCGGCGCGGCCTTCGTGCTGCGCCATGAGCTGCTGCGCGGCATCAGCCTTTGCGCCATCTTCTGGAACTTCGCCTTCTTCGCCCTGCTTGCGATCTGGGCACCGCTGGCGCTCGGTGTTCTGAAGCTCGATCCGACCGGCATGGGCCTGGCGCAATCGGCGCTCGGCGCCGGGTTGATCCTCGGCGCGCTCGTGGCGCCCTATACATCGCGCCTCTTGCCGCCTTTCTTCACCCTGATCTTCGGTCCGGTGATCTCGGTGGTCGGCGTCGCATTATTCGTTGTGGCGCGCCGCGTCGATCCGTTGCTCTGTTCGGCTGCCGGCTTCTTCCTGATCGGCTTCGGGCCGATGCTGTGGGCGATCTGCCAGACGACAGTGCGTCAGCTCGTGACGCCGCTCACCCTGCAGGGCCGCGTCAATGCCACGGTGCAGACCGCCAACTACGGCGTGCGGCCGCTGGGAGCGCTCGCCGCCGGAACACTAGCGGCTCATGCCGGTGTCGAAAGCGCGCTGATGTTGGTTGCGATTTCGTTCGCGCTCTCGACGCTGGCGATCGTGGTTTCGCCGCTGGCCCGCCTGCTCGCCATGCCGGAACCCGGCTGCGCCTAGAGTGATTCCGCGACAAGCGGAATCACTCTAGGCGCATTCCGCCTCCGGCGGAATCGTTCTAGGCTCTTGCGAATCCGTGCGGCACGACGCATGACGGCGGCAGGAGGATCCAATGACCGATGCCCCGCGACCGCCCTTGCCGCCCTTCACCTTGGAAACCGCCATCGCGAAAGTCCGCGCTGCCGAGGATGGCTGGAACGGTCGGAGTCCCGACAAGGTCGCACTCGCCTATACGGCCGACAGCGTTTGGCGTAACCGGTCCGAGTTCCTCCAGGGCCGCGACGACATCAGGGCGTTCCTTGCCCGCAAATGGGTCAAGGAATTGGACTATCGGCTGATTAAGGAGCTCTGGGCCTTCACAGGCAGTCGCATCGCCGTACGCTTTGCCTACGAATGGCGCGACGATTCAGGCAACTGGTTCCGCTCGTACGGCAACGAGAACTGGGAGTTCGACGATAAAGGCCTGATGCGCCGGCGCATCGCGTCAATCAACGATCTGCCGATCGACGCGAAGGATCGCAAGTTCGATTGGCCGGCGCCGGGGCCCAGGCCAGCGGGACACCCCGGCCTGAGCGATCTCGGCCTCTAGTCCAAATCAGTCGCGCTGGACACACATGGCGATGCCCATGCCGCCGCCGATGCAGAGGGTGGCGAGGCCTTTCTTGGCGTCGCGCTTCTGCATTTCATAAAGCAGCGTCGTCAGCACGCGCGCGCCCGAGGCACCGATCGGATGGCCAAGCGCAATGGCGCCGCCATTGACGTTGAGCTTGGCGGGATCGAGGCCAAGTTCCTTGCCGACGGCCAGCGCTTGCGCTGCGAAGGCTTCGTTGGCCTCGACGAGGTCGAGATCCTTGACGGTCCAGCCGGCCTTCTTGAGCGCGGCCTGAGACGCCGTCACCGGGCCGATGCCCATGACCTTCGGATCAACGCCCGTGGTCGCCCACGACACGATCTTGGCGAGCGGCTTCACGCCGCGCTTCTTGGCCTCATCGGCGCTCATGAGCACGAGCGCGGCCGCGCCGTCGTTGATGCCCGAGGCGTTGCCGGCCGTGACCGAGCCGCCTTCCTTGGTGAAGGCGGGACGCAGCTTGGCCAGCGCCTCGACGGTCGTGCCGTGACGCGGGAACTCGTCGGTGTCGACCACCACGTCGCCCTTGCGGGTCTTCACGGTGACGGAAACGATCTCGTCCTTGAACCGGCCGGACTTCTGCGCCGCCTCGGCCTTGTTCTGCGAGCCTGCCGCGAAAGCATCCTGCTCGGCGCGGGTGATCTGGTATTTCTGCGCGACGTTTTCGGCGGTGTTGCCCATATGGTAGCCGTTGAAGGCATCCCACAGCCCGTCCTTGATCATGGAGTCGACCATCTTGAGGTCGCCCATCTTGGTGCCGTCGCGCATATGAGCGACGTGCGGCGCCTGGCTCATGCTCTCCTGGCCGCCGACCACCATGATGTTAGCGTCGCCGTTGCGGATCGCCTGCCAGCCGAAGGCGACGGCGCGCAGGCCCGAGCCGCAGAGCTGGTTGATGCCTAAAGCGGTCTTCTCGACCGGAATGCCCGAATTGACCGCGGCCTGGCGGGCCGGGTTCTGGCCCTGACCGGCGCTCAGGATCTGGCCCATGATGACTTCGTCGACTTCCTCGGGCTTGACCTTGGCGCGCTCGAGCGCACCCTTGATCGCGACCTTGCCGAGGTCGTGCGCGGGGACGCTGCTGAAGGCGCCGTTGAAGGATCCGACGGGCGTGCGCGCTGCGCTCGCGATGACGATTTCCGTTGCCATGATATGTCTCCTTGGCGAGCCGCCCCTACCCGGCATTTTATATAGGCCTGCTGCCAGACCCGGCAAGGACCCCACTTGGATCGTCATACGCTCATTACCGAACGATTGCGCCTCTCGCCCATCATCTGGGCCGACGCCGATCGTCTGGCCGTTCTGCATGCCGATGCCCGGGTCATGAATCTGCTCAAGCACGGCGTTCTGACACGCGCCCAAAGCGACGTGATGCTGGCCGACTACGAGGCCGAATGGCCGGCGTTGGGCTTCGGGTCCTGGACGGTGACGGAACGCGCGAGCGGTACGCTCGTCGGGCTGGGTGGCTTGCGCGTCCATGAAGACGACCTCGGCGTGGCCCTGCGTGCGGCCTTCACGCCGGAGGCACAAGGCAAGGGCTACGGACCCGAACTCGGCCGCGCGTCCCTCGCCTTCACCTTCGAAGTGGTCGGTCTCGACCGCGCAGTGGCGATCACCCGTCCGGAAAACATTCCCGGCCATCGCGGGTTGGAGAAGTTCGGCATGGTTCGCGAGCCCGAGATTGTACGCGAAGATGGGCGCAAGCTGCTGCTGTACGCCGCCGTCAAACCGAAGACTAAGCGAGCCGGGTAAAGCCGTCGGGACTCCAATCCTCGCTGCCCACGCCGTGGTGCACGAAGAACAGGCCCTCGGGATCGACCTTGTCCTTCACCGCGCGCAGTCGCGCATAGTTGGCGCCCCAGAAGGCGCGCTGCCAGTTCGCCTCGAAGTAATTCGACTCCGAGACGTACGAGCCGGGCTCGGGCACGAGTTTGCGCATCTCGCCCATCGCGGCGCCGACCTTCATCGCACTGGCGGCCGCCCGGGCAAGATCGGGCTCATGTCCGGCGATACCGGCAACCGCGGGCGGGCCTGCCGCGGCGGAGATCGCCAGCGCAAAAGCACCGACCGCCGCCGGATTGGTCGCGGTGTCGCGCGCCGCGGCGATTTCGTCGGCCGGCGCGCCAGCCAGGCCCTTGTTGAAATGCAAGGTCATGCTCCAGTGCCGCGAGGCGCCGACCAAAGTGTCGACCAGCTCGCCCTCGCGCTCGGGCGCCAGCAGCGATGCCGGCATCCAGGTCGATTGGTAGGCGTGCAGGAACCAACCCGCTTCGTCGAGATTGCCGCGCCAGAAGACGTTCTGCTGAGGCGCGCCCGGCCGATCGTCAGACATGATCAACGGGCCGGCATTCTGCTTGAGGAAGGCGGGATCCCAGAAAACCTGGGCCGGCACGGCGATGATCACCGGAGGTGCTGCAAGCTCGAAATCCGCCGGCGAAGCGGCCACCCAGTCGAAGAACGGCTTCCACGCGGACGTAGCCTGCGCCTGGTCGAGGCCGTTGAACACCATGGAGAGTTCGAGCGCATTGTCGGGGCGAAAGCGCGCCTGCTCGCCCCAGCTCGGATCGAACAGCGTCTCGCGATAGAAGGCGACGAAGCGCTGAGCGAGGCGCCGGAAGGCTCCATCGGAGCGCGCCTTCACGGTGGCGAACACGCCGCCGATCGACGTCGGCAGCTCGCGCGTGCGCAACGTGAGCCGAGTGACGACGCCGAGACTGCCGCCTCCGCCGCCCTTCAGCCCCCAGAAGAGATCGGGATTTGTGCAGGCGTTGGCGATCACGATCTTGCCGTCGGCGGTGACGACCTCGGCTTCGAGAAGTCCGGCGGCCGCGAGGCCATAGCGCTTCGACAGGCTGCCGAAGCCACCGCTTTGGACTAGACCGGCCGTGCCGACGGTGAGGCATCCGCCGCCCTGCACGTAGCGGCCGGCCGTGGTGACGGTCGCGTAGGCCTGCTGCCAGATCGTGCCGGCGCCCAGCGATACCGCGGGCTGGGGCGCAACGGCGCAGCCTTGCGGCACGAAGGCATCGTGCAATTCGACCTTGTCCATCTCGCGCGTCCACACGAGAAGCGAATCGGCCGAGTTCGAGGTGCCCTGGTAGCTGTGACCCCCGCCCTTCACGGCCAGCCGCAGCCGATGCTGACGGGCGAAGTCGACGGCCGCCGCGACATCGGCGGCGTTGCGGGCGGCGACTGCCCAGACGCTGGGCGAGGAGGCCCAGGCATTGGCCCAGCCGGTGGTCTGAGTCAGCGCCACCGAGTCACGGATGGAGTAGGGGTTCTTCAGGCTCTTGAAAAGCGCCTCGCAGGCGTAGCTCTTGGGCCCGCAGTCCGCGAGTGGCGAGCGCACCCGGACGAGCTTGCCGCCGACCTTGTCGTTGAGCACCTGCCATTGCCCGTCCGAGGGCCAGCCGGCGTCGCTGGGACGGTTGCGGCGGAAGGGCTTGGGCGTCTGGGCGTAGGCGGCGGTAATGAAAGGCAGGCCTCCGGTCAGCGTGAGCAATGTGCGTCGGTTCATGGCGGCGATCCCCCGTTCGGGTCCAGGTAGGCGCTTCTAGCTGCCAATGCCTTGTTTTCAGGGCGAATTGTGACGACCGGCCGGGATTTTGGGACGACCGGCGAGGCCCATGGGACGAGCGGTCAGCTGCGGACAGGCGCCAATGCCTCGAAGCGCTGGCGATAGCGCCTGCTCAAGTTCACCTCGGCGCCGTCCTGCAGGCGGATACGCCAGTCACCGCTCACCCAGGGCGTCACTTCGGCCACGCGGGCGATGTTCACTACATGCGACTTGTGGACCCGCACGAAGCGCCTCGGATCAAGCTCGCTCTCGAGCTTGGCGAGCGACGAACGGATTTCGAACGTGTCGCCCCCGACATGAAGGATGGCGTAGTTGCCGGCCGCCTCGATCCAGTCGATGTCAGCCACCTCGACGACCACCTCGTTGCCACCCCGTTTACGGACGGCAAAGCGCTCGGGCCGCGTGCCCTCGTCCATCGGCACCGCAGCCGGCGCCGGCGCGCGCTCCAGCACGTATCGGATGGCCACGATCGCCGCACTCAGCATGGCGAAGTTCACGATGTCCTTGCTGAACTCGTAGAGCATCCGATCCCAGGTGAGCGGCACGGAATGAGGCTGGCCCATCAGGCCGACGAACCACAGTAGCCGAAGGCCGCTCATGCCGAGGGTATGTGCCACGCTGAACGGCACAACGGCTGCCACGTGGACGAGGATGTTGCGCGGGCCGCCGCGCAGGGGCCAACGCCGATGCAGCCAGTAGATCGCCGGCAGGAGAGCGGCGACGACGATGTGGCTCGCCGTTTCCACGGCCAGAGCCTGGTCGTAGCCCAACCGATGGCCGCTGTCGGCAACCTGGATGTAGGCCCGGACAAATACCGAGATCATCAGCATGACGGCCCAGATCGCCGGCACGCGCCAGTCGAAGGATCTCTCCTGCACCGTCACTACTTCTGCCCGTTTCCGAGCCCGCCCAGCCAGGCGATCAGCGGCGTCCAGCAGAGCTCGCGCGCGCGGCCGCTCATCACCATGCCGATGTGACCCAGCGGCAGGTCGAGCCGCGTCGCGTTCTTCAGCCCGAGCTTGGGATCGACGAGGGCTGCGGCCGAAAGCGGCGGCACAATGCGGTCGCCCGACGGGATCATCACCAGCGACGGCTTTCGGATCTTCGACGGCAAGATACGTTTGCCGCCGACCACCCATTTGTTGCGACCCGGCAGGTTGTCGCCGTACCAGCCGACCAGGCATTCGCGCGCCACCGGTCCGGCGAGCGGTGCGCCGTCGTTCAGCCAGTCCTCGAGCAGCACGAAGTCGCGTGCGGTATCGCCCTGTTGATCCATGCCAAGGAAGCGGCCGAATTTCTTGACGGCAAGCCAGGGATCGAGCGACCAGAACAACGTCTGCAGGATGTCGACCGGCAGCTCGCCCGCCTTGTCGGCCAATTGGGCGAGCAAGGGGCCCGCCGTCAGCAGGAAGGCGTGGCCGGTACGGTCGGCGTGGAAATCCCACGGGGCGGCGAGCAGCGCCAGCCCAGCGACCCGGCGTGGCTGGCGCGCGGCCAGCGCCACGGCCAGCGTGCCGCCCATGCAGTAGCCCAGCACCGCCGGCGCTCGCCGCGCTCGCTTGGCGACGAAGCCCAGTGCGCGCTCAAGGCGCGCCACGTAAGCCGTGGTGTCGAAGCGCCGCTCCTCGGCGTCGGGCGTTCCCCAATCGACCAGGTAGGGCCGCAGCCCCGCGGCCGCCATGGCGCGCAGCAGACTCTTCTCGGCGGTGAGGTCGAGCACTTCCCAGCGATTGATCAGCGACGGCACGACCAAGACGGCGCGGGCCTTCCTGCCGCGCGCGGCGCGATGGGTGGCGCCATAGTCGAGCAGGCGCGTGTTGCCCTCGCTCCACACCGCAGGCGGATTTTCGAGCGTGCGATGGACGGCGGATTGCCGGTAGGCCAGCACGCCATCGGCCAGGCGATGCAGTCGGCGGCCGATCTCGCGGTGAAGGGCAGCTTCGAACCTGCCGCCGCCCGCCTTGGCATCAAGCGCGGAAATCTCCGCCAGCAGCGCATTCAGCGATTCAGGAACGTCCGAGCTTCGCTTCGAGCTCGGCGATCCGCGCTTCCAGAACTGCCACGCGCTTTCTGAGCTCGCCAACGTCATCAGAGCCGTTCCCAGGTGAAGCGGCAGCGGACGGGGTCCCAGTCGTGGTTGCAGCGGCATGCGGGGCACCTTGGGCAGCTTGTATCGCAGACGCAACTTGGGCGTTCGCGGCAGCAAAAAGACGGGCGATCTGTTCGGTCAGCGGCTGATCGGCGGCAAGGCCTGATAGCTGGCTCTGCCACAGGTCGAGATAGCGCCGCGCCAGACGGTCGAAATCGGCGGTAGGCTCGTCGTTCTCGGAGGCCATGGGCACACTATAGCCCATCGTCTTGCATAGCGGCGTTCGCAGGCGCAAACCCCGTCTTGTCGCACTGCGGCATCGGCGCTAAGGTGGCGAACCCTAAGTAAACGGGCGTTTACTGCGGCCCGGGAGCTAGAGGAGCACACGCGTAATGGCCGATCAGGCAGTCCCCGAGAGCACTCCTAAGCCCGCGCCGGTCGTCATCAAGAAGTACGCAAACCGGCGGCTCTACAACACCTCGACCTCGGCTTACGTCACACTCGACCATCTCTCCCAGATGGTGAAGGACAAGACGGATTTCGTCGTCTACGACGCCAAGACCGGCGAGGAGAT
>PLYQ01000266.1:11855-19600 GCA_003153415.1 Rhodospirillales bacterium | reverse complement strand
GGCTACGACCACATCACCTCGGGCATTGGTGCCGCCATGATCGGCTGGTTTGGCACGGCGATGCTCTGCTATGTCACGCCCAAGGAGCATCTCGGACTGCCCGATCGTGACGACGTGAAGGTGGGTGTCATCACCTACAAGATCGCCGCCCACGCCGCCGACCTCGCCAAGGGCCATCCCGCGGCGCGGCTGCGCGACGATGCGCTGTCGAAGGCGCGTTTCGACTTCCGCTGGATGGACCAGTTCAACCTGTCGCTCGATCCGGCGACGGCCGAGAAGTTCCACGACGAGACGATGCCCAAGGAGGCGCACAAGACGGCGCACTTCTGCTCGATGTGCGGGCCCAAGTTCTGTTCCATGCGCATCACCCAGGACATCCGCGAGTACGCCAAGAAGGGCATGGACGAGATGAGCGCCAAGTTCAAAGCCGGCGGCAGCCAGCTCTACGTGCCGGACAAAGCCGCGGACTGAAGCCTGCTGGCGGATCGTCAGTATATTTCGGCCCGTTTGGATCTTTCCCGCCCGGCCGGCGTTACCGCTCCGGCCGGCCGCAGCCTTGCGCGCCTCCGGGCGCTGGGGGAGACTCTGCGGGCTCTTTACGTATTATGAGAGCTATCTTGGACTGGGGGCTACATACGCGATGAATCGGCTGCGGACCCTACTAGGGATCGGCTTGGGGCTTGCCGTGGTCGCAGGGACAGGCTGGTATATTTCGACCAACAGCTCGACTGCACCGTCGCGCCAGGGCGGCCGCTTTGGCGCCGGCGCCCCCGTGCCGGTCGGCCTCGCAACCGTCGCCAAGGGCGACATTCCCATTGTGATCAAGGCACTGGGGACCGTGACGCCGCTCGCGGTCGTCACCATGAAGAGCCAGATCACCGGCCAGCTCGTCGAGGTCAATTTCACCGAAGGCCAGATGGTCAAGAAGGGCGACCTGCTGGCCCTGGTCGATCCGCGCCCCTATGACGTCGCCCTTCAGCAGGCCCAAGGCACGCTGGCCAAGGACGAAGCGCTGCTCAAGAACGCCCAGATCGATCTGCAACGCTACAAGACCCTGGTCGCGCAGGACTCGATCGCCCGCCAGCAGTACGACACCCAGGCCGCCCTGGTGCGCCAGTACGAGGCGACCCTGATCACCGACAACGCGCTGGTCGACGCCGCCAAGCTCAACCTTACCTACACGAAGATCGTGGCGCCGGTGACCGGCCGTATTGGCCTGCGCCTGGTCGATCCGGGCAACTATGTGACGATGGGCGACGCGACCGGCCTCCTCGTCATCGCCCAGATGCAGCCGATCTCGGTGATGTTCACCATTCCCGAAGATTCGTTGCCGCCGGTGCGCAAGCGTCTGCGCGACGGCGCAACGCTCGAGACGACGGCGCTCGACCGCGCGCAGAAGAACACGCTGGGCGTCGGCAAGGTTTCCACCGCCGACAACCAGATCGACATCACGACCGGAACGGTCAAGCTGCGCGCCACCTTCGACAATTCCGACGAGGCAATGTTTCCCAACCAGTTCGTGAACATCCGGCTGCTGGTCGACCAGGTGAAGGACGCCATCGTGGTGCCGGTGGCGGCCATCCAGCGCGGCCAGCCCGGCATCTTCGTCTATCTCGCCAAGCCCGACGACACCGTGGCGATCCGCGTCGTCGAGACCGGTGCCACCGATGGCGAGAAAATCGTCGTGACCAAGGGCCTCGAGGTCGGCGATCAGGTGGTGGTCGACGGCGTCGATCGTCTGCGCGACGGCGCCAAGATCCGCCGGCCTTCGGCGACATCGCCCGGCACGTCGGGCCGGCCAGTCGCGGCCGCGCCGCCCGATGGCAGCGCGCCGGCCGCCCCGCAAAATGGCGCGGCTGCGGGCCAGCAGCGTCGCGGCAACGCAGCACCTGGCGGTACCCCCGGCGCCGCGGGTCGACCGGCGCAGTCCAACAAGTAATCCAGACCGCGACATGAATCCGTCGCGGATATTCATCGAGCGGCCGGTCGGCACATCGCTGCTGATGGTGGCGATCATCCTGGTCGGCGCGATCGCCTACCGCTTCCTGCCGCTGTCGGCGCTGCCCGAGGTCGACTACCCGACGATCCGCGTGCTGACGCTCTATCCCGGCGCCGGGCCCGAGGTCATGACCTCGTCGATCACCGCGCCGCTCGAGCGGCAGTTCGGCCAGATGCCGGGGCTCAACCAGATGACGTCGACCAGCTCGGCGGGCGCCTCGGCCATCACGCTGCAGTTCGACCTCAAGCTCGGCATCGATATTGCCGAGCAGCAGGTCCAGGCCGCGATCAATGCCGCTGGCAATCTGCTGCCGGGCGACCTTCCGGCGCCACCGATCTACGCCAAGGTCAACCCGGCCGACGCGCCGATCCTCACCCTTGCCGTGACGTCGAAGACCGAACCGCTGACCAAGATCCACGACATGGTCGATACGCGGCTTGCCCAGAAGATCTCGCAGCTTTCCGGCGTCGGCCTGGTTAGCCTCGAGGGCGGCCAGAAGCCCGGCGTGCGCATCCGCGCCAATCCCACGGCGCTCGCTGCCTATGGCCTCAATGTCGACGATCTCCGAACCACGATCACCAACGCCAACGTCAACACGCCCAAGGGTAATTTCGACGGCCCGACGCGGGCCTACACGATCAACGCCAACGACCAGATCACCGACCCCGCCCTGTTCCGCGACGTCGTGGTTGCCTACCGCAACGGCTCGCCGGTGCGCTTGTCGGACGTCGCCACCGTCGAGGATGGCCAGGAAAACAATAAGCTCGCCGCCTGGATGAACGCCACCCAGGCGGTGATCGTCAATGTCCAGCGCCAGCCCGGCGCCAACGTCATCGCCGTCGTCGACAGCATCAAGGCGTTGCTGCCGCAGCTTCGCAACACCCTGCCCAATTCGCTCGACGTCACCGTACTCACCGACCGCACGCTCACCATCCGAGCCTCGGTGCGCGACGTGCAGATTGAGTTGAGCTTCGCGGTCGTCCTGGTGGTCGCCGTGATCTTCCTTTTCCTGGGCGACTGGCGGACCACGCTGATCCCCAGCCTCTCGGTGCCGCTGTCGCTGATCGGCACGCTCGCCGTGATGTATCTGGCGAACTTCAGCCTCAACAATCTGTCGATCATGGCGCTCACCATCGCCACCGGTTTCGTTGTCGACGACGCGATCGTCATGATCGAGAACATCGCTCGCTACATCGAGCAGGGCGATGACCCGAAGGAGGCAGCCCTCAAGGGCTCGAGCCAGATCGCCTTCACCATCGTGTCGCTCACCGTGTCGCTGATCGCCGTGCTGATCCCGCTGCTCTTCATGGGCGACGTCGTCGGTCGGCTGTTCAGCGAGTTCGCCGTCACGCTCTCGGTCACCATTCTGATCTCGGCGGTGGTCTCGCTCACCCTGGTGCCGATGCTGTGCGCCCAGTTGTTGCGCCGCCGCGGGCATGCGGCGGGCGAGCCGGCCGAGGCGCATGCTGAGGCCCAGGCGCTGGGCGCTCGCTGGTTCGCCAAGACGATCGACTGGTACGACCGCTGCCTGATCGTGGTATTCCGCCACCAACCCCTGACCCTCTTGGTGGCGATCGGCACCGTGGTGCTTACCGTGGTGCTTTACGTTGTGATTCCCAAGGGGTTCTTCCCGATCCAGGACAACGGGTTGATCGCGGCGGTCACCGAGGCGTCGCAAAGTATTTCCTTCGATGCCATGAAGGAGCGCCAGCGCGCGCTGGCCGACGTCATCCTGGGTGACCCGGATGTCGAGAGTCTGGCGTCGTTCGTCGGCGTCGACGGTACCAACCCGACGCTGAATTCCGGGCGCATGCTGATCAATCTCAAGCCGCGCAGTTCCCGCTCGTCGAGCGCCAGCGAGATCATCCGCCGCCTGGCACGCGAGACCCAGTCGGTCGAGGGCATCACGCTCTACATGCAGCCGGCACAGGATCTCACCATCGATTCAACGGTGAGCCGCACGCAATACCAGTTCGTACTTGTCAGCCCCAACCCCACCGACTTCGACGTCTGGGTGCCACGCCTGATGGAGCGGATGGCGAAGATCCCCGAGATCATCGACGTCGCAACTGAGTTGCAGAGCAAGGGCCTGACGATGTTCATCAAGATCGACCGGGACGCTGCGGCGCGCTTCGGCATCACGATGGCCACGGTCGACAATCTGCTCTACGACGCGTTCGGTCAGCGCATCGTCTCGACCGTCTACACGCAATCCAACCAGTATCGCGTGATTTACGAAGTCGAACCGTCGATGGCCCGCACCTTGGATTCTCTCAACAATCTTTACCTGCCCGGTGCGGCGAGCGGCAAGCAGGTGCCGCTGTCGGCGATCGCCACCTTCGAACAGCAGACCGCGCCGCTCCGACTCGACCGGCTGGGGCAGTTTCCTTCGACCACCGTTTCCTTCAACCTGGCGCCCGGCGCGTCGCTCGGACAGGCGGTCGACGCTATCACCGCCGCACAGACCGAGATCGGCATGCCGCGCTCGATCACCACGCAGTTCCAGGGCGCGGCGCTGGCCTTCCAGAAGGCGCTGTCGAGCCAGCTCCTGCTGATCCTGGCCGCCATTGTCACCGTCTACATCGTGCTGGGCGNNTGATGATCGACTTCGCGCTCGATGCCGAGCGCAACGAGGGCAAGGCGCCGCAGGAGGCCATCCACCAGGCCTGCCTGCTGCGCTTCCGGCCGATCCTGATGACGACCATCGCAGCCCTCGTGGGTGCGCTGCCGCTGATGGTCGGCACCGGCACCGGCTCGGAGCTCCGCCATCCGCTTGGCCTGACGATCGTGGGCGGCCTGATCGTGAGCCAGATGCTGACGCTGTTCACCACGCCGGTGATCTATCTTGCCTTCGACCGGATCGCACGACGGGTGCGCGGCGTGCCGCTCGACACGCCGCTCTATCCCGTCTCACCCGGCGTTGAGCAGGGGCCGCAGCCGTGAACCTATCGGCGCCCTTCATTGCCCGGCCCGTCGCCACCACACTGCTGACGGCAGGTGTCTTGCTGGCCGGCGTCATGGGTTTCATGGGACTCGCCGTGGCGCCGCTGCCGAAGGTCGATTTCCCGACCATCTCGGTTCAGGCCTCGTTGCCTGGCGCTTCGCCGGATACGGTCGCCACCAGCGTCACCACCCCACTCGAGCGGCGGCTGGGCGCGATCGCCGGAGTGAGTGAAATCACTTCGACCAGTACGGTCGGCAATTCGCGCATCACGCTGCAGTTCGACCTGTCGCGCAGCATCGATGGCGCCGCGCGCGACGTGCAGGCGGCCATCAACGCGGCGCGGGCCGACATGCCCTCCGACCTGCGCAGCAATCCAATCTATCGCAAGATCAATCCGGCCGACGCGCCGGCGCTGGTCCTGGCGTTGACGTCGGAGACTCTGGGCCAGGGCCGCCTCTACGATGCAGCCTCGAATGTCTTTCAGCAGAAACTGTCGCAGGTCAACGGCGTTGGCCAGGTGACGCTTGGTGGCAGTTCGCTGCCGGCGGTGCGGGTCGAAATCAATCCGAATATTTTGTCGAAGTACCAAATTGGGCTCGAGAGCGTGCGCGCCGCTCTTGCCGCAGCCAATGCCAATACACCCAAGGGCGCCATCGAGGTCGGCGACCGGCGCTACCAGATCTACACCAACGACCAGGCCCGCGTTGCCGACGAATACCGCGACCTGATCATCGCCTGGCGCAACGGTTCACCGGTGCGCCTGTCGGAGGTGGCCGAAGTCATCGATGCGACCGAGGACATCCGCAACGAGGGCCAGGCCAACGGCAAGCGCTCGGTGCTGGTGATCGTCTATCTCCAGCCCAACGCCAACATCATCGAGACCGTCGACCAGGTGAAGGCGCTGCTGCCCGACCTGCAAGCTGCCTTGCCCAACGACGTCGACGTCACCGTGGCGGCCGACCGCACCACGACCATCCGCGCCTCGCTGAGGGAAGTCGAGCGGGCGCTCACCATCAGCGTCATTCTGGTGGTGCTGGTGACTTTCGGCTTCCTGCGCTCGGCTCGCGCCGGCCTGGTGCCCTCGGTCGCCGTGCCGGTGTCGCTCGTTGGCACGTTCGGCGTCATGTACTTGCTGGGCTACAGCCTCAACAACCTGTCGCTGATGGCGCTCACCATCAGCGCGGGCTTCGTGGTCGACGACGCCATCATCGTGCTCGAGAACATCTCGCGCCACATCGAAAACGGCATGTCGCGGATCGACGCCGCGCTGCTCGGGGCACGCGAGGTCGGCTTCACCGTGGTGTCGATGAGCCTGTCGCTGATCGCGGTGTTCATCCCGATCCTGCTGATGGGCGGCATCGTCGGCCGCCTGTTCCGCGAATTCGCCGTCACACTGTCGATCGCCATCCTCATTTCCATGGTCGTGTCGCTCACGACGACGCCAATGATGTGCGCCTACGTGTTGCGTCCGCCGCGCGACAAGGCGGAGCGCCCGCCGGGCCGGCTTTCCCGCGCCAGCGAGCGCGTCTTTACCGCGGTGCAGGGCTTCTACGGCCGCTCGCTCGCCTGGGTGCTGCGCCATCCCCGCAGCACCATGGTGGTCTTCCTGGCGACCGTGGTGCTGAACATCTTTCTTTACGTCGAGATTCCCAAAGGCTTCTTCCCGCAGCAGGACACCGGTCGCATCATTGGCGGCATTCGCGCCGACCAGAGCATTTCGTTCCAGGCGATGCGCCGCAAGTTCCGCCAGTTCGTGTCGATCATCCGCGACGATTCGGCGGTCGCAAACGTGGTGGGCTTCACCGGCGGCTTCCAGACCAACTCGGGCTTCGTCTTCGCTTCGCTGAAGCCCCTGAACGAGCGCGACGTGTCGGCCGATCAGGTGATCGCCCGGTTGCGCATCAAGTTGAACCAGGTGGCCGGCGCCAACCTCTTCCTGCAGGCCGTCCAGGATATCCGGGTCGGCGGCCGGCAGAGCAACTCGCAGTACCAGTTCACCCTGCAGGCCGATTCACTGCCCGATCTCTACGCCTGGGGGCCGAAGCTCGTGACGGCGCTGCAACACGACACGTCGGTCATCACCGATGTCGATTCCGATCAGCAGCAGAAGGGCCTTCAGGTCAATTTGACCATCGACCGCGATGCGGCAAGCCGGCTCGGCGTCGACACGCGCTCGATCTCGGCCACGCTCTACGACGCCTTCGGGCAGCGCCAGGTCTCGACCATCTACAACGCGCTGAATCAGTATCACGTGGTTATGGAGGTCTCGCCGGAATACTGGGAGAACCCGGAAACGCTGAAGGACATCTACGTCAGCACATCGGGCGGCGCGATCAGCGGGGCGCAGGCGACGGGGGCCATCGTGTCGACGGCCCCCCTGGCGACCGGCGCCGTCGATCCGGCGGCGGCCGTGCGCAACCAGCGCACCAATGCCATTGCCGTGAGCGGCCGCGGCTCGGCTTCGACGGGTGCTTCCGTCAGCACGACGGCCGAGACGATGATCCCGCTGTCGCAGCTCACCCGCTATGAATTCGGCACCACGCCGGTTGCCGTCAACCACCAGGGCCTGTTCGTCGCCAGCACGATCTCGTTCAACCTGGCGATCGGCAAGACCCTGAGCGACGCCGTCGCCTACGTGAACGCCACCATGCACGAGATCGGTGTGCCGGCGACAATCCACGGCTCGTTCCAGGGCACGGCGCGGGCCTTCCAGCAGTCGCTGGACAGCCAGCTTCTGGTCGTGCTGGCGGCCCTTGCGGCGATCTATATCGTGCTCGGCGTTCTCTACGAGAGCTACATCCA
>PLYQ01000266.1:0-11826 GCA_003153415.1 Rhodospirillales bacterium | reverse complement strand
GCCTGCCTGCTGCGCTTTCGTCCGATCCTGATGACGACCATGGCCGCGATGCTGGGCGCGCTGCCGCTGGCACTCGGCTTCGGTGACGGCGCCGAGCTGCGCCGGCCGCTCGGCATCTCGATCATCGGCGGCCTGATCGTCAGTCAGATCCTGACTCTCTACACCACGCCGGTGATCTACCTTTATCTCGATCGCTTCCGTCGCCGCGACCGCGATCCCCACAGCCGGCTGGCGCGCCATCTCGGCGGCCTTGAGGCACAAGCATGAAGCGGATCGCAGCTCTTCTGGCGCTTGCCACCTTGTCGGGTTGCCTGATCGGCCCCGACTACGAACGTCCTCCGCCAGCGGCGGCGCCGAGCGCCGAATACAAGGAGGCCATGGGATTCCGCCCGGCCGTGCCGCGCGATGCGATCGATCGCGGACCGTGGTGGTCGATGTACGGCGACCCGACCCTCGATCAGCTGGCGGCCCAGGTTGATATCTCCAACCAGAACCTGAAAGTCTCCGAGGCGGCCTATCGCCAGGCGCGTGCCTTGATCCGGCAAGCCCAGTCGCCGCTCTATCCGACCGTGGGCTATACCGGCGGCAGCCAACAGATCGGCAGCGGCGCCCAGCGCGGCGGCGGCAACAGCGTCGGCCAGTTTTCCGGCGGCAGCACGCTCAGCTGGGAAATCGATGTGTGGGGTAACATCCGCCGCCAAATCGAGAGCGACTCGGCGGCGGCCCAGGCGAGTGCCGGCACTCTTGCCTCGGCGCGCCTGTCGGCCCAGTCGGACGTCACCACCAACTACTTCTCGCTGCGCATCTCCGAGCAGCGGACCAGGCTGTTCCAGGAATCGGTCGCAGCCTTCGCCCGCTCGCTGCAGATCGTGCAGAACCAGCTCGATGCCGGCATCGCCTCGCGGGTCGACCTGACCCAGGCGCAGACGCTGTTCGAACAGACCCGCGCCCAGCTTGTCGCCGAGGCCATCAACCGCGCCCAGTTCGAGCATGCCATCGCCGTGCTGGTCGGCAAGCAGCCGTCGGACTTCAGCATCGCTGCCGCGCCGCTGCCACCGAACGTGCCGACGGTCGACGCCGGCATTCCTTCGGCGATGCTCGAGCGGCGACCCGACATCGCCGCGGCCGAGCGCCAAATGGCCGCGGCCAACGCCCAGATCGGCGTCGCCCTGGGGGCGTTCTATCCCAACATCACGCTGAACGGCAGCATCGGCTTTCTCAACACCATGCTTGGTCCATTATTCCAGATCGCCTCGGCCGTCTGGTCGATCGGCCCGCAGCTTGCCGGCACCCTGCTCGACGGCGGCGCACGCAGTGCCCAGGTTGAAGGCGCCCGCGCCAACTATGACGGCACGGTCGCGACCTATCGCCAGACCGTGCTGACGGCCTTCCAACAGGTCGAGGACGAACTCGTCCAGCAGCGTGTCCTCGAACAGCAGGAACAGGTGCAACGCGCGGCCGTCGGCTCGGCGCGCGAGGCCGAACAGTTGGCGCTCAACCAGTATCGCGCTGGCACGGTGCCCTATACGACCGTGGTGACGACCCAGACCACGGCACTCAGCGCCGAGCAGACGCTGCTCAACATCCGCCTCAGCCGCTTCACCGCCAGCGCCGTCATGGTGAAGTCGCTGGGCGGCGGTTGGCGCGATACCGACCTACCGGCGCCAACGCCGATCGCCGGGCAGCAGAGCGGCAAGGCCCTGAAGAAATCGAGCTGGTGGAGCTGGTGGCCGTTCTGATCAGGTCGCGGGCCACGGCACGCGGATCTCCTGCAGCGGCACGTGCTGCTGGGCGGCATGCATGTCTGTCTCGCCGACGCCGCCCTGCGGGCGCGGACGGGGCAGGGTGATCTTCACGGCGTTGACCAGGTCGAAGAAGCCGAAGGTGATGATCGATTGCGTCGGCACGTTGTAGAGTTTCGACACCAGCTCCTTGGTAATCACGCCGCTCTTTTTCACCGTCTCGAAGTCCTCCTTGGTCTTGAACACGATATCGAGGGTGATTTCGAACGGGCCGGCATTCTTGCTGCGGATCACCTTGGCGATGTCGCGCAGGGGGGTCGGGATGGTGGCCACCTAAAAGATCTCCTCGTACTTGATGGGGAACAGCGCGGTCGGGCTGTCGATCTTCATCAGGTGATAGACATTGAACTCGCAGGCGGCGCCGAGCGGAATCTCGAGCGGCGTGAAGGGCGAGGCTAAATTGCCCGCCGTGGCGATGCGGCCAGGATAGGGCGAGTGCATCAGGCTGGTGCGGGTCTTGCCGCAGATCGCGGTGGCCAGCGCCTGGGTCGTGGCCGCGACCTCGACGATGATGCAAAGCTCGTGCGCCGGCGTCTTGTGCGGCTCAAGATCGCCCATCACGCCGTTCTTGCCGTAGATGTGCGGGATGATGCGGTAGCTCTCTTCCGGCACTTCGGCGAAATAGGCGCGTGCGCCGGCCATCACCTTCTCGAGGATCTCATCGATCTGCGAGATGAAAATCGGATCGCGGGCGCCGGCGATGAAGATTGAGCGGAAGCCCGCCGTCTTGGCGCCTTCGAGCTTCACCGTGTAGTGCTTGGAAGGCTCGAAGCGGCTGCCCGAGACGCGCACGCGGCGGTCGGTCACCTGCTCGTACTTGCAGTTGGAAAGGTCGAGCGTGCCGCCGGGGCCGGCCAGCAGGAACGGATGGGTCTTTTCATAAAGCGTGTGGGCGGCCACCGACGCCGTGGTGCAGCGCTCGGCCGGATTGAGTGGCTCGATCTCGAAATGATCGCGCCTCAGATAGCCCATGACATTGCGACCGACCGGCTCGGCACAGAGCGCGCCGCATTCCATGATCTTGCCCATGTGCCAGGCAAGCGCGGGATCGAAGCCGGCGCGGATCGCCATGGCTGCGGTCGGCGAGGGGTCGTAGGAGCGGCCGCTCACGATCACGTCCACTCCTTCACTCTCGTCGAGCGCCTTGCAGAACGGCTCGGCACCCATCTGCGCCACAATGACGGTGGCGGCATCGATCTCGCGCTGGTCGAGCGGCGGCACCGGCCCCAGCGGCCCGATCCGCCCGGCGCGCAACTCGCGGCCGATCAGGCCCTTGTCGATGTCGGCGTAGATCGACGCCAGCTTGAAGCGCCAGCCGCGCCTCCTGGCGATCTCGGCGATGATGTCGCGAAAGACATCGACGTGAAGGTTGGTGCCGTCGCCGCCGGCCGAGGAGATCAACACCGGGATCTTCGTCTCGTGCTGGGCCTCGAGCAGGACTTCGATGTCCTTCACATAGGCTTCGCGGCTGCAGGTCATCTCGCCCAGACCGAGCTTCTGCGGACCTGAATCGGTCGAGCCGGAATCGATTGTGATGGCGTGCGGCCGGAGCGCCAGGCCCATGCGGAAGTGATCGATCGGGAAGCCGTAGCCCAGCATGCCCGAGGGCGTGAGGATACGAATCTCGTCGTTGCTCGCCACGGCCATCGGACGCCTGCCTTTTTCGCGGAAAAGAAGAGCCAAATAGCATATACCGGCGCAATGGCGGAGTCCGAGGTCCGCAAGATCATCCATCTCGACATGGATGCCTTCTATGCGTCGGTGGAACAGCGCGACGATCCTTCGCTGCGCGGCAAGCCGGTCGCGGTGGGCGGCGCGCGCGAGCGCGGCGTGGTCATGGCGGCAAGCTACGAAGCGCGCCAGTTCGGTGTGCGCTCGGCCATGCCTTCGGCCACGGCGCGGCGGCTGTGCGCCGAGCTGGTGTTCGTCAAGCCGCACTTCGACGTCTACAAGGAGGTGTCGCGCCAGATCCGCACGATCTTTCTCGAATACACGCCGCTGGTCGAACCGTTGTCGCTCGACGAGGCCTATCTCGACGTCACGACCAACCTCAAGAACATGCCACTGGCGTCGGAGATCGCCCGCGAGATCCGCGCCCGCATCTTGGCCGAGACGGGGCTGACCGCCTCGGCCGGCATCTCCTACAACAAGTTTTTGGCCAAGCTCGCCTCGGACCACCGCAAGCCCAACGGCCAGTTCGTCATTCCGCCGGAGAAGGGCCCGGCCTTCGTCGAGGGCCTGCCGGTGGGCAGGTTCCACGGCGTCGGTCCCGCGACCGAGGCCAAGATGAAGCGGCTGGGCATCCATACCGGCAGCGATCTCAAAGCCCAGACACTGGAATTCCTGCAGCAGTATTTCGGCAAGGCGGGCGATTACTACTACGCTATTGCCCGCGGCCAGGACGACCGCCGGGTGGTGCCCGACCGGCCGCGCAAGTCGGTCGGCTCGGAGACGACCTTCGTCGAAGATCTCGGCAAGCCGGCCGAGATCGAAGACGGCATCCGCTCGGTGCTGGAGGATGTCTGGAGCTATTGCGAGCGCACCGGTGTCGGCGGGCGCACGGTGACGGTGAAGATCAAGTACGCCGACTTCCAGATCGTCACGCGCAGCCGCACGCTCGCGGAGCCGGTGTCGAGCAAGGAGGAGCTCGAACGCACCAGCGTCGAACTGGTGCGCACCATCTTTCCGCTGGAGAAGAGGGTGAGGCTGCTCGGTGTTTCCTTGTCGAATATGGGTGTAAAGACCGAGCAGGCCCCGCCGCAATTGACCCTAGGACTCTAGGATGATCGACAAGCTCGAATACCTGCTGGCGTTGGCGCGCGAACGCAATTTCGGCCGGGCGGCCGAGCAATGCGGCGTGACGCAGCCGACCTTCTCGGCAGGCATCAAGCAACTCGAGGGAATGCTCGGCGTTATGCTGGTGCAGCGGACGTCGCGTTTTCTCGGCTTCACGGCCGAAGGCGAGCGCGTGCTCGACTGGGCGCGCACCATCGTTGCCGACACACGCGCCATGCGCCAGGAAGTGCAGACCCTGAAGAAGGGGCTGAGTGGCCATCTCAAGATCGCAGCGATCCCTACCGCACTCGCCATGGTCTCGGCGCTCACCACGCCGTACCGTGCCAAGCATCCCAACGTGAAGTTCACGGTGCTGTCGCGCACCTCGGCCGAAGTGCTGTCGATGCTGGAGAATCTCGAGGTCGACGCCGGTCTCACCTACATCGACAACGAGCCACTCGGCCGCATGCGCGCCGTGCCGCTCTATCTCGAGCAGTATCGTCTGCTTACCTCGAAAGACAGCCCGTTGGGCGATCGCGACCGGGTGACCTGGGCGGAGGTCGGCAAGATCCCGCTGTGCCTGCTGACGCCCGACATGCAGAACCGGCGCATCATCAACCAGCTGCTGAATGCCGCCGGCGAGCGGCCCGAGCCGACGCTCGAATCGAATTCCATGATCGTGCTGTTCTCCCACGTGCGCACCGGCCGCTGGGCGAGCGTGATGCCGCAGAAGCTGGCCGACACGCTGGGCCTCACTGAGCACTTGCGCTCGATCCCCATCGTCGAGCCGGAAGCCGTGCATCAGATCGGTCTGGTCGTCCCGCCGCGCGAGCCGATGACCGCCATCGGTGCTGCCCTGGTCGCCGAAGCGACTCATCTCGCGAAGTCGATGGCGTAGAGCCTGTTCAGATCTCGATCGACGCGACCATGCGTTTGAGCATTGCCGCATCGGGATAGGCGCCGAGACCGGCCTGGACGTTGTCGTTCATATGCTCGGGTTTGCCGGTGCCGGGGATCACACAGGTCACGGCGGGGTTCGCCAGCACGAATTTCAGCAGGATCTGTGCCCAGCTCGTGCAGCCGATCTCGCCTGCCCAATCAGGCAGTTTGCGGCCCAGAAGCTTGCGCAGCAAGCCACCGCCGCCGAACGGCTGGTTGACCAGGACGGCGACGCCGCGCTCGGCGGCAAGCGGCAGCAGTCGGCGTTCGACCGCGCGGTCGTCGAGCGCATAGTTGAGCTGCACGAAGTCCCATTTCTCGGCGCGCAGCACGGCTTCGAGCTCGCCGTGCGCGCTTTCGGTGTAGTGCGTGACGCCGAGCAGGCGCACGCGGCCCTCGGCCTTCCAGGCGCGCAGGGTCGCCAGATGAGTGCGCCAGTCGACGAGATTGTGGATCTGCATCAGGTCGATGCGCTCGGTCTTGAGCAGCGTCATCGAGCGGCGCATCTGGGCGATGCCGCTGTCGCGCCCCGTCGTCCAGACCTTGGTGGCGATGAAGGCCTTGTCGCGCGTTCCGGCCGACGCCAGCAGATCGCCGACCACGCCCTCGGCAGCGCCGTACATCGGCGAGGTGTCGATCACCGAGCCGCCTGCCTCGAACAGGACGCGCAGCACTTCGGCGAGCGGCGCGCGCTCGGCGGGCTGGGTACCGACGTCGAAGGTCCGCCACGTGCCGCAGCCGACTACGGCCAGCGCCTCGCCGTTCGACGGAATCTTTCTTGTAAGCATGCGGGCTCCTGTCTGCGCCGCCACGGAGCCACCAAGCAGTGCGGCGCTGGCGAGCTGGAGGAAGGTGGAGCGCGATAGCGACATGGGAGACTAGAGCGCCCTTAAACTTTGCCGCTGACGCCCGCCGAGGCAAAGGTCGCCATGCCGTTATGGCAGGCAGCCGCGGCCTTGAGGATCGGCACGGCGAGCGCTGCCGCCGAGCCCTCGCCCAGGCGCATATCCATGTCGAGCAGCGGACGATGGCCGATGGCTTCGAGCAGGCGCCGATGACCGGGTTCGGCGGAACGGTGCGCCACGCGGCAATGATCCAGCGCATGGCGATCGATGGCGTGGAGCACGGCCGCGGCGGCGGTGCAGGCGTAGCCGTCGAGCAGCACGGGAATGNNCCTACGGCCGCCAGCAGGACGAGCGGATCGTGCTCGGCGATCGCAGCCTTGTGAAAGGCCAGCGCCTCGTCGATGACGGCGATCTTGTGGGCCAGCACCTCGCCCTTCACGCCGGTACCGGGGCCGGCCCAGTCGGCGCCGCTGCCGCCGAACAGGGCGGCACACAAAGTGGCGGCGGTCGTGGTGTTGGCGATGCCCATCTCGCCCAAGCACAGCACATCGATGCCGGGTTCGGCGGCAATCATGCCGTAGGCCATGGCCTTGGCGGCGCGCGTCTCGCTCATGGCGGGGCCTTGGCTGAAATCCTCGGTCGGATGCTCGAGATCGAGTTCGTAGATGCGCAGGTCGGCGTCGATGGCGGCGGCGAGCTGGTTGATGGCGGCACCGCCGTCGAGGAAGTTCTTGACCATCTGCCTGGTGACTTCCGGCGGATAGGCCGACACGCCGCGCCGGGCAATGCCGTTGGCGCCGGCGAACACCGCTACCCGCGGCCGCTCTANNCCCAACGAGCCCGGCGGCTTGGTGAGCTGGGCCTGGCGCTGGACCGCTTCGGTCTGCGCCGCCAGGTCGGGTCCCGGCAGGTCGCGCAGGATGCGGCGCATTTCCTCGAAGCTGGCGGGAGGGGTGTTCATAAGCAGAAACGGTCCTTACGGCGGGCGCGGACCATCCTATATTCGACCTACCATGACCAGTCCAAACGACCCCCCCAGCGGCCGGCCATCGTCGTTCGACGAATGGCTCCAGGCCTTCAAGGAACAGGTGTCTTTTTTCACCGGCCTCAAGCTCGATGTCGGCGCTCCGCGCTGGCAGCTCGCCGACGTCCTGCCGGTGCTGCCGGTCATCGGCGCTTGTGTCGGGCTGGCGGCCGGGCTGGTGTTCGCCGTGGTGCGCGGCCTGGCAGGACCGGGCTGGCTGGCCGGTGTGCTGGCGGTGGGTGCCGCCGTGCTGATCACGCGCGCCCTGCATGAAGACGGTCTGGCCGATACGGCCGACGGGCTCGGTCCACATGGGCTGGAGGCGCCGCGGCGGCTCGAGATCATGCGCGACAGTCGCAACGGCACGTTCGGCGTGCTGGCGCTGGCGCTCTCGGTGCTGATCAAGGTGGCCTGCCTGGCGCAATTCGGCGGTTCGACCGGCTTGGTCGTGCTGATCGCCGCCCACGCCCTGTCGCGTTCCGTGCTGGCCTATCCGCTGCTCGTCTATTCGCCGGTCCGCGCGGATGGCCTGGGCGCCCAGGCCGGCAAGCCCGCCGACAACGACGTCTGGCTCACCATCGGCATCGGCGCCTTGCTCGCTTTCCTGTTGCTGCTCGGCAAAGGGTTCTTCGTGGCGATCCTGGCGCCGCTTGCTTCCATCGCCGCTGCGTGGTTCGCCTCGCAGTGGATCGCCCAGCGGATCGGCGGCTATACCGGCGACACGTTGGGCGCGGTGCAGCAGAAGGCAGAGATTGTTTTTCTGGTGGTGGCGGCGCTCCTGATTGCCCACTAAGAAGACCGCTCGTTTAGGCGGTCTTCAGAGGAGCAGGCATGGCGACGGCGGCCAAGATCACGGGAGCAATCACGCGTTGGTGGTGGGTGCGGCATGCGCCGGTGCCCAATCCCGAGGCGCGCTGCTACGGCCAGAGCGACAAGGATTGCGACGTCAGCAACGAGGCGCTGTTCCGCCATCAGGCGGCGCTGCTGCCCAAGGGCGCGATCTGGTACTCGTCCAATCTCCTGCGGGCGCGCAAGACGGCCGAGCATCTCGCCAAGGCGGGCGCCGACATGGGTCGGCTGCTGATCGATCCCGCCCTTGCCGAACAGCATTTCGGTTCGTGGCAGGGCCTCACCTATACCGAGATCGCCGAGTACCACGGCAAGAACCATCTGTTCTGGCTGGGGCCGCCGGAGTTCCGGCCGCCCGGCGGCGAAAGCTTCGTCGACCTGCGCGAGCGCACCGTCAAAAGCATCGAGCGGCTGACCGATGAGCATCGCGGCCGCGACATCGTGGCGACGGCGCACGGCGGCACCATCCGGGCGGCGCTGGCGCACGCTTTCGACATGCATCCCGAGGCTGCCGTTCGCTTCGAGATCGACAACGTCTCGCTCACCCTGATCGAGCATTTCGAGCAGGCCGATCCGGCGCACGCCTGGCGGGTCGCGTTCACCAACTACATGCCGCGCGAGCTCGTCGTCGCGCACGCAGGGAGCAAAGCATGAAAAGCGCAACCGAACTTGCGGCCGAACAAGCCGCGTTCTGGAACGGCCCCGGCGGCAAGATGTGGCTTGCCTCGTACGAGCGCATCGAACGCACCGTCACGCCGTTTGGCGAGCCGGCTCTTGCCGCGGCGGCCGCGCAGCCCGGCGAGCGGGTGCTCGACATCGGTTGCGGCACCGGGGGCACAACGGCGATGCTCGCGCGGGCGGTCGCGCCGCAGGGCCAGGTGCTGGCTGTCGACATCTCGGAGACGCTGGTGACTGCTGCGCGCGCGCAGAATATCGCCAACGCAACGTTTGCGGTCGGCGACGCCGCCACCCAGCCGTTCGAAGCGGCTTCCTTCGATCTCGTGTTCTCCCGCTTCGGCGTCATGTTCTTCGGCGATCCCGTTGCGGCGTTCAAGAATCTGCGGCGCGCGCTCAAGCCCACCGGCCGGCTGGTCTTCGTCTGCTGGCGTACGCCGCAGGAAAATCCCTGGGGCCTGGTGCCGATGCGCGCCGCGGCGCCGCATCTGCCGCCCTTCGAGCGGCCGGGGCCGGAGGATCCGGGCCAATATTCCTTCGGCGATCGTGCGCGCGTGGAGCGCATCCTGAAGGAAGCGGGCTTCGGAGCGCCGTCCTTGCGGCCGCTCGACCTGCCGATCCGGCTGGGCAAGGACATGGCCGAAACCCTCGACAGTATCGGACGCTTCGGGCCGCTCGCCCGACTGTTCGCCGAGGCGGTACCAGCGCAGATCGAGAAGGCCAAGGCCGCGGTCGCCGCTGCACTCAAACCATACGAAACCGGCGATGGCGTCGCGCTGCCCGGCGCGTGCTGGCTGGTGAGCGCCAACCAGCACTGATGGAGCACGTGCCGACCTTCTCCTTGCCGTCGGTCAGCCTGGTGCTGGGCGGTGCACGCTCAGGCAAGAGCACACACGCCGAGAGGCTGGTCGCCGGCACGCTGTTCGGCGCGGCACCCCGTCCGGCGGTCTACATCGCCACCGCCCAGGCCGGCGACGTCGAGATGGCGACCCGCATCATGGCCCATCGCGCCCGACGCGGCGCCAACTGGACCACGGTCGAGGAGCCGCTGAGGCTCGGCGAGGCGGTCGTCGCGGCGGGCGCGCACCGCCAGCCGGTGCTGGTCGACTGCCTCACCCTTTGGCTGTCCAACCTGATGCATGCCGGCGAGGACGTGGACGAGGCCACCGACGAGCTGCTGCGGGCGCTCGACGGTCTGGGCGCGCCGGTGGTTTTTGTCAGCAACGAGGTGGGGCTTGGCATCGTGCCCGACACGCCGCTTGGCCGCGCCTTCCGCGATTCCCAGGGCCGGCTCAACATGCGCATGGCCGATTACGCCGACCGGGTCATTTTGATGGCCGCGGGCCTGCCCCTGATCCTCAAGGATCGCCCGGCCTCCCGTTGAGGGCCTCAATTCTGCCCTGAAACATGGTATGATTCAGGTTGTTGTGGCCGCCTAGGCGCTTCCCCGGCGTCGGCCTCAAACCAAGGAGCAGAAAATGAAGCTCGATCGCCGAACCGTCCTTGGCGCGACCGCGGCCGCCTTTGCCGCCCCGTTGCTCGCCGCCACACCCTCCCGCGCCGACGCCAAGCGCCAGTCGCTGGTCGACCAGTCGCTCGCGTCCGCCCGCAAGGTCATCACCGGCAAGGATTACCCCGACGCCGCCAAGAGCATGACCAAGGCCAAGGGCGTGCTGATCGTCCCGGAACTCGTGCAGGGCGGCTTCATCCTGGGCGCGGCCGGCGGGCGCGGCACCTTGCTGGCGCGCAGCTCGCCCAACAACTGGAGTTACCCCGCCTTCTACGGCATGGGCTCCGGCAGTATCGGCCTGCAGGCCGGCGCCAAGGTGTCCGAGATCGTGTTCATCATCCTGACCGACAAGGGCCTGGCTGCCATCCTCGACCACAAGTTCAAGTTCGGCGCCGAAGTCGGCGTCACCATGGTGTCGGTCGGCGTCGGAATGGAGGGCGCCTCGACCGCCGCCGGCGGCTCCGACATCGTGGCCTTCTCGAATTCGGCCGGCCTGTTTGCCGGCGCGTCGCTCGAAGGCTCGTACCTCGACACCGACAACGACTGGAACGCGCTCTACTACGGCCAGGGCGCGACCGGCCGGGCGATCGTCACCGAGAGTCGCTTTACCAACCCTGGCGCCGAGCCGATCAGGCAATTCTTCGCCAAGTGGTAAGCCACCAGCAGTGAGCTAACGCCGCTCCGCCCGCTGCTTCAGCGCCCGGTTCAGCACCTCGAACGATTTCTCGGTGTCGTCCAACATGGCACCGAACAGCGGCACCAGCAGGCCATGGAAATTCTCTTCCTGGTGAAGCCGGCAGCCGGCTGACGTTCTCTCGATGATGAAGGCGTGCTCGCCGTCGAACACGCCGGGCATGATCACCCGGCCCAGCCAGCGCAGCTCGTGCTCCGGATCGGCGACCAGCACGGTGGGCTTGAACGTCATCGCCTTTCGCCCCGCCGGCTGCACGGTGACTTCCAGGCGAGCGCCGACACGCGGCTCGCCGACCAGGCGGCGGATGAAGGGATTCCACTCGGGGTAGGCCGCGAAATTGGTGAGCGCGCGCCAGACTGCGGCCGGCGACGCCGTTATGTCGATGGATGTCGCGAGGCGACGCACCCGCGGTGCCTCTCGTGCCCGACTAGGCGACTGTCTTCAGGCCGGCATCGATCGAAAGCTTGGCCTTGGTCTTGGCCTTGACCTCGTCGACCGTCACGCCGTCGGCGAGCTGGATCAGGGTCACGCCACCTGGGCCCTTTTTGTCGACGCTAAAGACGCCCAGCTCGGAAATCACCATGTCGACCACGCGACGGCCGGTCAGCGGCAGGGTGCATTCCTTCAATAGCTTCGAGGCGCCATCCTTGGAGACATGCTCCATGGTGACGATGACCCGCCGCACGCCCGCGACCAGATCCATCGCGCCGCCC